>NZ_MAVV01000019.1 GCF_001707915.1 Thermodesulfovibrio sp. N1 | reverse complement strand
GCTGAAAAACTTGACCAGGTTGGCTTTCATTCTCTTGAAGTATGGGGTGGAGCTACCTTTGACAGTTGCCTTAGATTCCTTAGGGAAGACCCTTGGGAGAGATTAAGGACTCTCAGGGCACTCATTAAAAATACAAAATTACAAATGCTTCTTAGGGGACAAAATCTTGTTGGATACAGACACTATCCTGATGATGTAGTGGAAAAATTTGTTGCAAAAACCATTGAAAACGGCATTGATATACTTAGAATTTTTGATGCTCTAAATGACCTTAGAAATATGGAAAAATCAATTTCTGCCACATTAAAGTATAGTGGAACTGTTGAAGCAGCCTTTTGCTATACAATTGGACCAATTTACACAATTGATTATTTTGTTGATCTTGCAAAAAAACTTAGAGACATGGGTGCTCACATTATTTGCATCAAGGATATGGCAGGACTTCTTGACCCTTATACTGCTTACGAACTTGTAAAAAGATTAAAAGAACAAATTGATTTACCAATTCACTTACATACCCATGACACAGCTGGCATGGCTGTAGCTACTACAATCAAAGCAATTGAGGCAGGTGTTGATATTGTAGATACAGCAATTTCAACAATGGCAGGGGGTACGTCTCAACCACCTCTTGAAACAATATGCCACATTTTAAAAGGCACCGAAAGAGAGCCTCGTTTTAATATGGAACTTCTTGATGAGATTGCAGACTACTTTTATGAAACAAGGAAAAAATATAAACACCTTGAAAGTGAATATATAGGACCAGACCCAAAAGTCATTGTATATCAAGTTCCTGGCGGCATGTTAAGCAATCTTGTTAATCAACTTAGAGAGCAAAATGCCCTTCACAGAATAAAAGAAGTAATGGAAGAAATTCCACGTGTAAGAGAAGACTTCGGTTATCCTCCCCTTGTTACTCCGTCAAGTCAGATTGTAGGAACGCAGGCAACTTTGAATGTTTTAACTGGCGAAAGATACAAAATGGTTACAACAGAGACTAAAAACTACTTTAAAGGTTTATACGGTAAACCCCCTGCACCTGTAAATGAAGAAGTCAGAAAAAAAATTCTTGGGGATGAAGAATTTATAACCTGTAGACCTGCAGACCTTCTTCAGCCTGAGTTTGAAAAGGCAAAATCTGAGCTTAAAGATAAAGCTAAATCCGATGAAGATGTTCTTAGTTACTGTCTATTCCCTAAGATCTTCCTTGAATTTCTTGAAGCAAAGGAAAAGGGAATTAAAGAAGAGATTACACCAGCTAAAAAAGAAGATATTAAACCTGCACCAAGCCTTGCACCAACTGAGTTTCTAATAAATCTTTACGGTGAATCCTATCATGTTAAAGTTGGTGGTAAAGGGCATAAAGTTGATGGTAAAAGACCCTATTTTCTCTATGTTAATAATCAGCTTGTAGAAGTCATCGTTGAGCCACTACAGGAAATTGTCCCAAGTGAAGAAGGAAAGGTTGAAATTAAACCAAAGGAATCTGTAAGACCAAGACCATCAGAGCCTGGAGATATTACAAGTCCAATGCCTGGTACAGTTGTTAAAATTAAGGTTAAAAAGGGTGATAACGTCAATGCAGGGGATACAGTTGTCATAGTTGAGGCAATGAAGATGGAGAATGAGATTCATTCGCCTATAAATGGAGCAGTGGAAGAAATTTACATAAAAGAGGGTGACATGGTCAACCCAGATGAAGTAATGATAAGGATAAAATAATGGAATTTACAGGTATTTTAAGACAGATTTTAATTTCAGCACCTGCAATACTTATTGCAATTGTTTTTCATGAACTTGCCCATGGATGGGTAGCCTACAGACTTGGTGATAACACAGCAAAACTTTCAGGAAGGCTTACTTTAAATCCAATATCGCATATTGATCCTTTTGGAACAATAATAATGCCCTTTATGTTACTTATACTCACAAGCGGACAATGGGTTTTTGGATATGCAAAGCCTGTCCCTGTAAATCCATATAATTTCAAAAATCCCAAAACAGGAATGGCACTTACAGCTGCAGGAGGTCCTGTAGCTAATATCTTGGTTGCCATATTTTGCACAATTTTGCTTAAATGGATTGTTTTACCTTTTACAGGATTAATACCACATTTCATTTTTGACCCTCTAATACTAATTCTTAAAGCCACAATAATGATAAACATTATTCTTGCAGCCTTTAATCTTATCCCAATTCCACCTCTTGACGGAGGAAGAATACTTATGGGAGTTTTACCTCTTAGGTATTCTCAAATGATGGAGAAAATTGAGCCCTTTGGCTCTTTAATTGTTATATTTATGATAATCACAGGATTAACAAGCATTTTTGTATGGCCATTAGTGAAACTTTTTTTTAATATTCTCTCATTTTTTTAATTGGAGGAAGAATGGACAGAGTATTAAGCGGGATGCAACCAAGCGGACCACTTCATCTTGGAAACCTTATTGGTGCTCTTTCAAACTGGGTAAGGCTTCAAGATAAATATGACTGCTACTTTTTCGTAGCAGACTGGCATGCCCTTACCACAGGATATGGAAATCCTTCAAAAATAAAAGATTACACAATTGACCTGCTTATGAACTTTATATCAGCTGGCCTTGATCCTGAAAAATCAACAATATTTATTCAGTCACAGGTTCCTCAACATGCAGAATTACATATATTTTTAAGTATGATAACACCTCTTGGATGGCTTGAAAGAGTTCCCACCTACAAAGAAAAAAAGGAACAAATAAAAGATAAAGACCTTGATACCTATGGATTTTTAGGATACCCAGTGCTTCAAACAGCCGATATTATTATTTATCGAGCAAAGTATGTTCCTGTTGGAATTGATCAGGTACCCCATCTTGAGATTTCCCGAGAGATTGCGAGAAGATTCAACTATCTTTATGGAAAGGAATTTTTCCCTGAACCTGAAGCACTCCTTACAGAGTTTCCAAAGGTTCCAGGTGTAGATGGAAGAAAGATGTCAAAAAGCTATGGAAATGCCATATATTTAAGCGATGATGAAAAAACAGTAACTGAAAAATTAAGAACAATGGTTACAGACCCGGCGCGTAAAAGAAGAACAGACAAAGGAGATCCAGCAAAATGTCCTGTCTTTGATTTACATAAAATTTTTTCAAATGATGTTGAGAAAAAAGAAGTAACAGAAGGATGCACAACAGCATCAATTGGATGTATTGACTGTAAAAAAATACTTATAAATCATGTAATTGAAACATTAAATCCAATCTGGGAGAAAAGACAACAGTTGATTGATAATCCTTCTAAGCTTATTGAAATTGCTTCTGAAGGCTCAAAAAAGGCAAAAAAAGTTGCAAAAGAAACTCTTAAAGAGATGAAGGAGGTCATTGGTTGGATTTCTTGAGATATGCCCGTCAGATGCTCATTGATGGATGGGGTGAGCAAGGTCAAAAAAAGTTAAAAAATTCCACTGTATTTATTGCTGGTGCAGGTGGACTTGGAAGTCCTGTATCAATATATCTTGCTGTTGCAGGAGTTGGGAAAATTATTATATGTGATTTTGATTCTGTTGAAGTAACAAATCTTAACAGACAAATACTTCACAGTCACACAAGAATAGGAATAAATAAAGCGCTTTCAGCAAAAATAACCCTTACAGCCATAAACCCTGATGTTGAAGTAATTCCAATTACTTCAAAGATTACATCAGAAAATGCCTTTGAACTTATTGGAGACTCCCAGATAATAATGGATTGCATGGATAATCTTGAAACAAGATATATACTTAATGAAGTAGCTATTAAAAAAAGCATTCCTCTTGTCTTTGGTGCAATTTATGGAATTCAGGGAATGCTCAGTTTCATTCAGCCTCCCGAAACACCCTGTCTTAAATGTCTTTTCCCTGAAGCACCTCCGAAAGAAACCTTTCCCGTAGTTGGTGCAACTCCAGGAGTAATTGGTGCTCTTCAGGCATTAGAAGCAATAAAATACCTTGTCGGAATTGGTAAACTTTTGAAAAACAAGCTTTTAGTTTGGGACGGAATGAGCTGTGATTTCAAAACCTTTAAAGCCCAAAAAGATCCTTCATGTATAGTATGTGGTAAATAAGGAGAAACTATGGAATTCATAAGTGATTTTTTTTACTTTTTAATTAAACCTGTGGATAATGAAAAACACATTTATTGTTCTGGTGTTAACATAACAAAATTTTCTCCTATTACGAAGGGAAGGCATAGACTTGGACAAAATCCTGCTGTAAAGGGACTTCAAAATCTTAATAATGACATTAGAGCAATTATAATTGAAAACAAAGCTACACCTGAGACAGTAAAAAATCTTCTTTGCCATCATGTAAAACCCATAAAAGAAGACCTATGGTATACAGAATCTTTTTTAGTTCACAACTATTCAGAAGATTTAGGAGAGAAAATAAAAAAGTTTGCACCCTCTGAATTACTGCGAAAAATGTTCAGAGCAATGGTAATAAATGAGACTGTTCCAGAGAATTTTTCACCACAGGATTTTCAGGAATATCTTTATAAAATTTCTAAAAAATTTTCAGAATAGAGGATCAAAAACAGATAAATCTATCACATGTAACCATTAATTCATATAAATCCTTTTGTCCACCTTTTTGACATATCTCGCCTCCTTCAATTCCTCTTAATCCCATACTTTTCTGACAGCCGATAATTTTCCCTCCACCAAGGACAAAACTTTTTGCTAATTCCTTAATATTAAACTTTTCCGAGTCAGCTTCTTCATAGGCAGTTGCCTTTGAATTTAAGAATATTATTACTTCATTGTCATAATCCATATTCAAGCACAGCACTCCAAAACGAAAGGCATTCCATAAGGTCTCTGGCTCATTTGTTGATATAAGTATGCCAATTTTCATCCCTATCTCCTGCAATTCTTAGTGTTTGATACCTTTTACTAACCAAGTTATTCTATAATATCCTTAAAGAGCAGAGATTGTAAATAGGGGAATAAACAAGGAGGGTAGATGGATAAAAAAACGCTTATTGAATGGGACAAAAATTATATCTGGCATCCTTTTACTCAAATGAAATACTGGCTTCAAGAAGAACCTACAATCATTATAGAAGGAAAGGACTGTTTTATCAAAGACATTGATGGCAAATGGTATCTTGACGGAGTATCATCTCTCTGGGTAAATATTCATGGACATAGAAGAACAGAAATAGATGAAGCAGTAAAAGCACAATTGGATAAAATTGCTCATTCAACATTACTTGGACTATCTAATGAACCAAGCATTATTTTAGCAAAAAAACTTGCTGAATTACTTGAAAATGCTCTTCCATGGGGTGAACCTCTTAAAAAAATATTTTACTCTGATAATGGCTCAACAGCTGTTGAAATTGCCCTTAAAATTGCCTATCAATACTGGGTAAATCTTGGAGTTAAAGGAAAAGACACCTTTGTAAGCCTTAAAGAAGGATATCATGGAGATACAATCGGTGCTGTAAGTGTTGGAGGAGTTGAACTTTTCCATCAGGTTTATAAACCTCTGTTAAATAAATCAATTCAAGCACCTGCTCCCTATTGTTATCGTTGCGAACTGGGACTTAGCTATCCAGATTGTGGATTAGGTTGTTTAAAAGAGATGGAAAAAATACTTAAAGAAAATCAAAAGAATATTATTGCAGTTATAGTAGAACCCCTTGTCCAATGTGCTGGCGGAATAATTGTTTGGCCTCAGGGGTATTTAAAGGGATTAAGAGAACTTTGTAATAAATACGAAATATTACTTATTGCAGATGAAGTGGCAACAGGATTTGGAAGAACAGGGAAAATGTTTGCCTGTGAACATGAAGAAGTAACCCCAGATATTATCTGCCTTAGCAAAGGAATTACTAATGGATATATGCCGTTAGCAGTTACTGCAGTCAAAGAAAAAATATTTGATGCTTTTTTAGGTGAAATTGAAGAGATAAAAACCTTTTATCATGGACATTCCTATACGGGAAATCCTTTAGCTTGTGCAGCAGCTATAGCAAATCTTGAAATATTTGAAAAGGATAAAACTCTTGAAAGTCTTCCACCAAAAATTGAACTATTAAGGGAAGAACTCTCTGAGATAGCAAAATTAGAACATGTGGGCGATGTAAGACAAAAAGGAATGATTGCAGGAGTGGAGCTTGTAAAAGATAAAACAACAAAAGAACCCTTTCCATGGAAAGAGCAGACTGGCTGGAAAGTAGTAAAAGCAGCAAGAAAACATGGGGTATGGTTAAGACCCCTTGGAGATATTATTGTTATAATTCCTCCACTTATTATTTCAGAGGAAAACCTTAAGGGGTTGCTTAAGGTAATAAAAGATTGTATAATTGAAATAACTTTATAAAAGGAGGGTAAGTTATGTTTAGATATTTATTTTTATTGATTCTGCCATTTTTAGTTATTGCTTGTACAGAACAAGTAAAATTAGATGTTTCAGGAGTTGGTGAAACAATGCCACAAAGTCCAACTGCAATTACATGGGATGGTAAAAATCTAATTGTTGGCAAAGAGGGATTAATTGCTTTTATAGATAATATTGATACCGCTACTGCTGGATCAATTTATAATTATGAAGGTCATTACTTTTTCGATAGATACCCGATTACAATAACCTCAAGAGACAATCCTGCATACATTACTGGACTTGCATGGCAGAAAACAGTAGGAAGCACTGGATATATATGGGTTGCAGATTCAGCAAACAAGAGAATTCTTAAAGTTACTCCGCAAGGAGATGTATTAAAAAAGCTTCCATTGGGAAAAATCTATCCAGAAGACATGACTTTTGATGGGGAGTATCTTTGGATTGCTGACTCTAAAAGGGAGAAAATTTTTAAAATAACTCCAGAAGATGGTTCTGTAATTGCTGAATATCTCTCACCTATAAAATTACCCACAGCTATTGCTTGGGATGGTAAGTATCTTATAATTGCTGGTATTATAGACCCTCTTAATCCGTCAAGTTCAACAGATAATGTAAGAATTATCAGATTAGATACTGTAACAGGTAAAGTTATTGAAGAAATACCCAACTCCCGTTATCTTTCTTCTCCTGCAGGAATGGTATGGATTGATGGTAAACTTTGGATATCTGACAGAAATTCAGGCTATATAGTAAGAATCAGTGATTGGGGAAGTCCTATTGTAGATGAAAAGACTTATAAACTTGCAGAAGTTCCATCAACAATAAAAAAAGTTGAAATAAAGGAAAAACAAAAAGCTGATAAAGATGTAGAAGAGGCAAAAAGAGCTGCTGAAGAAGCAAAAAAGGCTGCTGAAGAGGCAAAGCGTGCAGCAGAAGCTGCTAAAAAAGCCTTTGAATTACAACAGAAAAAGTGATTGTTGGAAATATTGAAATAAAAAAGAATGAAATTTTTCTTATTGCAGGACCCTGTGTTATTGAGTCTGAAGAGATAGTATTTAAAACTGCTGAAAAATTAATGGAAATAACACAGAAACTCAGAATTCCATTCATTTTCAAATCCTCCTATGATAAGGCAAATCGTTCATCTATAAAATCTTATCGGGGCCCTGGAATTAAAAAGGGACTTGAAATTTTAAATAAAGTAAAAGAAACTTTCCATGTTCCCCTATTAAGTGATGTGCATTCTGTTGAAGAAATAAAGATTGCTAAAGATGTCCTTGATGTTATTCAAATACCTGCCTTTTTATGTAGACAGACTGACCTAATTGTAGAGGCAGGCAGAACAGGAAAACCTGTAAATGTTAAAAAGGGACAGTTTCTTGCACCATGGGATGTATCAAACATAATTGAAAAAATTAAATCCACAGGAAATGAAAAAATAATCATTACTGAAAGGGGAACAACATTCGGCTACAACAATCTTGTTGTAGATTTCAGAAGTTTTCCAATAATTCGTTCAATGGGAGTCTTTTTTGTATTTGATGCAACTCACTCTGTTCAGCTTCCCGGTGGAGCTGGTGTATGTTCCTCTGGACAAAAAGAATTTATACCATACTTAAGCAGAGCAGCCGTTGCCTGTGGGGTTGATGGATTATTTTTTGAAGTCCATCCTGAACCAGATAAAGCCCTCTGCGACGGTCCAAATATGTTTTCCTTAAAGGACTTCGAAAGCCTCCTTCAATCACTTATTGAAATTTATAAAGTAGCAAAAATTTTTTATTAAAAAATAATACCATAAAATGGCAAAGTTTACATTAAGTATTAAGTGGGTTTCCATAATGATTACTCTTATTTTGGTTGGTACTATCTCAATAAGTAACTATCTTTTTTCTTTGCATTTTTATAGAAATTCTCTGGATAAAAATATTTCCATTGTCACTTCTCTATTTAAAGCTGAAGTAGAAAACTTTATTAACCCTGTTGAAACTTTTTTATATAACATTCAAACATTAACATGCTGTAAAATTTTAGATTTTAATGATGTTGAAAAAACAAATAAATTTTTAATGGAATTTATGAAAAAGTATCCCCAAGTAACATCAATCAACTATGGAGACGGTAAAGGAAATGGTTATCTGATTTTAAATGACAGAGGAAATTGGCTAAATAGAATAAAAAAATCAGAGAACAAAGGATTTGTAGTTTGGAATACTTTAAACAATGATGGGGAAATAATAAGTAAAAGAATTGAAAAAGATGACTATGACCCAAGAAAAACAGAATGGTATAGACAGGCTTACACGGCTAATGATATTCAGTGGAGCAAAGAATATCTATTCAGGACAACAAAAGACCCCGGAATAACAGCCTCATTACTTTTATGTAGCGAATCAAATGAAGTCGTTGGTATGGACCTTATGATAAAGGATATATCTTTATTCTTAGATAAGACCAAACAAAAAATTCATGAACAGGCAAAGCTATATCTTATTTCAAATGGTATAGACTTAATTGCATTTTCAAATGAAATAACTGCAATGACTGGTAAGATTTATCAACTTAATGAAAAAGAATTTCCCTTGCTTTATAAAGCGTTATTTTCAATTAAGAGTGCAAAATTATATGAAATTAATTTTGATAATCAAAAGTGGCTTGTGAAAATTGAAAAATGGAAAATTAGAAATAAAGAACTTACATTGGTTAACTTAATCCCCTATTCGGTCCTAACAAAAGATCTTAATTTATATCTTTTTTATCAGATTATTGCTACCATTATTATTTCATTGATTACAATTATCTATGTAAACAAAAAATATATGGAACCTATTATTAACATATCAAACCAGACAGCAAATCTTGGAGCAAAAGAATTAATTTTCCCAAAGGAATCAAAAAGAACCGATGAGATAGGTTATTTAAGCAGAGCAGTCTCTGATGCTTCAAAGAAGATATTAGAGGCTAAAGAAAATGAAAAAAAATTCAGGAAATAAAGCATTTTGAAAGCATTAAACGTTCTCTTGGTGAAATGGTTCATAGATTTAAAGATTTAATCAATGTAATTCATGGATTTGCATCAATTGCTCAATCAAAGGTTTCAAATGATTTTACCAAAAATGCCCTTGACCAAATTATAAATGCTTCAAAGAGAGCAATATATCTTACTAAAGAAATTTTAACCTTAACAGGAGAAAGAAAATATGAAATGAAAGATAGTGATCTCAATAAAATTATTTTATCTATGAAGACCACTATTCAAGCTTTAGTTGGAGAAAACATAAAAGTAATTTATGATCTTTTTAAAGATTCTCTTAAAGTTAATCTTGATATAAGAGCCTTTGATGAAATCATGACAAATTTAATTTTAAATGCAAAAGAAGCAATGCCAGAAGGTGGAATAATAAAAATAAAAACTGAAAAAATCTCAGTTCAAGAAAAACAATATGCGCTTCTTTCATTGTCAGATACAGGAGCTGGAATGAATGAGGAAACAAAACAAAGAATATTTGAACCATTTTTTACAACAAAAGGAACAAAGGGAACTGGACTGGGACTTCCAATTGTATATCGAATTATAAATGACCACAAAGGATATATTGAGGTTGAAAGTGAATTAGGCAAAGGAACAACCTTTAAGATTTATTTACCCATTATTGATAATGGTTTATAAATTCTTTAAAACTAATTTTACAGCTTCTTCAGCGCTCTCCACTTCAATAACTCCTGGTATTCTCCAGGTTTTAATACCAATTACCTTTTTACCTGTTTTCAATGCTAATGCTATTTCACTTAGAGTTCCATATTCTCCACCAATTGCAATTAATATATCAGAGGCTCTTACTATTAAAGCATTGCGCATCTCTCCCATTCCTGTAGGAATAGGTATTTTTATATAAGGGTTGGCATCTTCTTTTTTTCCTGTTGGTAATAATCCTATTGTGATGCCACCTTCATGAAAAGCTCCTTTAGCAGAAGCTTCCATTACACCACCGAGTCCACCGTTAATTAATATTAATCCCTTTTTTGCAAGAAGGCTTCCTACTTTTTCTGCTATTTTTAATAATTCTTCTTCTGCTCTGCCTGCTCCAATAACACCAACAATTTTCATTTAAGTTCCACCACAGTTACAGCATCTCCGCCTTCATCGGGATTACCCCGCCTGTAATCCTTAACTACAGGATGCTCTTTTAAATATTGTCTCACTGCGTCTCTAAGAAAACCCTTCCCTATGCCATGTATTATTAATCCTTGATTAACTTCATTAATGGATAAGTCATTCAAAAATCTTTCTATAATTGAAATCGCTTCGTCTACTCTCATTCCTCGAATATCAATTTTTTTCATTAAAGATTCTTCATTATTTTTAATTGGTTTATAATAAATGAAACTTTCGGTTGTATCAGAAAGAGAATATTTTTCAAGTTCACTTAGTTCAGCATCTATCTGAACTTTATCTGTCTGAATTTTAGCCCTTCCATCTTCTATATTTATTACTTTACCGGTAAGATTTAGATTCCTTATCTTTACAATATCTCCTGTTTTTATGTCTGATTGTATTTGGGAGGTTTGATTAGTAAACTGCTTTGCAATCTCATAAACCTTTCTTGATATATCTTTAAGTTCCTTTTTATCTGCCTTTTTTGCTTGTTCGTAGAGAAAATTGATCTGTCTTTTTATATCATTAATAATCTTTTGAGCTTCCTTCTTTGCTTCCTCAACAATTTTGGTTTTTTTAAGATTTGCCTCCTCTAAAGCCTTTTCTAATTTTTTCCTTTCATTATTTAAATCTTGCTTTAATAGCTCAAGCTCTTCGAGTTTTTCTTCATAATGTTTCTTTAAATTTTCAAGTTTATTCATTAGATCATAAATTCTAAGATCCTCTGTTCCTCTAAGTTCGTAGGCTTTCTTGATAATTCTTTCAGGAAAACCGTATTTTTTTGCAACTTCCAAAGCATAGGAAGGTCTGAGATTACCGATACTTAGTTTATATAAAGGGGTCATTGTATGTTCATCAAAAAGCATTGCTGCAATCTCCATTCTTTCATGGCTTGCTGCATATAACTTGACTTTACTAAGGTGAGTTGTAACAATGGTAAAACTTCCCCTTTCATTTAACTCTTCAAGAATTGCACAAGCTAAAGCTGAACCCTCCTCAGGATCTGTGTTTGTTCCTATTTCATCGAGTAATACAAGACTCATATAATCTGCCTTTTCAACTATTTCTGTTAAAGTTACAATATGGGAGGCAAAGCTTGAAAGATGCTCTTCTATAGAGCCTTCGTGATAAAAATCCACATATAGGCTTTTTACAAAAGGAATCGAAGAAGATGGACTCGCTGGAATAGGTAATCCAGCATTAGATAGGGCAGTTAAGAGTCCTATTGTTTTCAAAGTAACGGTTTTACCACCTGCATTTGGACCGGTGATTACAAGAAGTTTCTTATCCATAAGTTCAAGATCAAGGGGTACAACTTCTTTAGTGGAAAGCATAAGAATCGGATGCTTGGCATTTATTAGTCTTATATATCTTTCTTCAGTAATTTGAGGAATATGGGCATTAAATATTTGAGAATATTTGTATATTGCTTTCATTTTATCGAGATAAACAAGAAGTTGAAATTCTCTCTCAAGACTATCACTAATTTGATGAACCTCTAAGGAAATCTCTTTGAAAATTCTAATTTCCTCGAGTCTTTCTTCAACTAATAATTCCTCAAGTTTTTTAGATAGTGTTGAAATTTCTTCTGGCTCAATGAAAGCAGTTTCTCCTGAACGGGATACATCATGGAGGATTCCCTTAATCTGTCCCTTTGAGTCCATTCTGACTGGAATAACCCATCTATTATTTCTTTTTGTAATGAAATTATCTTGAAGAAAAATCTTTATATCCTGTCTATTTATAAATTCTTCAAGCTTATTTTTTATTCTTTCTTCTGTAATTTTTATTTGTTTTCTTATGTACTTTAGCATTGGAGAAGCTGTATCAAGGATATTGCCATCTTCATCAACAGTATTTTCAAGTCTTTCAAGTAGATAAGGTTGACCAACAGAAATATGATTCCCTAAAATCTCTCTAATTTTTTTACTTAGACTTTGAAAATTCAATAAATCATCAATAAAAGGTAATATTCTATCTAAAACTCTTAAAAACTTTAGCAGAGAAGTCAATTCTATAGATTCAAAAAAAACACCTTCTATTTTGGCTTTTTGTAGAAGAGGGAATATATTTGGAAAGGAGGAGATTGGAATATCTCCTCCTTTGTCAAAAAATTCTTTTATCTCTGAAAATTCCTGTAACGCACCTTTTGATTGTTCAAAATTTTCAAAGGGATAAATTTTTCTGATATATTCTTTCGTTGCCTCTGAATTGGATAAATCTTCAATTAATGCGATAACTTTAAAATAATCTAAATCCTGAAGAACCCTCTCTTCAATCAATCAAACTTCTCCAGAAGCTTTTTCTTTTTTTCATCTATCATCTTGGAGAGTTTTTCAATTTGCGTTAAAATTTCTTTTTTTGCATCAGAACCTAATTCTTGTCCCCTTTCTTTAATATCTCTAATTTTTTCCTTTAACATATCTGATAGCTCTTCAATTTCCTCATAAAGGTCTTCTGCCGCTCTTACAGTTTTTTTCTTAAATTCCTTTGCTTTCTTTTTGATATCTTTTCTTGTCTCCTCTCCTGATTTTGGTGCATAAAGTAATGCAAAGGCTGCTCCAATAAGACCTCCTAAAAGAAAGGCTGCTAAAATTTTTCCTTCTTCTCTCATTTTAAGCCTCCGTAAAAGTTATTTTTTTAATTTTAACACTTTAATATTGTATAATTAAAGAAAAAAAGGAGGTTTATATGCTTTCTAAGATTCCCTTTTCAATGGAAAATTTAGAATCAGAGGATATTAACAGACAGATATTAAGAATAGGACTTATTGCTGAGCTTGATGCTATCAATCTCTATGAACAGCTTGCTTCATTAACAAATGATGAGAAAATTAAAGCAATTTTTCTTGATATTGCAAGAGAAGAAAAAACCCATGTCGGTGAATTTCTGACTTTGCTTCTTATGAATGATGAAGAACAGGAAGATGAACTTGAAGAGGGAAGAGAAGAAGTTGAAGAATTATTTGAGGAAGAGGAAGAAAAATAGTTAAAAAGATAGAATTACTAAAACTGAATATAATAAATAAAAAGAACCTGAAAAAATTAAGGTAAGAGGGGAAATCTTTTTTCTAATAAAGATTTCCCCCAACACTATCAAGCCAGCTAATATAGCCAAACAGGCACTTAACAATGCATAACCTGTAATATTCCATTCAGTAAAAATAATTCCGACAGATACTGGAAAAGTTGATTGAAAGACCATAGCTCCTGTCACATTTCCCATTGCAAGAGTATCTCTTCCTCTGAATGTCCATGTTGCAGAGTTAAATTTTTCTGGAAGCTCTGTAGCAACTGGTGCAACTAAAAGAGCAAATAATAGGGGGTCAAAACCGAATTGAATGGAAAGATGTTGAAGGGATGAAACAAATCCATGGGCACCCTTGATCATTATCCCTAAAGCAAGTAAAACCTGTATTAATGAAAAAAAAGTCTTAAACCTACTTATTGGAACTATCTTACCAAAAATTTTTTCAAGGTATAGTTTTTCTTCATGTAGAATTTCACTACTTTCGCTTTTAAATGTTACATATAAATACGCTATGTATCCGAAAACAAGTAAGAAAGCAACTATTATATGTTGTTTTATAAACATAGGGAGAAAAATTCCCGATGAATACATGACCAGAAAAAACATCAAATCTCTTTTTACTGTTGTATTCTCTACTTCAAAAGTAAAGGCTCTTCTTTTGAAAATGTGAGCTATTAGAACAGTCAAACCAATCATTAAAAATGCCAAAGTAGCAAGCATAAAAGGTGCACCTAATATTGCACCAATGCCTATACTGTGGGCTGATTCTCCTTTATGTAAAAATATTGCAACCATTGGAAGAATTGTCTCAGGAAGGGCTGTTCCTACTGCAGCAAGTATGCTTCCAGTAACTGCTTGACTTAAAGAAAGTCTTTTTCCAAATACCTCAACTCCATTTGTGAAAACCTCAGCACTAAGCAATATCAACAATAAATTAAAAATCAGTAGAAAAATATCCTCAGTCATGTATAAAATTATAATCTAATCTTGAATATATATACAACTTTTGGAGGTGCAAGGTGGAATCATTAACAAAGCTAAAACTTAGTAACAATGCCATAGAAGTATTAAAAAGAAGATATCTGAAAAAAGACGAAGAAGGCAACATTATAGAGACACCGGAAGAATTATTTCGTCGCGTAGCAACAGCCATTGCTCAAATTGATGCGTTATATGGTAAATCTGAAAAGGAAGTAAATAAAACAAAAGAAGAATTTTACGAGCTTATGACTTCACTTCTATTCTTACCTAATTCACCTACTCTTATGAATGCGGGTACTCCTCTTGGTCAACTTTCTGCCTGTTTTGTCTTACCCGTTGAAGACTCGATGGAAGGTATTTTTGATGCAGTAAAATATGCTGCAATTATTCATAAATCTGGAGGAGGTACAGGGTTTAGCTTTTCCCGATTAAGACCAAAGGGAGATGTTGTAGGTTCAACAAAGGGAATTAGTTCAGGACCTGTTTCCTTTATGAGTGTATTTGATTCAGCAACAGAGGCTGTAAAACAGGGTGGACGAAGAAGAGGAGCAAATATGGGACTTTTAAGAGTTGACCATCCTGATATTTTAGAGTTTATAACCTGTAAAGATGACCTTACAAGGTTTACGAACTTTAATATCTCTGTTGGACTTACTGAAGATTTTATGAAAGCAGTTATAAATGATGAAGAATATGAACTAATAAATCCCCGAACAGGTAAACTCCAGAGAAAAATTAAAGCAAAGGAAGTCTTTGATCTTATAGTTCATCAGGCATGGAAAAACGGAGAACCAGGAATTGTATTCCTTGACAGAATTAATGCTTCAAACCCCACACCACAACTTGGTGAAATTGAGGCAACAAATCCCTGTGGAGAACAACCTCTGCTACCTTATGAATCCTGCAATCTTGGTTCTATAAATCTTGCAAAAATGGTAAAGAATGGATCTGTAGACTGGGAACTTCTTAAAAGTGTTGTATGGAAAGCAGTTCATTTTCTTGATAATGTAATAGATGCAAATAAATATCCATTGCCTTTAATAGAAAAAAACACTAAGGCAAACAGAAAAATCGGACTTGGTGTTATGGGTTGGGCAGACATGCTACTGCAGTTAAAAATTCCTTACAACTCAAAAGAAGCCCTTACTTTAGCAGAAGAATTAATGAAATTTATACTTAATGAAGGTAGACTCGCTTCTCAGGAACTTGCAATACAAAGAGGTACCTTCCCCAATTATGAAAAAAGCATATACTATAATAAGATGCCTCTTAGAAATGCAACAATAACTACCATTGCACCAACAGGAACACTAAGCATCATTGCAGGCTGTTCTTCAGGGATAGAACCTCTCTTTGCCATATGTTTTGCGAGAAATGTAATGGATGGAACACGTCTTGTAGAGGTCAATCCCTATTTCAAAGAAGAAATGGAAAAAAGAGGGCTTTGGTCTGAGACTCTGGCTGAAAGAATAGCTGAGACAGGTTCAATTCAAGGGATAAAAGATATTCCTGAAGAAATCAAAAAAATATTTGTAACTGCCCATGAAATTTCTCCTTTAGATCATGTTCGTATGCAAGCTGCCTTTCAGCAATATGTTGACAATGCAGTCAGTAAAACAGTAAATCTTCCAAATAATGCCACAGAAGATGATGTAAGGGAAGTTTATCTTCTTGCCTATAGACTTGGATGTAAGGGTGTTACTGTCTATAGAGATGGTTCAAGACAGGGACAAGTTATTCAGAAAGGTAAAACGGAAGGACATTTTATCCCATTAAAACCAAGGAAAAGACCAGAGGTTCTAAAAGGTGTTACAAGATTAATGAAAACAGGCTGTGGAAATCTTTATGTTACAATAAATAAAGACAAAGATGACAAACCCTTTGAAGTTTTTACAAATATTGGAAAAGCAGGCGGATGTGCTGCTTCTCAGGCAGAAGCCATTGGAAGACTTATATCTTTGGCATTAAGAAGTGGAATAGAGCCTCATGAGATAGTAAAACAACTTAAAGGTATATCCTGTCACTCTCCTGTATGGGCAAGTAATGGAAAAATAACAAGCTGTTCCGATGCTATTGCTAAAGCAATAGAATCTGAAATTAGAGGAGTAAAAGGGCAAATAGAAGTTCAAGAACAAAAAAAGTCAGATATTGAATTTGTTCACTACGGAGCATGTCCTGAATGTGGAAGTTCCCTTTCCTATGAAGAAGGATGCGTAATTTGTCATAGTTGCGGTTTCACTAAATGTAGCTAAGAGTAATACCATGAAAACAAAGAGAGAACTAATAATAGTAGGTGATAGGGTTTTAATTGAACCTGACGATAAAATAGATAAAACAACATCAGGGCTTTTTTTGCCTCCTACGGTCAAAGAAAAGGATAAAATCATGACTGGTAGAATTATTAAAGTTGGTCCAGGTTATCCAGTTAATGACCCTTCTGCCATTCTTGAAGAGCCATGGAAAGGAACAACTTCTGAATCAATTAGATACATACCTTTACAGGCTCAGGAAGGAGACTATGCCTTCTTTCTAAAAGATGCTGTAATAGAAATAGAATTTGAGGAAAAAAAGTATCTAATAGTCCCTCACTCTGCTTTAGTAGCTTTAATAAGAACAAGTATAGTTGAAGACGACAATGATAGAAGATTTTAAATCCTCTGATACTTGGCGAGTATTCCGAATACAGTCTGAGCTTGTTGAAGGCTTTGAAACCCTTCATGGAATAGGTCCTGCAGTTTCCATATTTGGAAGTGCCCGTTTGACAGAAGAAAGTTTTTACTACCAAGAAGCCTTCAAAGTTGCAAAATTACTTAGTCAGACAGGTTTCTCAATAATTACAGGTGGCGGTCCCGGGATAATGGAAGCAGCGAATAAGGGTGCAAAATTAGGAAAAGGGAAATCTATTGGTTTAAATATTGAACTACCTCATGAACAACATCCTAATAAATATCTTGATATATCTTTGAATTTTAGATACTTTTTTGTTAGAAAGCTTATGTTTATAAAATACTCCATCGGTTTTGTTATTTTCCCGGGAGGTTTTGGAACTCTTGATGAGCTTTTTGAAGCCCTAACCCTTGTTCAAACAGGTAAAATTATTTCATTTCCTATAATTCTTTATGGATCTGAGTACTGGAAGGGATTACTTGACTGGCTTAAAAATTCGCCTAAAAATCTTGGTGCAATAAGTCTTGATGATTTTAAATATTTCGAAATCATTGACAATCCTGAAGCTGTAAGTGGATATCTTAAAAATTATCTTACAAGGCTTGGAGTTGATTTTCCAAATCCCTATGAATGATGTTTAATTTAAAAAAATTTAATCAATCAGAAATAGAAAAAATCATCAAAGAGGAAAAACTTCCTTCCTACAGAGGAAAACAACTAATGCAATGGATTTATAAAAAATTTGCCACCTCAATTGACGAAATTACTGAATGGCCTAAGTCCCTAAGATTAAATTTTTCTCAAAAATACTATATTGGAAATATTAAACTCATAGAAAGAAAAATAAGCAGTGATGGTACAGAAAAATTTTTATGGGAATTAGAAGACAATGAAAAAATAGAAAGTGTAATAATTCCTGATAAAGAGCGACTTACTTTATGTATATCAAGTCAGGTTGGATGTCCCCTTAAGTGTAAGTTTTGTCTTACAGGTAAAATCGGTTTCAGGAGAAATCTTAATACTTGGGAAATAGTTGATCAATTTATTCAAGTTAGTAAACTAATAAAGACTAAAGACTCCGAAGAAAGAAAAATCACCAACATAGTTTTTATGGGCATGGGTGAGCCTCTTTTAAATTTTGATAATTTTGTTGAAGCATTGTGGAGATTTAAAAATTTAATTGAGTTTTCACCCCGTAGAATTACACTTTCAACAGTTGGAATCGTTCCTGCACTTAAAGAACTTCCCCAAAAAGCTCCTCCTATAAAACTTGCAATTTCATTGAATGCAACCGATGAAAAAACAAGAAGCCTTCTTATGCCAATAAATAAAAAATATCCACTCCATGAATTGTTAAAAACTCTAAGAGAATACCCTCTTAAACCAAGACAAAGAATAACCTTTGAGTATGTAATGCTTAAAGGAATAAATTCTTCTGAAGAAGATGCTTTTAGACTATCCCAAATACTAAAGGGAATACCATCAAAAATAAATCTTATTCCCTTTAATCCATGGGAAGGATGCGAATTTAGAAAACCCGATGAACCTGAAATACTAAAATTTCAGGAAATACTTGCATCAAAAGGTTACTCTGTGTTTATCAGAAAAAGTAAGGGCACAGATATACTCGCAGCTTGTGGGCAATTAAAAGCTTTGTATATTTACAATCTATTTTAATTTTTGTGTTATATTTTATTATAGTTTATAGTTTAATGTGATTTTTTATTTATGGTGTTTTTAATTAATAAACTTATAAAACAAGTAAAAAGATTAATTATAGCAATAATCGGTTTTACATTACTATTAATTGGAATTGCAATGTTAGTTTTACCTGGACCTGCTTTTTTGGTTATACCACTTGGATTGGGAATTCTAGCCATAGAATTTTCATGGGCTCGAAGGTTATTAGCTAAGATACAAACAAAACTAAAAAAAAGAAAAAAATTAAATTAATCAGAAGGATAGCACTTTGAAAGGATTAGAAAGGTTGATAATTCTATGGATTGGTATCTAAAAAGCGTTGATGAAACAATTACATTATTAAACTCCTCTCTTAATGGTCTTTCATCTCAAGAGGCTCAAAAAAGGCTTCAAGAATATGGTCCTAATGAACTAAAAGAAAGAAAAAGAAAGACTCCTTTAATGATGTTTCTTAACCAATTCACGGATTTTTTGATAATAATTCTTATAGGAGCAGCAATTATTGCAGGAATAGTAGGTAAACCCACTGATGCAGCAGCTATAGTTGCAATAGTAGTTCTTAACGCTATCATAGGATTTATCCAGGAATACAAAGCAGAAGAAGCAATGGCTGCTCTCAAAAGGATGGCTGCGCCTTCATGTAATGTTTTAAGAGATGGAAAGATTACAACTGTTCCAGCTTCACAGATTGTTCCTGGCGATATTGTCTTACTTGAAGCAGGACAAATAGTGCCTGCAGATATGAGGTTAATAGATGTGGCAAATCTTAAGGTAGAGGAGGCAGCACTTACAGGTGAATCTGTTCCAGTAGAAAAAAGTACAGCTGTTCTTCATGAAAAACATCTTCCTATAGGTGACAGAAAAAATATGGTATACCAGGGAACATTGGTCACATACGGAAGAGGAACAGGCATTGTTGTAGCTACTGGCATGGAAACAGAACTTGGAAAGGTCGCAACTATGCTTCAGGAAGAAAAAGATTCAAAGACTCCTCTACAACAGCGACTTGCGATTTTCGGTAAGAAATTAGCGATTGCAATCATAGTTATATGTGCTATTGTATTTGTTGCTGGATTAATAAGAGGTGAACCTTTAGTTTTAATGCTTCTTACAGCCATAAGTCTCGCAGTAGCTGCGATACCTGAGGCATTGCCTGCTGTAATAACTATAGCCCTCGCTCTTGGAGCAAAAAAAATGGTTAAACTTAATGCACTCATAAGAAAGCTTCCTGCTGTTGAAACTTTAGGATCTGTAACATACATCTGTTCTGATAAAACAGGAACTCTTACATTGAATAAAATGACTGTAGAAGAGATTTATGTTGATGGAAAAGTTATTAGGTTAGGGGCAGACATAGATATAGGTGTGGAAAGACAGAAAGATTTACCCTTTAACTACCTTATGGTTGCTCTTGCATTAAGCAATGATGCTAAAATGGATTTGAAGGGCAATATATTAGGAGATCCTACCGAGATAGCACTCTATAAAACTGCAAAACAGAATGGTTTTGATAAAGAAGAGCTTCAAAATATTTTTCCCCGTGTTGCAGAAATTCCTTTTGACTCAGACAGAAAGTGCATGACAACCATCCATAGTGTGAATTCTCAGCATTATTTCAAGACTAATTTTATTTCTTTCACAAAAGGTGCGATAGAAAATCTCCTTGAGAGAGCTGACTATGTATTAACATCTGATGGTACTAAATCAATTGATAAGAAAGAAATACACAGGATAAGTGATAAAATGGCAGCTGATGGATTAAGGGTGTTGTGTATTGCAATGAAAGAATGGGATTCTTTGCCTGATAATATCTCACCAGAAACTGTAGAAACAGGACTCACTATTTTAGGACTCGTTGGAATGATGGATCCACCAAGACCAGAGGCAGTAGAGGCAGTAAGACAATGTATAACAGCTGGAATCAAGCCTGTAATGATCACAGGAGACCATCCACTAACTGCAAAGGCTATAGCTAAAAGGCTTGGTATAATTGATGATTCTGTTAAGACAATTATTACTGGAAGAGAACTTGATAGAATTCCTCCAGATGAATTTAAAGAAATGGTAGAACGTATAAGAGTATATGCAAGAGTTGCACCTGAACAAAAACTCAAAATAGTTAAAGCTCTTCAGGAGAAAGGACAGTTTGTCGCCATGACAGGAGATGGTGTAAATGATGCTCCAGCACTCAAAAGAGCAAATATTGGAGTTGCAATGGGTATTACGGGAACAGATGTTTCAAAAGAGGCTTCTTCCATGATACTTCTTGATGACAACTTTGCAACCATTGTTAAAGCAGTAAAGGAGGGAAGGCGTATTTATGATAATATACTTAAATTCATAAAATACTCAATGACTTCTAATGCTGGAACATTATGGGCTATTTTTCTTGCGCCTTTTTTTGGTCTTCCTCTTCCACTACTTCCAATTCAGATATTGTGGATGAATCTTCTCACTGACAGTTTACCTGGCCTTGCTCTTACTGCAGAACCTCCTGAAAGGAATATTATGAACAGACCACCAAGACATCCAGAGGAAGGAGTATTTTCACACGGTAGAGGCTTATTCATAATAAAATATGGACTGCTGATCGGGGTGACAGCTCTTTTATTTCAGGCATTTACTCTTAAAGAGGGAATGCCTTGGCAAACAATGGTATTTACTGCCTTAGTGATAGGAAGAATGGCTGTAGTCATGAGCGTCCGATCTGAGGAAGACTCTCTTTTTAAGACAGGTTTCTTCAAAAACCGCCCTCTTTTGGGAGCTATTGTTTTGACCATATTTCTTCAGATGGCTGTAGTGTATGTGCCATTTCTTAATCCAATATTCCACACTCAGCCTCTGACAATAAATGAATTGTTGCTTACACTTGCTCTATCATCTGTAGTATTTTTTGCAGTTGAGATTGAAAAATTTATAAATAGAAGAAAAAAGCCTAAAACTACTTAACTGCCTATATAAGCCTTCATGCACAAAAACAAAACTTTGTAACAGTCAATCAATGTTTACCCGAGTTTATCAACTTAATTTTGTAAGTTATTGAAATTATTGAATTTTATTTTTTGAAAATGTAAATTTTTGTACAACACAAAGGGTAACTCTTTGATTTTCTTTATCTTTTTATATTCTGAATTCTTCTTTGACTGTTAAATGGGCTGGTTCTGGTACTTTCATTGTTTTAAATAGGGCTGTAACTTAACAAAAGGTTTGAGAAAAAGTAACAGAGATTTGAGAATATTTAGTTAAAAAAATATAGGATTCGGGATCAGGAGGGATTTTCCTGGAAATTTCTGGAACACTACATGTTTAGACTGGGGTTCTTGTTAAAACAGTTTCATAGAGTATATAAGATAAGCTTCTATATCCATTACAGTGCTTCATATAGCCAATAAAGCTCATAATAGAATTTCTAACTTCTTGTAAAGATATTCTACTATGCTTATAAAGCAAGGCAAGTTTCTTAAATCTTTTTCTTGCTCTCTTTACATTTCTCTTTCTTGGCAATATATATGTAGGCCAGATTCGATACCCACAAAAGTCTATGCCATGCTTGATAGGATAAATTTGAGTTTTCCTATTAAGTTTTAGAGCGAGTTTTTCAAATAGAAAGCCTTCTATTTCTGTTAATAAGGATCTGAGGTACTGCTTATCATGATGAATAACAACAAAATCATCCATATACCTCGCATAAAATTTAACGCCAAGTTTGTCTTTAATATAATGATCAAGCTCAGACAGGTATACATTTGCAAATAACTGGCTCGTCAATGCCCCTATTGGTAGCCCCTTATTGTCAATTCTTATGATCTTTTCTATAAGCCATAAAGTGTCTTTACAAGAAATTGTCCTGGCTATGATTTTCATCAATATATCATGACTTATGCTTGGGAAATACTGGCTGATATCAGCCTTCAAGACATAACTGTTTCTTGGCAGTTTTCTCATAAATTTCTGGACTCTTTTAACTGCTGCATGCGTGCCCTTTCCTTTTCTGCAGGCATAGCTGTCGTAGATAAATTTTTTCTCAAACAAAGGCTCTATGATATTACATAGAGCATGGTGAATGACTCTATCTCTAAAAGCAGGAGCATGGATCAATCTCTTTTTCGGATCATAGACATAAAACTCTTTAAATCTGCCTGGTTCATAGGTTTTCCAGATAAGTTCATTCTGAATAATTAAAAGGTTTTCTTCTAATTTGCTTGTAAAATCAAGCACCTCTTTTCTATATCTTTTGCATTTTCTGGCCTTTAAATATGCAGAGTAAAGGTTGTTAAAGCTATATATCTTGTTGTACAAATTATTATAAGTAACTGGCATATCCCCTACCATTTTCAGTTTTCAGTCAACTTACTCACCGCAGAGGCAAGTTTATCTTTTCCCTTCGAGGGAAGGACTAAGGATCTGATTCCCAAAGGGATGGATGTAAGTCCGTAAACTTACATCTCTGAGAGAAGGAATCACAGGCGAAACGGGAGCCAATGTTCGTGTTCACGTTCCAGGGGTAGTTGTTCAGGTTCACCGTGCGGGAGCCGGCATACGCCCCATTGTTCCAATTGCCGCCGCAAGCATCCTTAGCCCCTCTATACACTTTTAATCCAGCCTCCAAGAATCCTGCCTATCTCTATAAGCCTCTCACTGCTGTGACTATACGATTTGTGCGACATATATCGTCTTTCATGAGCAAATCTCAGTAAAAATTTTAATTCTTCAATTTTAATATCAATTTCATACATAATCGGCTTCTTATTGTAAATTTTATTTGCTTTTATAACAAGCTTAGCTGCATCAAACACACAATTTTTAATCTGGCTGCAGAGGGCAAACTTCTCATAGCGTGGAAATTTATCTATTATCGGGAAAATATACATCGCAAAATCATATAATTTTTGATACAATTTTAAGTTTTCCAAAAACAGACCCCCAGAAAACAGATATCAGATTTACAAAGAATCACAGGCGAAACGGGAGCCAATGCCCGTGACCACGCTCCAGGGGCAGTGGATCAGGTTCACCGTGCGGGAGCCGGCATACGCCCCATCGGGCCAATAGCCGCCGCAAATAAGCTGAACAAGACCAAAATCATAAGGCAACCATAACTGCCCAACTCCCTGCCCTGACATAGGATTTCTCCATCCCCAAGATGTGCCATCCTGTCTAATACTAAATTCATCCAGCCATTCATACACATTTCCAACACAATCTATTACATTCATCAAGGATATAGCTCTTTCTACATACCCTGTTACTTGCCTTCCTGTATTGCTCGTCGCAGTCCATGCATTGAGATTATCTGAGCTGTTGCCCTGCGGGCTTCCATATGCCGCACGCAACCACTCCGCATATGTAAGAAGTCTCTTCCCACTTCTGCATGCAAGCTCAATAAAGTTGTATCCACAGAGTCCCTCTGTTCCTGTGAGTGGTATGCTGTTATAGGTTGATTTTCCTGTTCCACTTGCAAGTGGAGAGCCATTCCCAGCGGTAAATGTAATAGCCTCATTCACACTAACGAGATATATATCTACCCACACCCCACCGCAAATGTAAACCATGCCTTCTGGAGAACAACGAGGTCTGCGAACCAAATCCCATACAGAATTTGGAACTACTACGTTATTAGTTACATCGGATGGTGTAAATGAATTTCTTTTTCTGCCAAAGTGAAAACCTCCGATTTTTCTGCTGTTATTAGCATTGTAGCCGCTTGGTGCCGTAGAATTGAGAGAAATCAACAACAATCCGCTTGCAGAACCATCATCGCAGAGATATACATAGTAGTCTTTTCCAAATTGAAAACTTCCTGTATCAAGCGTTGTAATATTCACATCACTTGTAAACTCATACACTTTCCAGACACTACCGTTGAACAAGGGAATGATTGTGCCTGCAAGCAACTTTACTCCATTCAGTTGTGAGTTTGGTTCCAAGTAGTGGTCTCCACCTCCTGCACGAATATCATGAGGTCTACTTAGAAAGTCTGCATTCAATGGATACTGTGAACTGTTCTGCCATAAAAGCCCCATTTTATCCCTCCAGTTCGTTTAAAATCGTTTGTATTTCATCTTTTGTGAGCCCCATCTGGAGATATCTTGCGTTTGGATTGTCTTGAAGCCTGTAGTAGTGATACTCAACTGTGCAATCTTCTTTTCTAACTTCGCAAACATTCTCATCCTGTCCTGCTGTATAGTTTTCATCAACAATGTGCCCAAAAACATATACTTTTTCGTCGCTCATCAAGTTCTGAATTTTCTTTTTTACTTCTTCTCTGTCAAGTTGCCCATCAATAGCAAGCTGGGCTACCGTATATACATCTTCCCGTGAGTTGAGCCATTTTGGTGCACCTCTCATATTACACACCTCCTAATATAATTGCTTTTCCTGCCTGTGCGGAGCTAAACCGCACACGCAATTTATTCTGAGAAATTATTACGACTTCGTTATAAGGTATATCAGTCAGCACAATTGCCTGAACAGTGCTTCCGCCCCCACAATACAAGCCTTCCTGTCCGCAGTATACTCCAGAACCGCAATACCCTAATAAATTAACCTGCTCTGTGCTTTCAGAATATGCTTTCACAACAGGATATGTCACGCCAAGATTGTGCAGGATGTCCCATTCAAGGGCTGCTGTTGTCTGTGCATGTAAATATTTCTTTGTATACTGATTGTGTTCATGATGCTCAATTGCATACTGTATTTGCTGAGGGATATTGTGTTCATCAGGTGAATTTAGGTGTGTACTTATAATAGCTCTGATATCCTGATGTGATGTATTGGATTCATTATGCTCAACAATATCCTTCTTCGTTGCAAGCACAACTGTATCATCTATCCATGCTGTCACATTTTCTGCGGTAGATACAATCACAAATACATCTATGATGCTTTCAAGTACGATATTTCCGCCCGGTGGAATGTAGTCTGCCTGATCTCCTGCATAGCTGACTGCATATAGAATCTCTCCAAGATCAGGATCCTGCGCAAAGATGCCAAGTTCACGAGCAAAAAATCCTGTCTGTAGCTCTGTGTTCATCAGCACTGCCCTTAATCTGGCAGTTCCATTCCCTACAACTTCTATCCCCTGTATCTGAATACTCTTTTTTTCTGATACAAGTGATTCCATCTGCTCAGGAGAATGAGGGACTGGCCATACTCCATCACCAAGTGCGACCCTTGTGAATGTGAGTTGCGTTCCCCGTATTGCTTTTGCAAGTAAATCCAGGCCTTTATTCGTTATGATTGTCCCTGAAAAATTAGCCATTTGACACTCCTATGCTCATATAGTTTCCAACCCTGTAGTAAAAACCACCATAATACCTTGCTGGGCTGACATATATTTCTGGCATGTTCGGTTGAATTGTATATCTCATGCCAAGCCATACTCTTGAGTCTACATAAACCTTTCCTGTATAGCCATGATGAGTGCCAATGCTGTCCAGCCAGCTTCGTTCGTTTTTGCAGTCGTATATATGCCTGAGGAGCTTTGTATATGTGTCTTCACTCTGAACAGGCTTTTGAATATAGACCCTAAACATATAGGGTTGTCCATCGTATTGAAACCACTCTGAAATATCTGCTTCATACCCACAAGCCTTGATTGCCTCTTTCACCGCCCAGGGTGTGCCTTTGTAGCGATGCAACTCAATTGCACGCTTAATCAGTGTACGCTTTTCTTTATCTGTCTCTGCAAGCTCCCAGCCTTCAATATGGAATTGCCAGGCGAGGTGGGGAAGGGCTGAGGAGTCTACATGGTCAATAATATAGATAAGAAGAGGCGTGAGGTCTATGCTGCCAAGTCTATCTATGAGTTCATTGAACGCCTCTGCGTTTAAATCTTTTATGCCTGCTGGAATAAGTCTTTTATCAGCCATCTACTGACCCCACTATGGTTAGTGTATATCCTGTGCAGTTTGCCCATTCGTTTTCTGCAAGAGTTCTGTCCTGCTCTGGAGCTATTAAATCGCATTTATATACCCCTGAAACGCTGTTTAAAAGTGCTATAATCTGTGTTCTCACTATGTCCATGCCAAGCTTTGATTTCATATTAGCTATATATTGCTTGATTTTTTCTTCACAAATCTTTTGAACAATTCCAGAATCTGTATTTATGTATAGCGTAAGCCTTGCATCTATTGAAAAATCTACCCGTGTAGGTGTAAGCACCTGAACGTAATCAGTTAGAGGGCGCACCCTTTCATGATTGAGTCCCTGAGATACAAGCTCAAGTATTTCATTTGATGGGTTGCCATCCTTCATAAGAGGATATATATTCACAACTCCAGGTGATGGAGATACTGCAGCCACATCTACGATGTCCTGATGAGCTGTCATTGCCCAGAAACGATATGCGAGTTTTGGACCAGCGACTGAAAACTTCTCTGGAGCTTCCCTGATTCTCTGTCTCAATCTTTCATCATCCTCCCTGTCTACCCCCCCATAGGTGACTGAGATGTTTTCAACTTTCCCAATGTATGGAAGCGTAGATACTGGCGTATTGACATCTCCTCGCATATATCCGTTTGCGCCTGTGCCTGCTACGGTGCATGTTGCTGTTACATCTCCATATGTTTGCCCTGCCGTGATTGTGAGGTCTCTGTCTGTCTCAAATATATATTTGCCGTCCTTTGTTTCAACCTGTGTCCCTTCAGGGATTAGAAGGTCAAATGAGAGTGCCTCAGTGAGTGTAAATCTAAGTGTTGTCCTTGCTGGCTGTGCAGGAAGCCTTGTCACACCGAGCAGTTCGCCGAGATAATCAAGCATTGGATAGCGTGCAAATGCCAATAGATTCTGTTTTGCAGCCTCCTGTATACCAATACGAATAAGCATTTCTCTATAAGCAATCAGATCAATGATAAGACGCTCTATCTGGGCTGGATAAAGGGTTTTGCCAGTAAGTTGCTCATACAAAGAGATTAGCTCTCTTGTAACTTTTTCTGCATCACGCTCTATAAATTCTGGCTCTGGCAAACTCATACTATCACCTCCAGTAAAGTAGGCTCTTCTGAGCCCTTAAGCACCCATTCAATCTGTAAAATTACATTTGCCTGCTCCACTTTTGCACGAATGCTTTTAATCTCCACACGGGGCTCCCATGTGTTGACTGCATCTATTGCCTCACGAATTATATTCGGGATTGCCTCATTCACTGGATAGTCAATATATTTCCATATGTCTGAACCAAACTCAGGGCGATGTGGGTCACTTCGCTTTGGGGTTGAAAGGATGATCCTGATGCACTGGTTGATGTCTTCAATATTTTCAACAACCTCGCCAATCTCTCCGAATTTTGGCTGAAAATCTACGCTTTCTATGTTATCTATTGTTTTCATCTTTTCTCCGGATAGATATACCAAACATTTTTGAATCAGGCCTCCAGCCAATATACATTTCCCAATGATTGCCTTTAAAGGAAAAAAATGGTAACACTAAATTCCATTTTTGTTTTTTGTTCCAAATTTGAGAATAATCAATATTTTTCCCTCTAAAGCCTATCCAATAGGCACAAAAATTATGGAATGGGTTGCGGATAAAGTACCAATAAATAAAACCTTTTATTGAGCGATACTGAGATGGTAAACCATCATCAAAGTTTCCTAAAGGATTAATTTTATTGTTCCATAGTTTCAGCATTTTCTCTAACATATTTACCCTCCCTAATGGCTGTGATGATTGGTGTTGCCACCCTCGTCAATAATTGACCCTGTAACATATATATTTCCTTGCACTTCGAGATTGCCTATTAGCCTGAAATTACCCTCAAACCAGCCTTCAGCAGGTGAGCCACCCTTCATATTTATTGTAGGTGCCTGAATCGTGATATTGCTGGCACTCTTGATATATATTTGGCTCTGACAATCCAGATCGCATCTTCCTGTTGCTTTTACGTCAATATCTCCTTGTATTTCTGCTCTGAGTTTGTGTTCTGCCCTGTCGTACTCAATCCAGGTGCCATCTTCAAATTTGATGTGGCATTTGTCTTTGTTGCTGACCGGGACAGAATCAGCTGAAGAATATATTGCTCCAAGAACAACGCCTTCTTCAGCATTTTCATCAATCAGCACCGCAACATGCTCGCCTACATCGGGCATCCAGTATACCTTGTCTTTCAATGTCTTTTGCTTGAGCACTGCAAGCCAGTATGAAACCTCTCCATCCATGTCTGTATACTGTACTCTCACCATACCTCTTGATTCGTCAACCCCAACAACAACGCCGAACCTAAGCAACTCTTCTTACCTCCAGCTCTGTTTTGTATCCGTCCATTCTTGAGATTGTATGTTTCGCCGATTCAATGTGATATTTGCCGTTGAGTATGTATAACCCTGTAATTTCTATGTTTGAGCCTGCTACAAGTTTTGGATTTCCAATTATGACAATGTTTCCCTCTGTCTGCATTTTGTTTTTTGCCTTAAGATGTGCCTTTGCTTTTGCAATAGCCTGCTCTTTATTCTCAACTCTTTCATTGATCTTAAGAGTATCTCCCTTTGTAACGCCATCTGCATTAACTGTATGAGTAATAACTTTTTTTGTTTTTGGATCATGATACTGAACCTCACAGGCTTTATATAGTTCATAAGTCTTATCTCTAAAACTGAATGAAATCATGTCTTTTCTGTCTATGATATACACCACGCTCTGAGACTCAAGAGCTTCAATCTCATAGAAAACCAGCTTCCCATCAGTAATTTTGAATACATAGCCGTAGTCTTCCGCAAGTCTTTTTAAAAATGCTATGTCTCGCTCCTGTTTCTGTGTGATTCTTTTGATTTTTATGTCTTTTATTTCTCCTACGAGCTCGTATCCATGCTTTTTGGCTATCTCTTCTGCAATCTGCTTGAGTGTTTTGTTCTCGTATGCTTTTGTGTTTGCCTGTCTTAGCGCTTTTTTAATATTTGTTGCAAGCCCTTTAAGGCTCACCACGTCTGGTGGCGCTGAAAGCTCAATTTCGTCTATCTCAAAGCTTCCGCATGGAAGCAACTTTTCCCCTTCGTAGCCTATTTTAAGCGTGATAAGGTCGCCCTTCTGTGGATACCACGATGACTTCCAGAGGTGCTCTCTGTCTTCAAGCTGTATCTCTATCTCATCAGATTTGCCGTGCACATAGTCTGTGTATGTGACTGAAAGCGCATATGGTGTTATGTATGCTGTTATATCTTTTTTCTCATACTCTATGAAAAATAGAGGCTTTCTTACCTTTTCCACGGTGGGAGCTCCTCAATCGTGTCTTTTATCTCTATCACAGGAATTTTAAGTTTTATGCCAGATGGTAGCACTGGATAAATTGGTACATCGGGATTGGCAACTATGATTGGTTCATACATGGTTGCGTCTCCGTAAAGGTCGTATGCTATCAAATCCCAGCGATCTCCTTCTTTTGTTATGTATTCTATATACTGATTCATTGCCTAACTATTTTTTTAAATTCAATGCCTTCCTTGTTTTTTTCTGTAACAGTTGTGAATTCTGTTTTCTTTACTGTTTTCTTTTTCTGTTGTGCTTTCTTTTTTGCTTCTTTTTTGTATTCGAGCGGCCTATCCTGAACCCACTCTTTGAGCTTTAGCGTTGCCTCTATTGCCTGCACTGTGCCATCTTCAAATGTCTGTATAACTGTAGATGTGATCTCCTCTATCACATACTTGCCTTTATAAGCACCGCTTGCAAAGATGAAATCAAGCGGTTCGTATTTCTTCATTGCTTCTTTGATTTTTTTTAACTCCTCTTCGGGCTTGCAGAAGTCTGTATGAAGTGAAATTTTTATGGTGATCTCATCCAGAGCCTCACCAATGTACTGCAGTCTTGGTTTTCCTTCTATGACTTCATGCTCTGCATAATTGACCCTTGATGTGGACTCAAGGCTGTCAAAGTAGGTGATCAGGTCAAGCTGTATATCTCCAAGCCATGCATATCTTGCCATCAGTATGCCACCCTCTGGGCTTTAGCCTGTGCATCCTGAATAAGCTTGAGAAGCTCTGCCTGATGCTGTCTGAGCATTGCCATGAGATCCTCTTTTGCTTGAGCTACTGCTCCAGAGATGTTTATGCTCGGTGAGTAGTTTACTGTAATGTTTGATGCTCTTACTGCTTGAGCTGTGCCTGTAGCTTTCACTGGTTCAAGCACTTGCTTTACAGGTTGAATGAGTGGCTGCATTACTGCTTTCACTGGTTCAAGCACTTGCTTTACAGGTTGAATGAGTGGCTGCATTACTGCTTTCACTGGTTCAAGTACCTGCTTCATTGCAACTACAAGCGGTGATGCTTTCATCCCTTCAGCTATTGTCTCTATTAGCCTGATTTTATGCAGGTCTTTGAATGGTCCTTCTTTTGCAGGGCTGAAAGGCAGAAAGTTTCTTATCTTCTGCACGATGTTCTTTACAGCCTCAACAGGTTTCATTGCCACAGACTGAATGCCTTTCCAGAGCGTTTCTATGATCTTTTTGCCTGCGCTGAATAAGTCTATACCAAAAACATACTTAACAAGCTTGTTTAAAGCCATAATGGGCATTGTTATAGGATTGACCCACATAAAGACTTGCAAAAGCTTTTTCCAGTTTTCTCTGAGCCAGTTCCACGCTGAAGATAAGGCTTTTGATACCTTATCCCAATTTCTATAAAGCAGATATCCAGCTGCAACAAGAGCAGTAATACCAAGCAGTATCCACCCAATTGGATTTGTAAGCATGGCAACTGCTACAGCCC
>NZ_MAVV01000018.1 GCF_001707915.1 Thermodesulfovibrio sp. N1 | reverse complement strand
TACTTTTACCTCCTTTGCACCCGGTGATACAATCACCATGTCATACTTCATTGGATATATATCTTTTGATTTATCTCTCTCGGGAATTACTTTGTCAAGTCCGCAAAGCTCTGACATTAACGCATATTTGCCTTTAACACCTCCAACAACTCCGGGTCTAAGTTTTTTAGCATCCTGAACCATAAAACATGTACCATCAGGAGTAAAACCGATTACCATATTAGGACCATCTATACAAAGTGGACGAAGAGACATCTTAACAAGAGACAATGCTTCTCTGTCAGGTCTTTGTTCAATTTCTTCCCATTTTAAAGGAGTAATTATATCTTTATAATAAGTCAATGGGAATCCTAATTGTCTTACTGAATAGTGAAGTATATGGGCAAATACCTCACTGTCTGAATTGTATCCCATATATCCCGGAAATCCTCTGCTCATGAGAAACTCTTTTATAGGCACAAAGGCAGTGTTCTCACCATTTGTCATTGTGCAGTATCCCTGAATGAAGAAGGGATGGCAGGCATAAAGATATATCTGATAATTGGTATTTTGCCTTCCCTGTGCAAAAATAATTTTTGCCTCTAAATTGTCTTTATCAAGTCCAAAAAACTCAGCAAGTTCAAGAGGATCTCCTACTTCTTTAAGGGTTATCACATCGGGATAAAAGGAAAAAACAAATATTGATTCATCCTGTTCTCCCATTCTTCTTAAATTAATTCTTATATTCATTAAGAAGTCTTCTTTTTCTCTATCTGTTTTATCTTTCCATTCATCGGGATAATCATAGACTGCTGCAAAGTAGTAATCACGTCTAAAAACTCCTTTGACAGGCTTAATTTTAGGCCTCCACTTGTGAATGAGTTTAAAACCAACCTCCTCCATATAGGCATCAAGAATTTCCCTACCTTTTCGGGAACATATACCCGACAGTATAGGATACTGTTTTAAATCCTTAAATTCCCCTCCGAGGTCTTTAAGGGTTAAGCCAAGACCAGAACCATCATGCCCTTCTTTCATTGTTTCAAGGGCAAGAATGTTTTCTATTGGCGAAAAATACTTTGATGAAGTAATCGCTGATAATCTACACATATTTTATCTCCATCGGCAAAAGGTTACCATTTACTTTTTATAATATCCATTATGTTACATTTTTGTCAATTTAATATTTATCCACAAGAAAACAATTTATAATTATTAAACTTGTTCTGGCTAACAGATTGTCTCTATGGTTTTTAACAAATCTGTTGGTTGGGTTCCAATTTTTACTGTTTTTACTTGTAGTATTTTCTCTATATCTGAAAGGGTTAGATCATCTAAAAATCTATTGTCTGTGTCTTTCATTGTAACATCTGGAATTAAAACTATATCGTTTTTTTCAATATGAGATGCGAGACCTTTTATTATATCTTCTCCAGATAAAAGACCGGTAACTGTCACGCTTTCACCAAAGAGATTATTTTTTATAGGAATTAAATTTATAGGAATATCTTTTTTTTGCATCTTTTCAATGAATTGATTTAGATAAGGAAAGAAAGATTCTCCTGTAAAAGTTACTAATCTTTTTTTTACTTTCAATTGCGGAATATTTACTTTTTTTGTCTCTTTAACAAAAAGCGGAACCATCCCAACGCCATTTTCAATCTGGAGAAAATCATCATAAATACTTGGAGAAGGAAAATTTTTCTGAGCTTTGATATAAAATTCATCGGCAAGATAAACAATTGCCATTCCGTGTTTCTTCTTAAATCTCTTTTGAAAGGCTTCAACAAGACTTATCACTTCCTCTGCTTTGCTTTTTGTAACTGGTTTTAAATTATTTTTATGATATTTTGTTAAACCCAAAGGTACAACTGCTATTGATGATACATAGGGGTAGAGTTTATATAAATCTAAAATTGTTTTTTCAAGAACATATCCGTCATTTATATCAGGGCAAAGTACAATCTGAGTGTGCATTCTAATTTTATTTTTTGCAAGCTTTTTAAGTTCCATTAAAATTGGTGGAGCTTCGAAGTTACCCAACAATAGATTTCTAACTTCAGGGTCTGTAGCATGAACAGAAATATATAAAGGAGATAAGAAAAGTTTTTTTATTCTATCGTAGTCTTCTTTTTTTAAATTTGTAAGAGTAATATAATTTCCATAAAGAAAACTTGCTCGGTAGTCTTCGTCTTTAAAATATAAAGATTTTCTTAAACCCTTTGGAAGTTGTTCTACAAAGCAGAAAAGACATTTATTCCTGCATCTTTTTATTCTAAAAGGTTCAACTTCAATTCCTAATTGTTCATCATATTTTTCAATAATCGAGGTATTTTTTTGTTTTCTCTTAAAAATTTAACTTTTAATATATCTTCAACGGAATAATACATCAAATCGAGAACATCCTTTATCGCATGACCATTAATTGACAGTATTATGTCACCCTCTTTAAGTCCTGCCCTTTGTGCTGGACTTTGAGGTTTAATATATTCAATTCTAACTCCTCTGTGAATCATTAGATAATCTTACAATAGTATACTGAACAAATGATAATATGGATAGCAAGCTTACTCCTATGTACCATAAATTAGAGGGAAGAGACAGTTTGAAATTAACTGCTAAAATCACATATCCAAAGATAATTACCTGAGAAGCATTGTATATTTTCCCTAAAATTAGAGGTTTCATAATCTTTTTCTTTCTCAAGTAAGCTTCAAGCCATCCAAGAGCTACCAAAACATCTCTTATAAAAACAATTGAGACAAACCACCTCGGAACTAATTCCTGGATATAAAATATTGCCATAATGCTCAAAATAAGAAATTTATCTGCTAAAGGATCAAGAAATGTCCCAAACTTTGAAATTTGATTAAATTTTCTTGCTATTATTCCATCAAGACTGTCTGTTATGCCTGCAATGATAATTATTTTTAATGCCAAGGAATAATCTTTTGCATTCATTGCAAAGACAAGAAAGGGAACAAGAAAAATTCTAAGTGTTGTTAACATATTTGGAACTGTTATAATTTTATTGTTTGCCATCATAAATTATACTCTATGGAATGTTATAGGGCATTAAAAATTTTCTATTTAGTAGTCTCTCAATATATTTTTTTTCTAAGGCAAAATCAAAAATTTTTGTCTTCTCATAAGCTTTTTTGAATATTTTCTTTCCTATGCTCCTTTTTCCTTTAAGATAGTTTATCATGCCTCTTAAGAGAATACAATAAATAAGTCCTCGGGGATCATTACATTTTTTAAAATTTTTCTCTGCCTTATGAATGTAGTTAATTGCATTAGTGTAGTCTTTTTTATTTTTTTTACTTCTGTAAGTTTTTAATATCTCTAACATTGCCATGCTCCACAAGGTATAGGAAGAACTTACAATATCACCTATTTCTTCGTAGATTTTTAAAGCTTTTTTGAAATTTTTCTCTGCCCCTTTTATATCATCAAGCATTCTATAAGCATTCCCTACTCCGCAGTAAGAGTATGCAGAACCAAATTTATCATCTATTTTATTGAATATTTGATTAGCTTTTTTATAAAATTTTAATGAAATTAGAAAATCACCATTTACTCTTGAACTACCACCTAACCCACAATAGGTATAACCAATAGCGGATTTATCTTTTAATTTTCTGAAAATTGCCAAAGCCTCCTTAAAACTTTTTAAGGATTTTTTAATCCTTCCACCAAATCTCCATATTGTTCCTTCAGCCCAGAAAGTAAAAGCAATGCCTCTTTTATCCCCATGAGATTCGTAGAGTTTTCTTGCCTTTTTTATAATTTTTAGACCTTCCTTCCATTGACCTGTTGCTTTATAACATAAAGCTAAACCACTTAAACTGTCTGCCAAAGAAGTTTCTTCTTCCAATGCTTCAGCAAGCGCTATTGCTTCTTCATAAAATTGGATTGATTTTTCAAAATTACCAATTATTCTATTTAAATCGCCAAGAGCTATCAGACAGTCAAGAGTAAGTTGGAGGGCATTCTCCTTGATAGCCTTTTTATAGATTCTATTCCATAGAGCTATTGATTTTCTAAAAAATCCGTTACTTCTAAATTTTTCAGCTTTTTCAATAAGTTTTTCAGTTCTCACTTAATATTTTCCTTAATTTTTGCATAAATTTTTTATAATCTTTTTGCCCAAAAAATTCTGAGCCTATTACCAAAATATCAGCTCCTGCCCTGACAACTGTAGAGGAATTGTTAAGTTTAATCCCTCCGTCAACTTCAATTAAAACTTTTTTATTTCTATTTTCGATTAAATTCCTTGCCTTTTTAATTTTCTCCATACAGGAAGGAATAAAGGATTGCCCACCAAAACCAGGGTTAACAGACATTATAAGAAGAAGATCAATATCATTAACAATTTCTTCAATTGTATGTAAAGTTGTTGCAGGATTAAGAGATACTCCTGCTTTTGATCCCTTTTCTTTAATGTTTCCTATTGTTCTATGTAAATGAACAGAAGCTTCTACATGAACAGTCAATATATCAGCACCTGCTTTAATAAAATCATTAATGTATTTTTCTGGATTTACTATCATTAAGTGAACATCAAGGGGAACCGTTGCAACTTTTTTGATTGCTTCAACTATAAGAGGACCAACTGTTATATTAGGAACAAACAGTCCATCCATTACATCAATGTGAATCAGATCTGCTCCAGCTTCTTGAGCAAGTTTTATTTCTTCAGCAAGTCTTCCAAAATCTGCAGATAAAATTGAAGGCGCAATTAATACCACCTTTAATCCTCCCTTCTCCCTTTACTTACAAGTAATTTGATAGATTTTCCACCTTCCTGGGGTTCAGGTCTCTGAGCAATTACAATTTTTTCAGGATAAATCTCTGAATGAATATAAATAATTTGTTCTATCGGAATTCCCTTTTCATTTAATATTTTCTCAGCTTCCTCATAATTAATTCCTGTAACATCAGGAAGTATATTGAATCTTAAGCCTTTACTTACAATCACTCCAATTTCTCTGCCACTTTTTATTTTTGCTCCTGCAGGAGGATTCTGTTTTGATACTGTTCCAGTAGGTGCTTCAGAATATTCATAACCTTCTATTCGAATATAAAATCCTTTTTCCTTCAATATCTGATTAGCAACTACGATATCCTTACCTATTAAATCAGGAACTTCTGTGGTTCCTCCTAATACAATAAATGTTAAAAGTAGATACCCGCTTAAAAAACCTCCAGCAATGGCAATAATAATATACAAAAATTTTTTTAGCATCGCAAAATCCTTGCCATGAAAAAACCATCCATATCATGTATGTGTGGATAGGTTCTTATCATCCCTTTGTCAATATAAAGATCTTTAAAAAAAGAAATCTCACTATTTATAGTATAAAATTCTTCATGATTATGTAAAAACTTTTCAACTACTCTTTCACCTTCCTCTGGTTCTGTTGAACAAACACAATAAAGAAGTGTACCTCCTTTGGTCAAATACTTGGAAACATGATCAAGCATAAGAAATTGCATTTCTGAAAGTCTTGCTATTTCTGACTCACTACATCGATATCTTACATCGGGATTTCTTCTAATGACTCCAAGGGAGGAACAGGGAGCATCGAGAATAATTTTATTAAAATTATTTTTATCCCTGAATTCAAATATATCCATAAGTAAAGATTCAATTTTTATGTTAGGAAGAAACTTTTTTACTCTTTTAATGTTCTGGTTTAAAATTTTTAATCTTTCTTTATTTTTCTCAAGACAGAGTATTCTACCCTTTTCCATCAAAGCAGCAGAAAGCAGAGCTTTACCTCCTGGAGATGAACAAACATCTAAAATTGTATCATTTTCATATACTTCAAGAAAAAAACAGGCAAGTTGAGATGCTTCATCCTGAATTAGCCAAAAAAAGGGTAATTTTTGAAGAGCTTTTCTAATTTCATATCCTTTACCTTCTATCTTTAAACCTGATGGAGCATATTTTGTTGGATAAACTAAGAATCCTTTTTTATTCAAGTATTCGGCAATTTCATTTCTTTCTTTAGGTTTTACAGCTATTGTGAACGGAGGTTTATCATTGTTTGCCTTTAAAAAAGGTTCTATCTCTTCTTGAGTGAATCTTTTCAAATATCTTTTAACAAGCCATAGGGGATAAGAATATTTTATTGAAAGATATTTTTCAATATCAGTAAATTTTTCAGATAAAGGCAAAGGATACTCTCCAGATGGATATTCTCTTAAAAAATTTCTTAATATTGCATTCACAAGGGAAGGAAAACCCCTTAATGATTTTTCCACTTTAACAGATTCATTCGTTACCGCATAAGATGGGAGTTTCATAAAAATTAATTGATATATTGCACATCTTAGATTATTGATTGTTTTTGGAAGCAATCTTTTTTTATTTCTATAAAATTTAGCAAGAATCCAGTCAATAAAATAAAGGTTTCGCAAAACACCATGTACAATTTCTTTTAAAAATGCTCTATCATTTTCATTAAACTTGTTGAGAAGATTTTCAGTTAAAAGAATTTTTAAAGGTTTTCTTTTTTCAAAAAGATAAGTAAGAATTTCTACAGCTTCTTTTCTTGGATTTTGCTGTTCATAAACCATTTGAGAGCATCCTCAACTTTTTTTAAATTTACTGTAGTATCTATACAAGGACCAAAGGGTCTTTCGTTCAAAATTCCAATGACTGGTATTGGGTAAGTATCTACAATTCCACTTGAAAGGTCTCTTTCACAGGCAACTGCAATAATCGCATCGGGACGGAGTTCTTTAACAACCTTTCTTGCAATAGTTCCTCCAGTAGCAATTGATATGGCTACATCGTATTGCTCAGCAAGTTCGATAAGATCTTTTATTTTACATTGCCCACATCTTTTACATTTGAAAACATCAAAGGTAAGTCTTACATCACATTTTGAATTTTGAAGACAGTGAGGAAGAAGAAGTAAAATTTTATTAATTTTATAATTTAACTGCTTTACAAGAAAATTATTAACATTGACTATATGAGACTGAAAAATCACTTTTTTACTCTTTAAAAAAGCTCCAATCAACATTAACAAAGGATAGTAAATTTTAAGAACAAAACCCCTAAGAAAAATAATCCACACCCTCATTTATTTTTCTTCCACAAATAAATTCCTTTGCTGTCATTATTTTTTTCCTTCAGGTTGTATAAGTAAAATTTTAATTGTACCTAAGCCTGTTCCTATTATCAACTCATCTTTTGCTTTAATAATTAAACCAGGGGGAGCTTTCTCTTCTAATGGTTGAGCTTTAATTATTTTTAATCTTTCCTTTTTAAAATAGCAGTATGCACAGGGCCAAGGATAGGTGCCACGGATAAGATTAAAAATTTCAATTGCTGATTTTTGCCAGTCTATTTTCCCATCTTCTTTTTTTAAAAGAGGAGCATAGCTAATCTGTCCTGTCTGCGGAGTTGGAGTAATAAGCCCCCTTCTCATTTTATCAATAGTCTCGATTACTAAATCTGCTCCAATTACTGCAAGTTTTTCTGAAAGACTCTGAGCATTGTCATCATCATCTATAGGGACTTCTTTTTGTAAAAGTATAGGTCCTGTATCCAAACCTTCATCAATAAGCATGGTTGTAACTCCTGTAATTTTTTCCCCTTTTATTAATGCCCACTGAATGGGGGCTGCACCTCTGTATTTTGGCAAAAGGGAAGCATGAAGATTAATGCACCCAAGTGCTGGTATTTCTAAGACCTCTCTTGGAAGTATTTTACCATAGGCTACAACAATTGCAATCTCAGGATTAAGCTTTTTCAGTGTTTCTATAAACTTTTCATCCTTTATTTTTTCAGGTTGTAAAACTTTTAATCCCTGCTTAATAGCTATTTCTTTTACAGGTGGTGGCTGAACATTTTTTCCCCTTCCCTTTGGTTTGTCTGGTTGGGTTATTACGAGTAAAATATTTTCATTATTTGCTATTAAATATTTTAAAGTAGGAACTGCAAAATCTGGTGTACCAAAAAATACAATTCCTTTTTTTATATCAGGCATGAGGATTTTATTTTCTTATTTTCTTATATTTTCTTCTGAAAAGTTCTCTTTTAAGGGGGCTTATTCGGTCAATAAGTAGAATTCCATCGAGGTGATCTATTTCATGTTGAAGGGCTCTTGCTAAAAGACCTTCTGCCTCAATTTCTATTTCTTTACCATTTTTATCTAATCCCTTTACAAAAACTTTTTGTTTTCTCTGTAATCTTGTAATAAAGCCCGGAATGCTAAGACAACCTTCTTCTGAAATGATTTCACCATCGGAGTTCACTATTTCAGGATTTACTAAAACAATAAGTGATTGATTTTCTTCTCTTGGTGATGTATCAACTACAATTATTCTCTTTGATACTCCAACCTGTGGTGCAGATAAACCAACTCCATTTGCCTTATACATTGTTTCAATCATATCATCAATCAATTTCTGGATATTTCCATTAATTTCATCCACAAAGGAAGCTTTTACCTTGAGAATGTCATCGGGGTATTTTTTGATTTCTAAAATTGCCATAAAAAATTATAACCTAAAAAACACTAAATTTGAAAAATTTTTTAGGATTTTTTTTAATTTCTTCAATCAGTTCCTTGATTTCTCTTACACTTTGTTTTAAATCTTCTGCTGTTTGTTTGTCTCTTAAAAGAAGAGAGAGAGTCCCTTGAGATTTCTCTATTTCATTGAGGAGGTTATCAAGTCTTTGTGATATATTAACCAAACTATTATATAACTCCGGTTCATTGATTAATTTACCAAGACTACCATGTGAGGAAGAGATTTTGTTGGAAAATTCTTCTAAGTTTTTTACTGTATTTGTAATGCTTGAGTAAAGTTCTTTATCTCGAGAAAGCTTTCCTAAACTTCCTTGTTTAATTTCTTCAGTTAATTTTTTTAATTCCGTAGCTACAGCATTTAAGTTATTGTAAAGAGATGGGTCTTTTATTAACTTTGGAAGAGTTCCTTCTGATTGTTCGAATTTTTGTATAAGGGAATCAATTTTCCCAATTAGTCCGTCTATTTTATTCATTGCGGTAACAGCTGTCGCGATAATATCTCTGATTTCTGTCTGTGGATAACCGTATATAACTTGACTTGGTTCAAAGGATTGTTTGGACTGTCCTGGTGAAAGCTCTAAATATTTATCTCCTAAAAGACCCAAAGTTTGAACAGTTGCGGTTGCATCGGATTTTAGGAAGTTTAGGATTTCCCTGTCAACTGATATTTTAACTATTGTGCCATGTTGTTGACTTAGTTTTATTTCTTTTACTTCTCCCACATCAACTCCAGCAATTCTTACTGGTGCTCCTGGTCTTAATCCCTTAACATCAACTATACTTACATTTAAAAGAATACGAGTAGTAAAGATAGATTGAATTCCCCCAGAAAATACGATAACAAAGAAAATTATCAAAAGGGTTAATGTGATGACAATTCCTACTTTCAAAGAAGCCCATTTAATTTGTTTCTTTCTATCAAACATTTTGTTTATTTTAATCGAGAATAAATAAAAAATGGTAGCCGAAATTCCGAAAGGTTTAATATCCCGAGATATTATTCTCTTTTCTGTCACCTTCCTCTGTCACTCCTTCACTTTACTCCGTGAAGAGTCTCTTCCAGTATAATCTAATAATGAGAGAGAAATGGAAGGACAGACTAAGCGAATTGTCATTCTGAGGCACGAAGTGCCGAAGAATCCCCTCCTTTTCAATCGGAATGAGACCCTTCGGCTTCGCCTCAGGGTGACAATGTGATGGTCATTCTGTGGAGCTCAATGTTCCAAAGAATCTCTCGTTATTCTCTGGATATGGGAAAAAGGATGAGATTCTTCACTCCGCTACTGCTTCGTTCAGAATGACAAAAAAGGTAGAAAAATCTTACAAATACTTCTTGCTTGCCTGAATGATTTTCATCTGAGAGACTAAATCATCCTTTTTTTCTTCAGCAAGGTTTTTTATGTAATTGATTAAATTTCCAATTGCGTATAATTCCTCAATAGGCAAAGTTGCAAGCTCATTCATTTCTATTCTACTTAATATTGCTAAGGCTTCATCAAATCTATTTTCCTTTAATGCTAACTCTGCCTGTATAAGAATACTTCTAATCTTAGATTGCTCCTGCAAAGGTTCTTTTTTGTTCATTTGGGGGTTCCTTTAATTGCTTTTTTACATCTTCCCAGGCTGATTTTAAATTGTTAAGTATATCAATACATTTTGAAATTGTCTCAACATCATTAAATAAATTAGCCCTTACAAGCTCACCTGCTAAGGTTGTGTAAATTAAACTCAGATTTTCAGCAATCTGCCCACCCCTTTGTCTGTCAAGGATATCATTAAGATAATACATTATATCTGTTGCTCTGCTAAGCTCTGTAGCTTTCTTCTTTACAAGTTCTGGGTCATCAAGTCCCTTAATTATAGACTCCTTTGCAATGTGAAGGGATACTATTGCTTTATCATAAAGCATTGTTATAAGTTCTAAAGCATCTGCTCCCATTACTTTACTCTGTAAATAGGCATCTACATAGGTCATTTTTTCCCTCCCCTTGTCATTTCTGATAGTGTTACAATAAAGTCCTGAATTCTTGAATTTATTTGATTCATCTGAGAAACAAAGGCTTCTAATGCTGCGTATTCTTTGCGAAGCCTTTCTTCATATTGAACAAGTGCGGTCTTTAAGTTTGATATTCTCCCCTCTATCTCATTAATCTGGGATTCTCCTGTACTTTTGTAGGAATTTACTGTTGATACATAAACATTAAGTTGTCTGCTGAATGAATCTTTTATATTTGTCAAAAGCTCTCTTAAACTATCAGGAGAAGATGCCTTCAATTCTGAAAGCCTGCTTGTATTTATGGAAATTGTTCCATTTGTATCTGAATAATTGATTAATCCAGCTCTAATGAGTGGGTCAATAAGATTGGAAAATCCTGTTTTAATTGTTGTTATGGTGCTATCACCCTGAAACTGGGCACCTTTGCCAGTCATCTGATTTACAATATTAATTACTCCATTGTACTGACTTGCAAATTCATTGAGAGTGCTGTCAATTTTTGAAAAATCATCACTTACTGTAACTGTTGCTTTACCTTCAGACTGCACTGTAATATCCAATCCTGTCAGTATTCCTTTAAAGGTGTTTGAAGGGGATGTAACTGGATTTGTAGAATTTCCTATTGTCAAAGAAGCATTCTGAGCATCCTGTAAGGTTTCAAGGCTTCCAAGTTCAGCTGGCAGAGCCTCTGCTTCAATAACAAAGGAAGAACCTGTTCTATCTGTTTCTTTTGTTGATGCGCCCGCATCTGCCTCTGAAAGAAGAAGTCTGTAATCAGTTCCTGTGTAGTAAACTGATGCTTTAATAAAATTCTGGGAAGAATTTATATTGTTTACAAGGTCTTGTAGGGTTTGTCCTGCTGAGTAATTTATATTATAGGTTACATTTTCTGTCGGAGATTTCCAGTATTTCAATGTGAAAGTGCCTGATGATGAAAAGGTGCTTGTAAGGGAGCTTAATCCTAATGTGCTTGCTCTCATTTCCGTTTGGGCAAGTTTATTTACAGTAAGATTCATTGTAATATTTGGTGTATCAGCTGAAGCAGTAGCTGTAAGCACCGATGTATTTGATGATGTAGCCTTCTTTGTTTTAAAAATACTGTCAATATTAAGATTACTTAAAAAACTCTGGATGCTGTTTAAAGCTCCAGAAAGATTAGAAAGACTTGATACTTTTGCCTGAGTAAGTGCCTTTTTCTGGGTAAGCTGTGTAATGGGCTGTTGTTTTATCTGAAGTAGTTTGTCAATAATTGTGCCTGTATCAAGAGTTCCTGTTAGCCCGGAAATATAAAGGTCTGCCATTTTATGCCTCCTTAGAGTAAAAGACGCCTCTTAATTCTTCCATTCTTCTTAATATATCCACAATCCAGTCAGGTGGAATCTGACGGATTACTTCTTCTGTTCTCATATCAATAATTTTTGAAATAGGGATTTGAAGCTGTTCATCAATGTCAATCTGTAAATATTTTTCAAGCATGCTAAATTTATGTCTTATTTCCTCCATCATCCTATTAAGTTCTTCCTGAGACATTGTAACTCTATGAGTGTTCTGTTGCTGTTTTTCTGAATCAGTTTGAATGTTGATTTGATCTGTATTTGTCTGGATGGGTTGGGAGTTTTTCTGGTCAAGGGTTTCCAATTTTCTATATGGGTTTATTATCATTATTTCCTTATCTATTCCATCCAGCCTCATCTTTCACTCCTTTAATTCCTTTTTTGAAAAGTTCCTTCGACTTACATCTCAGGACAACAATAAAGCTGTCATTCTGACACCTCTTTTCTGTCATTCTGAGCCTGAGCAAAAAATCTCCTCCTTTTACTATAATCAGAATGAGTTCCTTCGGTTTACGCCTCAGGACGACGCCTCGGGACATTTAGTCCCTCGGAATGACAGTAAAGGTGTCATTCTGAGCCTGAGCAAATGCGAAGGCGAAGAATCTCATCCTCCTTAATCCCTCCTTTAAATCGGAAGGAGGGTTTCCCCTCCTTCCATCATCACTTATTACCTCAATAACTGTAGCACAAGCTGAGGTAAGGCATTTGCCTGTGCAAGCATTGCCATACCTGCCTGCATTCTTATCTGCATTGTTGTAAAGGTGCTCATCTCTTCTGCAAAGTCTGTGTTACGAATAACATTTTCTGCTTCCTTTGTGTTGTCAAATGATGCCTTCTGTCCATCCCATATAGCCTGTAGATTGTTAATTACAGAACCGATCTGGGTTCTTATTTTGTCAGTTTTCTGTAAAGCGGTCTTTACTATATCAAGGGCTAATTCAGCATTTTCATTGGTAGTTACATCAAGGGAGTAAAGATTCTTAAAACCAGCATTTCCTGTAGCTGGATTAATTCCAAGTCCCACTGTTGTAGATGATATACCACTGAAGTTGTAGTTGTATTGGTCAGTTCCCATAATTACAAGTTTTCCAACCTGAATTGCCGAACCTGTTGCAGTAGCTGAATTTGCAGTAGTTGATGTTGCAGAAACATTCTGTGCTGTTGAACTTAATCCTAAGAACCGAGCCATATCAACTGAAATTGAATTTGCTGCAGCACTTGAAGAAGTAACACTTACCTGTAATCCAATTGTCTCACCCTGTGTAGTTAATACAAGCTTATTGTTTTCTGCTTTTGCTGTAATATTTATGTTTTTTGATGAAGCTTGAGTATTTATCTGTGTTACAAGGTCTGAAAGAGTAAGAACTCCTCCTCCAGAGACATTAATTGTAATGCCTCCGGTAGTATCAGAACCTACAAAAAATTGAATTGAAACAGTTTGATTTGATGCTGTCTGAATATCTTGCCATTCAGTCCTTGCTGTGCTTGTATTTACTGCTCTTGCTGAAATTCCTGCATTCTGAAGAGTCGTAGAGCTGTTTATATTATTGGCAATAGTTTTTGCATCAACTGCAAATGATAATCCTGTTCCTACATTGATTCCACTTACAACTGCTTGGTCTCCAGTATCCCAACGGAAATTAGTATTAGAAGCTACAGCACCTGAAGTGGTTGAATAGCCGTTATCTACAGTTGTAGCTGAAGCAACCGCGGTAACTGAATTAGTTGTATATGCACCTGTAACCATAAATGCACCAAGGTCGTTAGCTTTGACAGAGCTTATTCCAACTGTAATTGTCTGATTTGCCCTTGCTCCATAATGGATAACTTTATCAGAAAAGGTCCCGTCAAGAAGTCTTATTCCATTATACTCTGTATCTGTGCCAAGCTTCTGGATAGCATCAACAAGATTTGCAATATCTCTCTGAATTGCTGCACGAGCATTAGGGTCATTGATGTCATTTGCTGCAGACTGTGCCTTTGTATAGATTGTTTTTAATTTGTCAAAAATTTGTCCAACATTAGTTTCAGCAATCTGAAGGGCACTTATACCTGTCTGAATGTTACGATTACCTTGCTGTAAAGCTGCTGCAACAACACTTAGCTGGTCTGCAATAAAGAGTCCTGCTGCATCATCTGCTGCAGAAAGGATTCTGTTGCCTGTTGAAATTCTTAAAAGGGATTTGTTCATTGCCCTTTCATTTTGTAAAAGGGCTGTGTGTGTTACTGCTGCTTCGGGATTAAAATTAATTTTTAATGCCATGGTTTAAACCTCCATGTTTTTTTATCTTTTGGATGCCTCCTGCATCCAGACAGCTTAGGATGAATTTACTCCTTCACCTCCTTTCCATCCTGCTGTCTTAAATTTATATATCGGTGGATTTTTAAAAAAGTTTAGTGGAAGGGGGATTCTTCGCTATCGTTCAGAATGACGGGAAAGAAAATAATAGAGGGGGAGACCCTTCGCTTGCGCTCAGGGTGACAAAAGGGAAAGTCAGGGTGACTCTCCCCCTTTTTCCGTCACCCTGAGGGCGTAAGCCCGAAGGGTCTTATGAGGTTCTTCGAGGCTAACACCCCTCAGAACGACATTTAGAGGTGTCATCATGAACGGAGTGAATAATCTCAAAGAGGTCCTTCGCTATTGCTCAGGACGACAAAGGGATTTTACAGGACAACAAAAAAAGTCCAAGAAGACATAGGGGAAAAGCAAGGGCGACAAAATAAGGACATCAAGCCCATCGGAATTACAATGTAGGAGTAGATTCTCTATTTTTCTATCGGCAATTTTAATTAGCCATTGAAATTTGACAATTTTTCCTCTCATAGGCAAATATAAAATATGCAGAAAAAGAATGGAAAACCTTATACAAAGGAAGAAGTAAGACAAATCATAATCACAGAGCTTCCAAAACTCATTAAGAGAGATATTAAACTCAGGGAGTTCATATCTCGTCTGTTTGAGGAAAAATTTGCTGACAAGAAAAAAACAGAAGATAGATTTGAGCAATTACTAAAAGAAATACAACAACAGAGACTGGAAAGCGAAAAAAAATGGGAAGAAAATAATAAAAGATGGGAGGAACAGAAGAAACTTTGGGATGAACAGAATAAAAAGTGGTGGGAAAATCAGAAACGCTTAGATGCAATGCAAGCAGAATGGAATAAAAAATGGGAAGAAAATAATAAAAGATGGGAAGAGAATAATAAAAAATGGGAGGAAAATAATAAAAGATGGGAGGAACAGAAGAAACTTTGGGATGAACAGAATAAAAAGTGGTGGGAAAATCAAAAGAAAATTGATGCAATCCTTGAAGAAATTAAACTTCTTCATAGAAAACATGACACATCAATTGGAGCTCTTGGTGCAAGATGGGGATTCAGGGCTGAATCATCTTTCAGAGATGCCATAAAAGGAATTCTTGAAGAGAGTTTCCCTGTACAGGTGCAGAGATACAAAGCAAAAGATGAAGAGGGTATTGTTTTTGGAAAACCTGACCAAATAGAGCTTGATTTAATAATAAAAAACGGAGAAGTTATAGTAGCTGAAATAAAATCATCGATAAGTAAAGGTGATGTAGCAACCTTTTTAAGGAAAATAGATTTTTATGAACAAAAAGAAGGCATCTCAGTTAAAAGAAAAATAATGATATCTCCCATGTTTGACTACGGAGCAAGGGAGTTTGCTTTATCATCTGGCATAGAAGCGTATGGTTATCCAGAAGAGGTTGATTTCAAAGATTTACAAAAAGATTAATAAATTATCTTCCCAAAAATTTTCTTGGTTTGCCTGCACCCTGTGGAGGACCAACAAGTCCATCCTGTTCAAGTAAATCCATTATCCGAGCTGCGCGATTGTAACCAATCTTGAATCTCCGCTGTATAAGGGATATGGAAATCTCACCTGTCTGTGTTGCATATTCAATGACCTGTTCATAAAGTTCGTCCCTTTCTGTTTCCTGTGTTTTACCATTGTCTTTTTTGTTTTCTGGTATCTCTATGGATTCAAAAAGGGAATAATCAGGGCTACCCTGACTGCGTAGGTATTCAGTGACTGATTTAACCTCTTCTTCACTTACATAGGCACCGTGAACTCTTATTATTTTTACACCTGAAATCATAAAAAGCATATCTCCCATGCCAAGAAGTTTCTCAGCTCCCTGACTATCAAGTATTGTTCGGGAATCAATGCGAGATGATACCTGAAAGGCTATTCGTGCAGGAAAGTTAGCTTTTATTATTCCTGTTATTACATCAACGCTTGGTCTTTGTGTGGCTACAACAAGATGAATTCCCGATGCCCTTGCCATCTGAGCAATTCGGGTAATTGATTGTTCTACCTCTGTGGGCGCTGTAAACATTAAGTCTGCAAATTCGTCAATAAATACAACTATGTATGGAATCTTTTCTTCAATTGGAACTGACTGGTTAAAGCTATCTATGTTTCTGAATCCACGAGATGCAAAGAGTTTATATCTTCTTTCCATTTCAACAATGACTTTTTTCAATGCCTCTGAGGCTTCCTTTGGTTCTGTGATTACAGGATACATAAGATGGGGAATATTTTCATAGGTTGAAAGTTCAAGAAGTTTTGGATCAATAAGAAGCAATCTTACATCATGGGGTGTGGCTTTGTATAGGAGACTCAGTATCATTGTATTTAAACAAACACTTTTACCTGAACCTGTTGCTCCAGCAACCAAAAGATGGGGCATCTTTGCAAGGTCTGTTACAACGGGATTACCGTAGATGTCTTTGCCCAAAGCAAGGGTAAGATAGGATGAAGAGTTCTGAAATTTTTCTGAGGAAATTATCTCACCAAGCCTTACGATCTGACGTTTTTTATTGGGGACTTCAATTCCAATGGCTGATCTACCAGGAATTGGATATATTCTTATGCTCTGGGCTTTAAGGGAAAGGGCAAGTTCATCACTTAGGGTTATTATTTTGCTTAGTTTTATTCCACTTGCTGGCTCAAATTCATACATGGTAACAACAGGTCCGGGATGAACCTCTTTAATACTGCCATGAATACCAAATTCAGAAAATCTTGCTTCAATACTTCTTGCTGAGGCAATAATTTCATCCTTTGAAATAGTCTCTTCTGTTTTTTCAATCTTAAGCAAGGAAAGAGGTGGGACAAGAAACCCCTTTTGTTCTGCTTCTATTTTTTGCTTTTCATCAATATCTTTGCTCTTTAAAATCTTAGGTGGTTCTTTAAGAGGGGGTCCTGGTTTTGAGACCTTGACTACTTTAATTTCCGAAGAAGTCTCAGACTCTAAAGGAGTTTCCTCCTTTCTTCTTTTGATTATTTCGGGTTTTATTAAAATAATTGATGCAATGAAAACAGAAGCCCATAAAATATAGGTTCCTGTAAGGGATATGAATTTTTCACTCTCATAAAAGGCAATGAAAGATAATCCTTCTGGAATCTTTATATATAATTCAACTTTTTCCCTCAGAGGTTCCAGCATAACAGAAGAGGAAAAGAGTATTATCAAAACCCAAGGGAGCTTTATAATCTCCATTGGATTGCCGATAAATCTTTTTATTCCCAAAAAAAGAATCAATGGCGGGAGTAAAAAACCTCCAACTCCAAAAATACTAAGTATAAGGTCAGACAGATAGGAACCTACTATTCCTCCGTAGTTTAGAGGTTTTGCTTTTGTATAGGTTAAAAAGGAGGGATCAAGATAGTAGTAGCTAAGCAGACTTACAGCAAGGTATACGGCAAAGGCAATTAACAAGATTGATTTAAAGACATCGGAGGCGGAAAAACTCTTAGAATTCTTTTTTATTGATTTAGGTTTTCTGTAATAAGCAACTTTTTTAATTTTTCTATCTGCTATTTTTTTTTCCATTAGCTTCTAAAAGAATATAACAAAAAAATCACTCCTGCTAAAACCCATCGATAATATATGAAGAGGTTTAGAGGATATTTTTTTAGGAAATTAAGAAGAAATTTGATTGCAATAATTCCTGTAATAGCAGCAGAGATTAATCCTACAAGAAAAAGAGAATAATCATAGGAATACCCAATTTTTACGGATTTATAAAAATCAAGTGTTGCAGCTCCAGCTATTGCAGGAGCAGAAAGTAAAAAGGAGAACTTTGCAGCATAATCCCTTTTAAGTCCTTTAAAAAGTCCTGCTGTTATAGTTATTCCAGAACGAGATACACCAGGAATAAGAGCTATTGCCTGAGCTGTTCCAATTATAATTGCATCAGAAAGAGTAATGGAGTCACGTTGTCTTTTACTAACTTTTTCAGCAATTAGCATCAGTACTCCAACTGTAACAAGGGTAAAAACAATAATTAAAGGATTTCTCAAAGAGCTTTCTATTAAATCATGGAAGACTAAACCAGCAACAGCAGCAGGTAGTGTTCCGATTATTAAATACCCAAGCATTTTTCTGTCTTTAAAAAATATATCGATCCAGTCTCTCCAGAAGCAGTAAAAAAGAGAAAGTAAAGTACCAACATGAACAGCTATATTAAAACTTAAAGAATTAAGCGGACCAGTCCATCCAAAAATCCATGGAGTAATAACAAGATGAGCAGTGCTACTTATAGGAAGAAACTCTGTAATCCCTTGAATAATTCCAAGAATCAATGCCTTGATTAATTCGTCCACAGCCTCCTCCATTTATTATTTCTTTTAAGTGGTTTAAAAATTTAAGACTTAAAAAAAAGAGTAACACAGCATTGGATTTTTATTCAAATCAAAGCCGAAGAGGAGAAATCTCATTCCGATTTTATTTTTTTCATTCTTAAAACTACAACCTGTTATTCTGAACGAAGCATAAGAGGAGCAAGGAATCTCTTACTTTTTTCCCTTGATAAACTGAGACCCTTCACTGCGTTCAGGATGACAGTGAAATGGTCATCCTAATCTTCCTATTCTGTCATTCTGAAGGAGCGTAAGCGACTGAAGAATCTTTTCAACCTACACAACCTATAGAAAGATATTTTTCGGAGTATTGAAAACTTCACAATGAGACAGTAATTGACTTATTGTAAGATATACAGAGATAATATCTTTATATGGCATACAATGATTTAAGAGAATTCTTACAAGTTCTCGAAAAAAAAGGATTACTTCATAGGGTTACTGTAGAAGTAGACCCTATCCTTGAAATTGCCGAAATTACTGATAGAATGTGTAAAAGCCCAAATGGTGGAAAAGCCCTGTTTTTTGAAAAAGTAAAGGGATCACAAATTCCAGTTGTTACAAATATATTTGGCTCCTTTGAAAGAATGTGCCTTAGCCTTGAAGTTGAAAGCCTCGATGATATTGGAAAGAGAATAGAACAGCTTTTACACCAAAGCCCGCCAAAGACTTTCAAGGAGAAAATTAAGGCACTTTTTGAATTAATTGAAGTAAGTAAGTATCTTCCAAAAAGAGTAAGTAAAGCTCCCTGTCAGGAAGTAATAAATCATGAACCAGACCTCAATAAACTTCCGATTTTAAAAACCTGGCCTAATGACGGAGGCAGATTCATAACTTTTCCAATGGTCTTTACTCGGGATCCTGACACAGGGATTCAAAATTGTGGAATGTATAGAATGCATGTCTATGACGAAAGAACAACAGGAATGCATTGGCATATTCATAAAGACGGTGCAGTGCACTACAGAAAATATAAAGAACTCGGTAAAAGAATGCCTGTAGCAGTTGCAATTGGCAGTGACCCAGCTGTGATTTATTCTTCTACTGCACCTCTTCCCTACGGAGTTGATGAGATGGTTTTTGCAGGATTTTTAAGAAGGAAACCCGTTGAAATGGTAAAATGTATTACCTCTGATATAGAAGTTCCGGCTAATGCAGAAATAGTCTTAGAAGGATATGTTGACCCTCATGAATTAAGAGATGAAGGTCCCTTTGGTGACCATACAGGGTTTTACTCCCCAGTAGATAAATTTCCTGTTTTTCATATCACTTGTATTACCCATAGAAAAAATCCAATATATCCTGCAACAGTTGTTGGTAAACCTCCAATGGAAGACTGTTATATGGGTAAGGCAACAGAAAGAATTTTTCTACCACTTTTAAGAATGCAATTTCCTGAAATAAGAGATATGAATCTTCCTATGGAAGGAGTATTTCACAATGCTGCTATTATATCAATAAAAAAGCAGTATCCAGGACACGGGAAAAAAATAATTCACGGACTATGGGGCATGGGTCAGATGAGCTTTTCAAAACTGATAATTGTTGTAGATGAAGATGTAAATGTTCAGGATTTATCAACAACTGCATGGAAAGTCCTCAATAATGTAGACTGGCGAAGGGATGTAATTATTTCTGAAGGTCCTGTTGATGAACTTGATCATGCATCAAGTTTTCCAAGATTTGGTGGCAAAATGGGAATTGATGCAACCCGTAAAATGCGCGAAGAAGGAATGATGAGAGACTGGCCTGAGGAAATTACTCAGGCAAAGGAAATAAAAGAGCTTGTTACAAAAAGATGGCATGAATATGGATTCTAATCTTTCCCTCGGAATTGATGTAGGAAGTGAAACAGCCAAGATTGCAATTATAAATAAAGAAGGACATCTCATTGAAAAACGTTATTTGAAACATTTTGGCAAACCCGGTGAAATAGTATCAAACCTTTTAAAAGAGATTTTTTCTATTTATAAAAATCTAAAAATATGTTTCACAGGAGTAAGCGGAAGATTTATTGCCAAGAAGGTTTCTGCTCCCTATGTAAATGAAATTGTCTCCCAAGCTACTGCAACATCCTTTTTTTATCCCCAAGTAAGAACAATTATTGAAATTGGTGGAGAAGATTCAAAGCTTATTTTTCTTGATACTGGAGGAAGAATAAAGGATTTTTCATTAAACAGCATTTGTGCTGCTGGAACAGGCTCTTTTCTTGAACAACAGGCAGAACGCCTTGGATTAAGCATAGAAGAATTCAGTGAACTTGCAACAAAATCCTCAAGACCTTCAAAAATTGCAGGTCGTTGTAGTGTTTTTGCAAAATCGGATATGATTCATCTGCAACAGATTGCAACACCTATAGAGGATATTATTGCTGGCTTATGTTTTGCCCTTGCAAGAAATTTCAAGGCTACAATGTTTAAAGGAAGAGAAATTAAACCATTAGTTGCCTTTCAAGGTGGAGTTGCTGCTAACAAGGGAATGATAAAGGCTTTTAAGAAAATTCTCAGGATAAATGAAATTCTTGTGCCAGAGCATTTTGAGGTCACTGGTGCAATAGGTGCAGCCTTAAAGGGCTTTTCAGGAGAGGTTTATTTAAATGAAAAAATAATTGAAAAACTTAGTGAAATCAAAGCAGAGATTGAATATGGACTACCTCCCCTGAAGCCTCCTAAAACCTCTTATTCTGATGCACCCTCACACTCTTATTTTAAGGCACCATTGCTATGTAATTCTGAGTCCCCATCACCCTCTTATTTTGAAGCATCATCGCTCTGTCATTCTGAGCCACCCCCATCCTGTCATTCTGAGCGAAGCGAAGAATCTCCTCCTTCAGCATATCTTGGAATAGACATTGGTTCAGTTAGCACCAATATTGTTTTATTAGATGAAAAGGGAAATCTTCTTATAAAAAAATATCTTCCTACTGCAGGAAAACCCATTGATGCAGTAAAAAGAGGTTTAAGAGAAATTTCAGAAAAATTTCCATCAATTGTGATAAAAGGAGTAGGTGTTACTGGTTCAGGCCGTTATATGATTGCAGATTTTGTAGGAGCCGATGTAATCAAAAATGAAATTACTGCCCATGCCCGTGGAGCTTTTCATTATGACCCAACAGTTGATACAATTTTTGAAATTGGAGGACAGGACTCAAAATATATCCGTCTTAAAGATGGAAATGTAATAGATTTCGAGATGAACAAAGCCTGTGCAGCAGGTACAGGTTCATTTATTGAAGAACAGGCAGACAAACTTGGAATAACCCTTGAAGAGTTTCAAAATCTTGCATTTTCCTCTGAAAAACCCTGCAGACTTGGAGAAAGATGCACAGTCTTTATGGAAAACTCTCTTGTTATTAATCTTCATAAAGGTGCTAAAAAAGAAGATATTGTTGCAGGACTCTGTTACAGCATAGTGGAAAATTATATAAACAGGGTTGTTGCAGGAAAATCAATTGGCAAAAAAATATTCTTTCAAGGCGGTGTAGCCTTTAATAAAGCTGTTATATCTGCCTTTGAAAACTTTCTAAAAAGCAAAATTGGGGATTCCTTTGAATTAATTATTCCTCCAAACCATGAAGTCATGGGGGCAATCGGTTCTGCCTTAATTGCTAAGGATGCGATGAAAAATGGTAAGGCAAGCAAATTCAAGGGATTTACTTTAAAAGATAAAGATTATAAAATTTCCTCCTTTGAATGTAAAGGCTGTCCAAATTATTGCGAAATAAACAGAGTAAAAATTCAAGGAGAAGAAAATTACCTTTTTTATGGAGGCAGATGTGAAAAATACGAAAAGCAGGATTACCTAAACATAAATTTAGTTAATCCTGTAAGTATAAGAGAAGATTTACTATGGAAAACACATAAAGAATATGAGGAAAAGTATGGTAATAGGAAAGCTCCTACAATAGGAATTCCCTATATATTTTACTTCTTAGAACAGCTTCCCTTCTGGAGTACACTTCTTTGGGAGCTTGGATTTAAAGTAAAAGTATCAGAAAAAACCAACAAGGAAATAATCAATAAAGGAGTTGAAAAAGTATTATCTGAGGCATGTTTTCCTCTTAAAGTTGCCTATGGACATATAGCTGATTTAATTGAAAAGGGTGTAGACTTAATTTTTCTTCCAAGTTTTATAAATTTAAATCTCCATGACGAATATGAAAGAGGTCTTGCCTGCCCTCTTGTGCAGACAATTCCCTATGTAAGTAGAGGAATGTTTAAAGAGGCAAAGATAATTATACCGAGGATTGATTTTTCAAGGGGTTTTGATTATCTTAAAAAGGAACTTCAGAATGTTTTTAAAGGAATTGTTAATTTAAAAAATCTGGACACAAAAATAGATGTTGCAAGGCAAAAACAAAAAGAATTTGTTACTAACCTACAAAAGGAAGGATTAAAGTTACTTGAATCTTCAAAGGAAAAAACTCTTGGTCAGGTTACCACTGTTATTATTGTTGGAAGAGCCTACAATTCTTTTGATAAAGCAGTAAGTCTTGATATATCAGGAAAACTAACAAAAATGGGAGTTCTTCCCATACCATTTGATATGCTTCCCTTTGATAATATCAACATAAAGGATACATGGAGCAATCTTTATTGGCGTTCGGGACAGAGAATTATAAGGGCAACAAAATTTATTCAAAAATTAGATTCCCTCTATCCTGTTTTTATCACCAATTTTTCCTGCGGTCCTGACTCCTTCATAATCAATTATTTCAAAGAAGAAATGGGTCAACATCCCTATCTTATTTTAGAAATCGATGAACACAGTGCCGATGCAGGTATTGTCACAAGGTTGGAGGCATTTATAGATAGTATTAAAAACAGAAAAGACGATAAACCAATTGAAAAATCTGTATTTTTACCTCTGTTATCAAAAAGTTCAAATTCTGATCTATCAAAGAGAACAATATTCATTCCAAGAATGTCTGACCATGCCTTTGCCTTAAAGGCAGCCTTTAATTACTGCGGAATTGATGCAGAAGTTATGCCTCCTTCAGATAAAACATCTATTGAGCTTGCCAGAAAACATGTTTGTGGAGGAGAATGTTTTCCCTATTTGGTAACCCTTGGAGATATGCTAAAAATTGTATATTCAAAAGATTTCAATCCTGAAAAAACCGCCTTTTTCATGCCTTCTGGAGCAGGTCCCTGCAGATTTGGACAGTACAATATCTCCCATAGAATGATGCTTAAAAAATTGGGATTTGAAAATGTTCCTGTCTATTCACCTCAGCAGGATGCTCAGTTTTATAGAGATTTAAATATTGCAGGCGGTGATTTTTCTTTAAGAGCCTGGCAAGGAATTGTTGCTTACGGAATCCTCACAAAACTACTTCTTCAGTGCAGACCCTATGAAAAAAACAAAGGAGAAACAGAAGCTTTATATGAACAGTATCTTCAAAAAATTTTCGAAGTCTTAAAAAGTAAAAATGGTAACTTTGATACTTTACTGAAAAATATGAGAAAGGATTTTGAAAATATTCCGAAATATAAAGATAAAAAACCACTTATAGGAATTGTAGGAGAAATATTTGTTCGTTCCCATGCCTTTTCTAATGAAAACCTGATAAAAAGGCTTGAATCCTTAGGAGTAGAGGTTTATTTAACACCTCTTGAAGAGTGGATTCACTATGTAAATAAAATGGCATTGAGAAAAGCCTTGATAAAAAAGGATAAATCTGCTATTATAAAAATTCTTATTAATAAATTTTTCCAGTGGAGGGTTGAAAAGAAATTTTTGAAAAATTTCAAAGGAGAATTAAAGTTTATCAAAGAACCCTCAATTAAGGAAATTTTTAAATTTGCATCGCCCTATGTTCCTGATAGTTTTGAAGGAGAAACCGTTTTGAGTATAGGTAAAAGTATAGATTTGATTAAAAAAGGAGCAAGCGGATTAGTAAACACAATGCCCTTTGGATGTATGCCTGGTGCAATTGTAACTGCTTTATTAAGATTTATTCAAAGAGATTACAATATACCTGTAGTATCCCTTGCCTTTGATGGACTTAATTCAACGGTAAATGAGCTTTGGCTTGAAGCTTTTATAGAGACAATAAAAAATAAAGGAGGTGAATAGAGTGGGAAGTGTTCTTAAGTGGAGGAAGAAAAAGATTAAAAAGCACAAATACAGAAAACTCCGTAAAAAAATGAGAGCATTAAGAAGAAATAAATAAAAGGAAGACTTATGAAAGAATTAATTAGTTTAAAAGAACAGATTGCTTTAATAGAGGCAGAAATTAAGGTTCTCTCTGATAAAGTTACTGAAATAAATAAACAGATGGATAAACTTAATGATGTTGCCCTTGAAATTAAAGCAATCAAACTTTTTTTAAAAAGAGCTTTTCCTGATTTTTCAAAGGAGTATCCTGAAATATTGAAAAAATTGAGCAAAAGGGAGTAATTAAGGGTGATCAAACCTTTCAGCACCACTGGTATCGGAAGTATGCCACACAGTGCGCCTTTTAAAGCCTGTGAGTTGATTATTAGCTCCTTTGATATACCATTCTGGCCTCAACTTCCAAAATACTCATCAAAGGAATTGATGATTCCTCAATTTTCTGAAGGATTACCATGTATTGTAGTTGAAGGTGATAAATTTTATCTAAAAAAGAATGATGAATTAATTACAGAATGGCTTACAAACTATTCTGAACAGAAAGAATCACCTATCAGTAAAGACTTTGCCAGTGGAATCTATAAAATGAGGGAAATCTTAGAAACTAAAAAAGTTGAAATATTCAAGGGTCAAATTACAGGTCCTTTAACGTTTAACCTTTCTCTTAAAGACGAAGAAGGAAAGCCAGTTTATTTTGACGAAACTTTAAGAGAACTCATACTAATGCATTTAAAAGCAAAGGCTAAGTGGCAGTTTAATTTTTTAAGAACCTTCTCAGAAAGTGTTATAATTTTTATAGATGAACCAATACTTCAGGCATTAGGTACCTCAGCTTATATTTCAGTAGAGCAGGCAGAGGTGATAAGACTTATAGAGGAGTTAGCTTCTTATATTAAAAACTTAGGTGCTAAAGTAGGGCTTCACTGCTGTGGAAGGGCTGACTGGAGAGAGATTTTAAATTTAAGTATTGACATATTAAGCTTTGATGCTTATTTCTTCTTTGATTTTTTTAAAATATATAAACAAGAAATTAATAATTTTCTCACAAAAGGCGGATACATAGCCTGGGGATTTGTACCAACAACGGATGATTTAAGGGAATTAGATGACGAAAAAATAATCACAACAGCCTTGTTAAAAATAGAAGAAATTGGGAAGGAAATTCCTCTAATTTATCAAAAATCCCTTCTTACACCATCTTGCGGGATGGGATCCCTTGATGAAAAAGACTCCCTTAGAGTCTGCAGTATTCTTAAAAGTTTAAAAAGTAGATTTTTAAATGACAGAGGGAATTTTTATATCCTTTGAGGGAATAGAAGGTTCGGGAAAATCAACTCAGGCAAAACTTCTTGAGGTAAGACTACGTGAGAATGGATTAAAGGTTATGTATACCTTTGAACCTGGCGATACTGAGTTAGGCAAAAGGTTAAGGAATGTGTTATTAGATGAAGAATTAAAAATCCATTCAATTAGTGAACTTTTACTATATTTTTCAGATAGAATTCAGCATGTAGAAGAAAAAATAAAGCCTCTAATTGATGAAGGATTTATAGTTATATCTGATAGATTTACAGATTCAACCTTGGCTTATCAAGGATATGGAAGAGGTGTTTCCTTAGATTTAATCAATACACTAAATAAAATCTTACTAAATGAATTCAAACCCCATTTGACTGTACTTTTAGATTTACCAGTAGAAATAGGGCTCACAAGAAATAAAAAAATTAATAAAAAAGACAGATTTGAAATTGAAGAGATTTCTTTTCATAATAGAGTAAGGCAGGGTTTTTTAGAGCTTGCATCAAAAGAGGCAGAGAGATTTATTATTATTGATGCTACCCAACCAATAGATGAAATAGCAAAGGAAATATACGAAAAGGTAAAAGTAAAATTAAAAGTGTTTTAAAAATGAGTTTTAAGAAGATTGTCTCTCAAGAAAGGGCTATCAGAGTTCTTCAAGGAACAATAAAAAAAGAAAGGATTCCCTCTGCTTTTCTTTTTATAGGTGAACCATATATTGGTAAAACTACAACAGCAATAGAGTATGCAAAGGCTTTAAACTGTCTTGATAATGATAATTTTGATAGCTGCGATTTCTGTAAGTCCTGTAAAAAAATAGAAAAGGGGATTCATCCAGATCTTAAAGTTGTCACTGCAGAAAAGGATACTATTACAATTGATAATATTCGAGATTTGGAAGAATTTGTATCCCTTCAATCCCTTGAAGGTAAATATAAAGTAGTAATAGTAAAAAATGCTGACAAAATGAATCAATACGCAGCAAATGCAATGTTAAAAACCCTTGAGGAGCCTCCTCCTAACACTGTACTCATACTTACCTGTGAAAACATTGATGCTTTGCCAGAGCCTCTTGTATCCAGAACATTTAAGGTTTTTTTCAATCCTCTTTCTAAAGAGGCAATTAGCAGATTAATAGATGAAAAACAGATCCTCTGTAATTCTGATATACTTCCCTCTTGTCATTCTGAGCGAAGCGAAGAATCTCTTCCTTTTAATATAATCGGAATGAGTTCCTTCGGCTTACACCTCAGGACAACGCCTCAGAGCATCGAATCCCTCGAAATCACCCTGAGCAAAGGCGAAGGGGAAGAATCTCTCAAGGAAGAACTTATTAAATTTTCAATGGGAAGACCAGGACTTTTTATTTCAATGGATATACTGAGAAAGATAAAAGATTTTAAAGAAACCCTTAATTTTAATAAAATTAAAAAATCACCATGGAAGCATAATGAAGATTTAAAATGGTGGCTTGATTTTGTTTTTATAATGTTAAGAGATAGAATATGTCAAAAACTTTTCGGTGATAAGATTACAACCTATTTCTCCTTTGAAAAAAGTTTTTACAGAGAAGAGATTACATTAGAAGAACTCTTTATCTGTTATGATCAACTACAAAATATAAGAAAAAATGTAGATTTAAACCTAAATAAATCGATATTATGGAACTATATAAATCAAATCATGAGGAGAGTTTTAAATGAGTAAAATAGTCTATGTCAGATTAAGACCCTTTGGAAAAGTTTATCGTTATTTTACCAATATAGAAGAAATACAACAGGGGAATAAAGTAGTAGTAGAGGGTGATTTTGGACTTACTATTGGGACAGTTTTAGCTATCTCTCAAGATAATGCAGATTCTCTTAAACCTGTAATAAGAGTTGCGACTGATGAAGATATTGAAAATTTTGAAAAAAATCTTATTCTTGAAAAAGAAGCAAAAAATTTCTGCCTTGAAAGAATAAATGAAAGAAAACTTCCTATGAAACTTCTTGTAGTTGAGTGCGCCCTTGACAGAAGAAGAATAATTTTTTACTTTACTGCGGAAGGTAGAATTGATTTCAGAGAATTGGTTAAAGATTTAGCATCCAAATTTAAGACAAGAATAGAAATGAGGCAAATTGGTGTAAGAGATGAATCTAAGTATCTAGGCGGAATAGGTGTCTGTGGAATGGAGATATGCTGTAAAAAGTATATAAGCTTTTTTAAACCAATCTCGCTTAAAATGGCAAAAGAACAAGAAATTACCTTAAATGTATCAAAACTTTCTGGTGTTTGTGGAAGACTTAAATGTTGCTTAAGATATGAATACTTTGGCGAAATAGAGGAAGTTGTAGATGAAGAAATAATAACTCAGGATGAAAAGGAACCTGAAATAAAAAGAATTTCCCATATTCTTAAAGGAACTGAAGATGAAACATTTGAGGAATCACGGGGAGGAAAAAATGAATCAAAATAAAGGATTTTACATTACAACGCCAATTTATTATGTTAATGACATTCCTCATATTGGACATGCTTATACAACCTTATCTGCAGATATACTTGCAAGATATATGAGGATTAAGGGTAGAAAAGTATTTTTTTTGACAGGAACTGATGAACATGGACAGAAAGTTGAAAGGGCAGCTCGTGAAAGAGGTAGATTTCCAAAGGAGCATGCTGACATTATGGTTGAAAATTTTAAAGACCTATGGAAGGTATTAAACATACAAAATGATGCTTTCATAAGAACAACTGATGAAGAACACAAAAAAATTGTTCAACAGCTACTTCAAAAACTCTATGATAGAGGAGAAATAGAAAAAAGAAAGTACTCCGGCATGTATTGTACCCCCTGTGAGAGATTTTGGACTGTAAAGGATTTAATAGAAGGAAAATGTCCTGATTGTGGAAGAGATGTTGAATTTATCGAAGAAGAAAACTATTTTTTCCTTATGTCAAAGTATCAAAATTCTTTGATTGCACATATTGAAAAAAATCCTTCCTACATTCTTCCTGAAACAAGAAAAAATGAAGTACTATCCTTCCTTAAAAATAAACCCCTTGGCGACCTATGTATATCAAGACCAAAGCAGAGGCTACAGTGGGGAATTCCTCTTCCCTTTGATGAAAATTATACTACCTATGTCTGGTTTGATGCATTAATTAACTATTATTCGGCTCTTCAATATCTTGCTCCAAAAGATACAGAATGGTGGCCTCCTGACCATCACTTAATAGGTAAGGACATTCTTATAACCCACGCTGTTTACTGGTCAACAATGCTTTTAGCTCTTGAAATACCCCTTCCAAGAAATATATTTGCCCATGGTTGGTGGACTGTAAAGGGAGCAAAAATGTCAAAATCTCTCGGGAATGTAGTAAATCCCTATGAGGTTGTAAAAAAATATGGCGTTGATGCTTTCAGATACTTTCTTTTCCGTGAAGTTTCCTTTGGCTTAGATGGAGACTTTTCAGAAGAGGCAATCATAAGAAGAATAAACAACGACCTTGCTAATGATTTGGGTAATCTTGTAAATCGTTTTATTGTAATGAATGAAAAATACATGGGAGGAAAAATAAAGCCTCAATGGATAGATGAAGATTTTACAGTAGAAGTTCAAAAAATAATTTCTGAAATAGAAAAGGAGTCTCTATGGGATGAATTTAAGTTTAACATTATTCTTGAAAAAATATGGGAACTAATATCCCTAACAAACAATTATATAGCAAAAACAGAGCCATGGAAGGTAGCTAAAGAAAATTCTGAAAAACTACCTCATATACTATTTAATATTTGGAATGCTATTAGAGTAATTGCGGTTTTTCTTTACCCCTTTATGCCAGATTCAGGAAAAAAAATCTGGAATGCTCTGGGATTGGAATCCTATAAAATTGATTATAATATGTTTAAATGGAAAACAGAAATAAAAGAAGTTGAAACAAAAAAAATTGAACAGATTTTCCCAAGAATAGATGTAACAAAAGAAAATAAACAAGAACAAAAAAACAGGGAGAACAAAATGGAAGAGCTTATAGCAATAGATGATTTTTTGAAAATAAAACTAAAAGTAGGAAAAGTCATTGAAGCAGAGAGGGTAAAAGGCTCAGAGAAACTTATAAAACTTATAGTAGATATAGGAGAGAAAAGACAAATTGTTGCAGGAATTGGAAAGTCCTATTCTCCTGAGGAACTCTTAGGTAAATCAATTATTGTTGTGTCCAATCTTAAACCAGCCAAATTAATGGGCTTAGAATCTCAGGGCATGCTTCTTGCTGCAACTTCTTCTGATGGAACAATATCAATACTTACTGTTGACAGAGAGGTTAATCCTGGTTCAGGAATAAAATGAAATCTATTAAAGAATGGCCAGAGACAGAAAGACCAAGAGAAAGACTTATAAAAGAGGGAGTTCATAGTCTTTCTGATGCCCAATTACTTGCCATTATACTTAGGACAGGTTCTAACAAGAAAACCGTATTAGAGACTGCTATAGAGCTTCTGAATAGATTTGGTGGTTTAAAAGGAATTGAAGGAGCATCAACTAAAGAGCTTCAATCTGTATCTGGATTAGGAATTGCAAAGATAGCCCAGATTAAGGCATCCTTTGAATTAGGTAAAAGAGCATTAAGCCAGCCAGAAGAAGAAAAAAAGTTTAACTCTGCCAGTATTGTTTATAATTATCTTTATCCTAAGCTTGATGGTTTAAAGAAGGAGGTCTTTGTATCTTTATTGCTTGATGCCAAACTCAAACTTATAAAGGAAGTGAAAGTTTCAGAGGGTATACTAACTCAGACACTTATTCATCCAAGGGAAATTTTCAGAGAAGCAGTAAAAGAGTCTGCCTATGCATTAATACTTGTTCATAATCATCCAAGCGGAGACCCTACACCATCTGAAGAAGACATTGAAATATCAAAGAGGCTAAAGGAGGCTTCTCAGATACTTGAAATTTCCCTTTTAGACCATGTAATTATAGGTAAAGGAAGATATTTTAGCATGAAAGAAAAAAATATAATTTAGGAGGTAGCTTATGCCTTTGTATGAGTTTCAGTGTCAAAATTGCAATGAAACTTTTACAAAGAAAATGAGCGTAAGCGAAATGGAAAAAACAAAGGTAAGATGTCCAAAATGTAACTCTGAGAATGTAAGGAAAAAAATATCCAACTTTTTCTCAATAACTTCAAAAAAATCTTAGGAGGAATTTAAAAATGGATAATTCATTAACACCTGAAATTTTAAGAGTTTGTGAACTTGCAGCAATTGCCTCAGCAAGGCTTATGGGGAAGGGTAATAGAAAGGAGGCTGATCAGGCTGCTGTCACAGCTATGAGGAAAGCCTTAAATGACTTACCGATTAAAGGAAGAATTGTGATAGGTGAAGGAGAAAGAGATGAAGCTCCAATGCTTTATATTGGAGAAGAAGTAGGAACCGGTACAGGTCCTGAAGTTGATATAGCTGTTGATCCACTTGAAGGAACAAATCTTTGCGCAACAGGATTGCCAAATGCTTTAACTGTTATGGCTGTAACAGACAGAAATGGACTTCTTTACTGCCCTGACACCTATATGGAAAAGCTTGTTGTTAGACCACAGGCAAAGGGAATGGTTGATATAAGAAAACCCGTGAAGGAAAATCTTGAAGCCCTTGCCAAGGCATTAGGAAGAGATATAGATGACCTTGTAGTTGTAGTTTTAGATAGGCCTCGTCATGAAAATCTAATTAAAGAAATCCGTGCAGCAGGAGCAAGAATTAAATTAATATCAGATGGTGACATAACTCCAGCAATTGCAGCAACCGTTGAGGGAACAGGTATTCATGCATTGATGGGTATTGGAGGTGCACCAGAGGGAGTTCTTTCAGCAGCAGCAGTTAAAAGTCTTGGTGGTGAAATGCAAGCAAGAATGAGATGGCGTAAAGAAGAAGAAAAAGAGAGAGCAATAAAATATGGAATGGATATCAGTGAAGATAAAGTTTATACCCTTGATGACCTTGTCCCCTCTGACAACATTGTTTTTGTTGCAACAGGAGTAACAAAGGGAGATTTACTAAATGGAGTAAGATTTTTCGGAGGTGGTGCAAGAACTCATTCACTTGTCATTGATTCAAAGCAAAGGCTTATAAGGTTTGTGGATACAATTCATATATTTGATAGACTTGTTAAAATAACGCTTTAGTTTTAAAATTTTTTAAAAAGAAGGAAAAATTGATTTTATTAAGAAAGAAAATTTTATTATTTTTGATAACTTTTATTATACCCTTTCTCTTTGCATGCTCAGACAAGAAAACTGTTTTAATCCTTTCAAGCTATGATGATAAAGATGTATGCGGAGAGCCTCAGGTTCAAGGTGCTGTTGACTATTTAAAAAAAGAAATAGAGAATTTAAAAATTGATATAACCTATCTTGATGCACGGAGAATTAACAAGGAAGAATTAGAAAAAAGATGTAACGAATTTAGAAAAAAAGTTGAATCAAAAAAAGTCTCCTTAATTATTACAGCCGATGATGCAGCCTTTCAATGTGTTGCAAAGCATTTCATGAGGACAAAAATTCCAGTTGTCTTCTCAGGAATAAATATTACACCAGAGCATTATAATGAAAAATTTCATTTTCTTGAAGGAAGAAAGCCTGTTAAAAACTTTACGGGTGTTTATGAAAAACTCTTTATACCCAAACAGATTGAGCTTCTGGAAGTCTTAATCGGCAATGTTGACAAAATTGCTGTTCTTTATTCAACTGACTTTATAGGAGAAGCTCTTAAAGAACAGGTTATTTATGAACTTAAAGCTTCAAATTTTAAAAATAAACTTGTTTTTTATCCTGTAAGCAATCTTTCAGAGCTAATAAAATCTGCCCAAGAAATAAATAAAAGGAAAGATATAACAGCCTATTTCCCTTTTGTAATGTCAATAAAGGATGGAACGACTTTAACATTAAAAGATGTTGCTCCAATTATAACAGAGAAAATTAAAAAAATTGATTTGGCAATTAATAAACAGTTTGTGGAACTTGGTTTCTTTGGTGGTGTATCCGTAGACTTTTATCAAATGGGATACAATGCAGGTGCAATAGCTTCTTATATTATAAGGACAGGTGTTATTGCAGATATAGAAGTAGAAGATGCAGAAAAGTATGTTAAAATTATTAATCTAAAAAGGGCAAAGCAGATAAAGTTTAATATATCTGATAAACAACTTTCTTTGTTTGATGAAATTATGAAATGAATATACAATATATTGATGATTTATCAAATTTTTTAAGAGT
>NZ_MAVV01000017.1 GCF_001707915.1 Thermodesulfovibrio sp. N1 | reverse complement strand
TGCCATTAAGGAATGTTCAAGAATAACACTTTCTTTGATTGACGATGCCTTTGGTGAGGATTTAGAATTGATAAAAAAATTGCCTCTTACAAAGGTTCTATCTGAAGAAAAAATTAGACAGATACTTAGACTGAAAAAGTTGAAACAGTTTAGCCCTCTTTCATCGGGGCTTGGAAGACTTTTTGATGGAGTCTCCTCTCTTATCGGAGTTTGTCATTACAATACTTTTGAGGCAGAGGCAGCAATTGCTCTTGAAAGCTTAATAGATAGCGGAACGGAGTTTTCCGAAAAAGCTTGTTATGACTTTAATTTTATAGAGAACTATAGTAAGGAGGAGATTCTTCGCTCCGATCAGAATGACAGAAAACAAATAACAGTTGATTATACTCCTATGATAAAGCAAATCATTGATGATTTTTTAAATGGTAAAACTGTTGCCACCGTATCATGGAAATTTCACAACACAATTATAAAAATAATAATGCAACTAAGCCTTTATTTCAAAGAAAAATATGGATTTGACCATGTTGGCTTAAGTGGTGGAGTCTTTCAGAATGCTTACCTAATTAAGGAAAGCATTAAAGTATTGAAAAAAATCGGATTAAAACCCCTGATTCATCTTAATTTTCCAAGCAATGATGCCTGTATATCTCTTGGACAGGCATATATAGTTGCAAAAAGAATTAAAAATTAAGGCATTTCTGAGATTCTTTCAGGATTTTCTAAAAACCATGTCATCAAGCATATTTCTATCGGACGAAAACCATTAATTTTGGCAATATTTTCAACAGTCTTAATAAAGTTCAAATTATCATTTACTGGCATCTCGCCAGTCTCTATGAGAATTCTATTGATAACTTTTTTTACAATCTTGTCTGGCATAACTGTATCCACTCCTCCCATCATTCTCAGATATTGATATGTAATTAAACCTACACCTTTGATTTTTCCAATCGGATCATTTTCCCATTTATCAATAGATGCATTTTTTGCCCATATTCTAAGTGAATTTTTATCATCCTTTGATAGTGTTGACAGATATTGAGCAATCTCTTTTGCTACCTGCCAGGAGCGTTCATTTTTCCATATGTAGAATGCTTTTTTATAGTCAAAATGACAAAAAGATGAAAGTCCTGTAACTTTACCATTTCTAACAAATTCTTTTTCAAACTCTCTAACCTTAGGCAAAACAACCTGAAAATAATTTACTCCCACAGATGTAAAAGCTGCATCAATTACCATCAGTAAAACATTTCCTGACCATCGCTCTGTATTTAAAAAACGGACACCTATACTTTTTAGCTCCTTTAAATTATTGAAATTAATTGAAATTTTAATTTTATGGTCTGAATGCATATTTTAATTAAAAGGTTAGTCCGAAAATCATTAGAATGCCCAGAATTATCAATACTCCACCCAAAAAATAATTGATAAATCGAAATATTTTCATATATTTTTTGAGATATCGCATTGCTGAATCAATTGCGAAGGATGAAATTAAAAAAGGGATGGCAAGTCCTAAAGAGTAAGCTCCAAGCATTTTCATTCCATCTAAAATACTGCTACTTATGCTTGAATAAATTAGAATACTTCCCAATATTGGTCCTATACAAGGCGACCATCCAGCAGCAAATCCGACACCAATAAAAAAAGCTCCTACAGGAGAACTAAACTTCTGAAACTTTATATTTAGTCTAAGCTCTCGCATAAAAAAACCGCTTTTAATTAATCCTATTAAAAGAAAACCAAATATAATTAAAAAAATGCCTCCTATAATTCTCCAAACATCCTGATAATCAAAAAAAATACTGCCAATTAAAGAACTTCCAACACCCATTGCAAGATAAACAGTTGAAAAGCCTGAAATGAATATTAATGTATAAACTAAAATACGAATTTTAGAACCACCTTGAAATATTTCAGTTGTAGAAAGTCCTGTAATAAGAGAAATGTAAACAGGAAGAAGAGGAAGAACACAGGGAGAAAAAAAACTTAAAAAGCCACCTATAAAAGCAGTAGAAACACTTATATCATTCATCTACCACACTCAGTGGGGTCTCCCTTAATTTTATCTAAGGCATGGGGAAGTGCATCTATTACTACTTCTAAAGACTCCTTTACTGCCTTTGGGCTTCCAGGAAGATTTATTATTAAAGTTTTTCCTTTAATTCCTGCAATAGCTCTTGAAAGTATAGCTGTTTTTGTTTTTTTATATCCCTCTGATCGCATTGCCTCTGCAATACCTGGGATTTCCCTTTCAATAACTTCACGAGTAACATCTGGAGTAACATCTCTTGGATGAAGGCCTGTTCCGCCATTTGTAAGAATTAAATCAGCTTTTGATATTATTTCCAAAATTGCCTGTTTTATTTCTTCCTTTTCATCTGGAACAATTTTGTATGATACAATCTCCGCCCATGAGGAAACCATTTCTTTAATTACTTTTCCACTTAAGTCCTCCCTTTCTCCCTTTGAACCTTTGTCCGAAACTGTTATTATGGCAACTTTGTATTTCATAGTATGGTTATGCTATCTCCAACCTTAATTTTGCCACCCTTTAAAACTTTCGCAAAAACGCCTTCACGAGGCATTATACAGTCACCTACAATTTTAAAGATTTCACATTTACTGTGGCATTTTTTACCATGCTGAGTAATCTCTAAAATGCACTCTCCAATCTGTAATTTGGCTCCTAAAGGAAGACTTAACAAATCAATGCCTTCAGTGGTGATATTTTCTGCAAAATCTCCATAATTAAGGAGCATTCCTTTTTCTTTCATTTTTTCAATGCTTTCAATAGCAAGAAGACTTATCTGTCTGTGCCAATGGGAACCTCCATGGGCATCTCCTTTAATCCCGTAGTTTTCGATAACATAGGCTTCTTCTATAGCTTTTTTTGTTGTTCCTTTGTTTTCACTAATGTTTATTGAAACAACTTTGCCATGCATGTTGTATTATAAAATTATCCTTAAGGAATAAGCAAAATAGGTTTTGTTGAATTTTTTATAACACTTTCAGCAACACTTCCAATTATTAGTGCTTCAGTGTAAGACCTTCCCTTTGAGCCTATTACAATCAAATCTGTATCCTTAGATTTTTCAATGATTACCTCTGATGGAATACCTGAGACAACTTCATATTGGAGACTTTCATCTGTTTTTTTAATTTTTTCAATGGCTTCTTCTTTTAGATACAATAAATATTTTTCAACCTCTGAGGGTTCTTCAATTATTCCTTTTACCTTTTGTTCAGGTATCACATGTATAACTTTTAATTCAGCATGCAGTTTATCTGATATTTCTTTGGCAGTTGTTAAAGCTCTCAAAGAATAGGGAGAAAAATCAACAGGACATAAAACCTTTTTTATATTTATAGCTTCGGGATTAATTTCTTTAAAATCTTTTACTTTGACGATCAAAACAGGGATTGTATGTCCTTTAATAATTCTTTCAGAAGTGGAAGGCCTTGTAATATGGGTTTTAAAACCTATTACTGCACAAGCTTTTTCATCCTTTATAACTTCCTTGATACTTTCAATAAGTCTTCCAAAAACAACTTTATTTTCAGTATTTATTTCATATTTATTAAGTTCTTCTGCTAATGCGTTTAATTTTTTTTCAATTTTCTTTTTTTCTTGATTAATGTAAGGCATTAAATAGGCAGGTGGAGTAAGGGTATATTCCATAATATGGAAAAGACAAATATTTTTACAATTAAATGTTTTTGCAAGCCAAATCGCATAAGAAATTACTGATGTAAAGGAGGATTTAAAATCTATTGCAACATATATTTTTTCAGGATTCATTTTTTTACAATTTTTCCAACTTTTTCTTCAACAGATTTTACTTTTCCTTCAATTCTTCCTTTAGCACCTTTTCTGTCATCGATTTTTATGTCTATTACAACTCTTTCTACCTCATCCATCAAAGCGTCTCTGCATTTTTTTATAAGATTCATTACATCTTCCCACTCTCCTTCTACAATTGTTCCCATTGCATGGAGCTTATAAGGAAGTCCACTTTCATCGACAATCTTTATGACCTTTGCTACATAGTTACTAACACTTATCCCAACTCCTAATGGAACTATACTAAATTGCACAATCATAATTTTTACCTCCTAAGAAGACTTAAAAAAAAATTATTAACATAAAATCCTTAAAAAAATATTAACATAAAATCAAAATAAATCAAAAGTACCTAAAATCTCTTAAGGCAGTACTTGCCTATATTGACAATCTCTTAGGGAGAGTTATATTAGATAACGATTAAATACATGTGTTATAATTGTTAAATTTTTATAAATTGTAGGAGGGTAGAATGAAGATTTATTACGATGTTGATGTAAACACAGACATTCTTAAAGGTAAAAAAATCGCAATAATAGGATACGGAAGCCAAGGACATGCCCATGCAAATAACTTAAAAGATAGTGGATTTGATGTTATTGTAGGACTCAGAAAGGGTAAAAGCTGGCAAAAAGCTGAAAATGCTGGACTTACTGTTATGACTGTTTCAGAAGCCTCAAAAATAGCAGATGTTATTATGATTTTAACTCCCGATGAACTACAACCAGACTTATACAAAACAGAAATAGAACCAAATATCAAAAAGGGTGCTTTCCTTGCCTTTGCCCATGGATTTAATATTCATTTTGGACAGATTGTTCCCTCAGAGGATATAAATGTTTTTATGGTTGCACCAAAGGGACCAGGACATCTTGTAAGAAGTGAATATCTCAAGGGAATGGGTGTACCATGCCTGATGGCAGTGCATCAGGATCCATCAGGAATTACAAAAGATGTTGCCCTTGCCTATGCAGTTGGAATTGGTGGTGGAAGAGCTGGAATTATAGAAACAACCTTTAAAGATGAAACAGAAACAGATCTTTTTGGTGAACAGGTTGTTCTTTGTGGTGGACTGACAGCTCTTATTACAGCTGCCTACGAAACACTGGTTGAAGCAGGATATCCACCAGAACTTGCCTATTTTGAATGTCTCCATGAAGTAAAACTTATTGCTGATTTAATCTACGAAGGTGGAATATCAACAATGCGTTATTCAATAAGTAATACTGCTCAGTATGGAGACCTGACCCGTGGTCCAAGAATTATTAATCAGTCTGTAAAAGCAGAGATGAAAAAGATTCTTGATGAGATTCAGAGTGGACAGTTTGCAAAGGAATGGATACTTGAATGTAAAGTTGGAAAACCCACCTTTAATGCTCTTACCAAAAAAGGTGAGGAACATCCTATTGAAAAAGTTGGAGAAAAGCTGAGAGCAATGATGCCATGGCTTAAAACTTCAAAACTTGTTGATAAATCAAAAGCATGATTAGAAAAGAAGTAATCCCATACATTGCTGGTGGATTATTTTTAAGTTCCTTTTTTTATTTATTACGGTTAGAACCTTTGGCAATTGTCTGTTTTGGACTTTGTCTATTTTTTCTTTATTTTTTTCGTGATCCAGAAAGAATTCCACCAGCAGACCCACACGCAGTAGTTTCTCCTGCTGATGGGAAAATAATTTCAATTAACCAAAACAGTAGCCTTTGTTGTGAGAATTATATTGAAATAAGTATTTTTATGTCACCCTTTGATGTACATGTGAACAGAGTTCCCTTTGATGGTGTTGTAAAGGAAATAATTCATACACCTGGAAAGTTTTTTTCAGCATTTAAAGAGAAAGCATACAGAGAAAATGAAAACATAAAGATAACTTTTGAGACTCCCTATGGAGTTATAACAGTAAGACAGGTAGCAGGTTTTATTGCAAGAAGATCAGTATGCTGGTTAAAGGAGGGACAGACTTTAAAGAAAGGTGATAGATTAGGCATGATTAAATTTAGTTCAAGAGTTGATATTTGTCTTCCATCTTCCTTTAAAATTCAGGTTAAAGTGGGAGATAAAGTTAAAGCTGGAAAAACAGTAATTGCATTTTTACAATGATAAAGACAAAAAAAACTAAGAAGATAAGAGACCCTAATAGAAAACCTAAAAAAGGGGTTTATATACTTCCTAATGCCCTCACCCTTTGTGGTATGTTTTTTGGCTTTTATGGAATAGTAGCAGCAATCAATGGGAATTTTATCCATTCTGCATGGGCAATAATTATTGCGAATATATTTGATGGACTTGATGGATGGGTAGCAAGACTAACAAGAACTACAACCAGATTTGGCATAGAACTTGATTCTTTATCAGATCTTGTTACTTTTGGAGTAGCACCTGCAATACTTATATATAAATGGGCACTTTTTGATTTTGGTAGGGTTGGTTTTGCAATAGCTTTTTTATTTGCTGCCTGTGGAGCTTTAAGATTGGCAAGGTTTAATATACTTGTTGAAGTAATAAAATCTTTCAAAGGACTTCCAATCCCAGGTGCTGCAACGATGCTTGCATCTACAGTGATTTTTTGTCAGGAAATTCTGAATTATACTCCCCAGAAAAATTTAATTTTTCCTACTTTAACTCTTATTTTATCTTTTTTAATGGTAAGCAATCTTAAATTTCATGGATTAAAAGAAGTTGATTTTAAAGAAAAAAAGCCTTTTTGGATACTTTTATTTTTCGTTTTTTTAATTTTATTTATTGTAATTCATCCACCCTTTGCCATATTTATACTTGCAAGCACTTATGTTTTTTGGGGTATAATTGAAAATATAATTATTTTAATCAAAAAAAGAAAACAAAAACCTGAGGTGCAGGATGAGAAGAATAAAAATATTTGATACAACTTTAAGAGATGGTGAGCAGTCTCCTGGTGCATCAATGAATGTTGATGAAAAAATACAGGTAGCAAGACAACTCAAAAAACTCGGAGTTGACATCATAGAGGCAGGATTTCCAATTGCTTCACCTGGTGATTTTGAGGCAGTAAACAGGATTGCAAAGGAAGTTAAGGGTGTTGTTGTTGCTGGGCTTTGCAGAGCCCGTGATGAGGATATTGAGAGAGCTGCAGAAGCATTGGCACCTGCAGAACAAAAAAGAATCCATACATTTATTGCCACATCAGATATTCATTTAAAATATAAACTCCGTATGAACAGAGAACAAGTGATTGAAGCAGCTGTAAAGGCTGTTAAAAAAGCAAGACAATACACTGATGATGTGGAATTTTCAGCAGAAGACGCAACTCGTTCAGACTGGGATTATCTTTGTAAAGTAACTGAGGAGGTAATAAAAGCAGGAGCAACAACTGTCAATATCCCTGACACTGTAGGATATACAATACCTCAGGAATACGGAGAACTTATTGAATATTTAATGAACAAAGTTCCAAACATTGATAAAGCTACAATAAGTGTACACTGTCATAATGACCTTGGGCTTGCTGTTGCAAATTCACTTACAGCCATACTTAAAGGCGCAGGTCAGGTGGAATGTACAATCAATGGAATTGGTGAAAGGGCAGGAAATGCTGCAATGGAAGAGATTGTTATGGCACTTAAAGTAAGAGGTGACTTTTTCAAAGCTGACACAGGTATTGTAACTCAGGAGCTTTACAGGACAAGCAGACTTGTAAGCAAAATCACAGGAATGGTTGTTCAGCCTAATAAAGCAATTGTTGGAGCAAATGCCTTTGCCCATGAAGCAGGAATTCATCAGGACGGAGTTCTCAAAGAAAGAACAACCTATGAAATTATGAGACCTCAGGATATTGGAATCCCAAGTTCAAAAATTGTGCTTGGAAAACATTCTGGTAGACATGCTTTTAAAACAAGACTTGAAGAGCTTGGCTTTAGCCTTACTGAAGAAGAAATAAATAGAGCTTTTGAAAGATTTAAAAGACTTGCAGACCAGAAAAAGTACATATTTAATGAAGACATTGAAGCATTGGTATCCGATGAAGTATTAAGAATTACTGAAGTTTATCAACTTATTGACCTTGAAGTAAGCAGTGGAACAAAGAAAAAGCCAACTGCCACAGTTAGAATGAAAATAAATGGAGAGGAAAAGGAAATTTCAATTTCTGGAGATGGACCTGTTGACGCAGTTTACAAAGCCATAACAGAGCTTACAGGCTCAAAGGCTGAGTTGAATAAATTTGAAATAAAAGCAATCACAGGTGGAACAGATGCTTTAGGTGAGGTAACAATAATCCTTGAAGAGGCAGGGCATACTGTTCGTGGACACGGTTCTGACACAGATATAATCGTTGCCTCTGCAAAGGCATATATAAATGCGCTCAATAAGCTTGCGCTAAAGAATTTAAAAAGCTGAAATAGATGCTGATTTTCTTATGCAGCATACAATAATTCAATTTGTTCGTCAATTCTACCAGCGATTCTTTCAATATCTTTCCATTCAGCTTTTTTTGCCTATTGTATTTGATAGTATTCTCTTTAATTCCATCTTAATTTGTGCTCTTAGGGATTCTTTTTTATTCCAATCCACTATTTTGATAAAATAGCCCAATCTATTGATAATCTCCTTTGCAACATACTTTATTCTCTTCTTCATTTTCAAAAAACTCTCTTTCTTTAAAAAAAATAGAACAAAATTATATTTTAGAAACCTGTAACTCTTTCAAACTTTTCTTTAATCCGAGCTTTTTAAAAATTTTCGTAGATTCCTCATAATACTCTTTTGCTTTTGCTTCATCATTAAATTTTTCATAAACATTGGCAAGATAAAGATTTATATAGCCTTCATAGTAAGTATTTCTTTGAGATTTAGCGATCTTTAAAGAATCTTCAAGATATAAGATTGCTCTGTGTTTGTCTTCACTTAAGGCATAGCTAAGACCGATTAAATTCTTTATTTCTATTAATCTTTTAATCTCTCCTAAGGAGATTGCAAATTCTTCTGCTTTGTTTAAATAGTTGATTGCCTTCATATAATCTCCTTTTAAATAAGCAGATTCACCAGCAATATGTAAAAGATAGAACTTTTCGTTTTCTGTAATATAATATTGAAGGGCATCTTCACACAATTTAATTGCTTTATCATAATCTTTTTTTTCTTTGGAAATGTAAGCTAAATTACCTATTAAAATAGCCTGTGCCCTTGGACTTCTCTGCCTCTTTGCTTTCTCTAACAATTGTAGAATGTACTTTTCTGCTTTGACAAAATTTTTTTTTCGAGTATACCAGACAGCTAAAAAATTATAAATGAGAGATTTAAAATTCTCAAACATCTAATTATTATAATTCATAGATATTATTTTCTTCAAAAAATACAGTTTCCGTTTTGTTTATTTCATTATTTGATTTAGCCAAGTTTTCACAGATCCCTTCTGCTTTGTCTCAGGATGAGGACTCAGAAAACGGTATGAGCGTCTACGTGGCAACTTTTTTTGAACCTGAAAGGTGAGTTTATAGCAATTTGAAAATTAAAGTTTTAATATGGTATTCTTTTTACTATGTCAAGAGATTACAAGGAAACTTTAAATTTACCTCAAACCACATTTCCCATGAAGGCTAATCTTGTTGAGAAAGAGCCTTCAATTCTTAAGTTTTGGCATGACAACAGAATCTATGAAAAATTGCAGGAAATAAATAAAAAAAATAACTCAGGTAAATTTATATTACATGACGGTCCACCCTATGCAAATGGACACATCCACATTGGACATGCCTTAAATAAAATTTTAAAGGATATTATTGTTAAATACCATTCCATGATAGGACAATATTCTCCCTTTGTTCCTGGTTGGGATTGTCATGGACTACCTATTGAACTTCAGGTTGACAAATCACTTGGTAAAGAAAAGGACGATGTAGATATTTTTAAAAAACGACAACTATGCAGACAATACGCTGAAAAATTTATAAATATTCAAAAAGATGAATTTATTCGTCTTGGTGTTTTTGGTTTTTGGAATAATCCCTATATCACAATGTCCAATGATTATGAAGCCATAATAGTTAGAGAATTTCTAACTTTTGTGAAAAATGGATATGTCTATCGCGGTAAAAAACCCGTTTACTGGTGCCCTTCCTGTGTAACAGCCTTAGCTGATGCAGAGGTTGAATACTATGATAAAGAGTCTCCTTCAATATTTGTAGCCTTTGAAATAATTGATCTTGATAAATTTCCAGTAGAGAATTTTCCTTTATATATAGTAATATGGACAACAACGCCCTGGACACTACCTGCAAATTTAGCCTTAGCAGTTAATCCAGAGGTTGATTATGTAGGACTTAAAAGTCAAAAAGGAATAATTTTAGTAGCTAAAGAATCAATCAACAATCTTAAAAACAAAATTGAGTTTGAAGAAACTCCTTTATTCGAAGTTAAAGGTAAAGAACTTGAAGGAATAAGAGCTAAACATCCCTTTATTGATAGAATTTCAAAAATTGTAATTGCAGATTTTGTAGAAACCGGTGAAGGCACTGGTGTTGTTCATATTGCTCCTGGCCATGGAGAAGAAGATTATGAAATAGGTTTAAAATATGGACTTGATATATACGCTCCAGTTGACGATAAAGGTAGATTCACAAAGGAAATTCCTTATTTTGCTGGAGAAAATGTATTTACCGCTAATAAGGCTATTATAGAACATCTAAAAAACTTGGGATCTCTATTATGGGAAGGGAAAATAACTCATTCCTATCCCCATTGCTGGAGATGTAAAAAACCTATTATCTTTAGAGCAACAACGCAGTGGTTTATTTCAGTGGCTCATAATAATCTTCGTGAGAAAGCATTAGAAGAAATTGATAAAGTTAAATGGATTCCTTCTTGGGGGAGGGAAAGAATATATTCAATGGTTGAAGGAAGACCTGATTGGTGTGTTTCAAGACAGAGAAGTTGGGGTGTTCCTATAACATTGTTTATCTGTAAAAATTGTGGTTATGTAGTTAAAGATGAAAATTTATTTAATAAAATATATAAACTTGTTGAATTAGAAGGCTCTGATGTTTGGTTTAAGATAAATCTTGAGGATTTGTTACCAAATTTCAAATGTCCTGAATGTGGATCCGCTGATTTCCAAAAAGAAAAAGATATTCTTGATGTTTGGTTTGACTCTGGAGTTAGCCATGCTGCTGTTCTTGAGAGAAATTCAGATTTAAGCTGGCCTGCAGATATGTATCTTGAAGGAAGTGACCAGCATAGAGGATGGTTTCAAAGTTCTTTAATTGCCTCAGTTGGTAGTAAAGGTAAGGCTCCATATAGAATTGTTCTTACTCATGGATTTACAGTAGATGGTCAGGGAAGAAAAATGTCTAAATCCCTTGGCAATGTAATAGCTCCACAAGAAATAATAAAACAGCACGGAGCTGATATCATAAGACTATGGGTCTCTGCAGAAGATTACAGAGATGATATAAAACTTTCAAAAGAAATTCTTTCACAACTTACAGAGGCTTACAGGAAAATAAGAAATACACTCAGATATTTACTTGGTAATATATATGATTATGACGGTAAAAATTATGAAGACTACCTCCTTGAAATAGACCGATGGGCAATGATGAGGCTTCAGAAGTTAATTAAAAAAGTCAAAAGAGCCTATGAAAATTTTGAGTTTCATCAAGTTTTCCATGGAGTGCATAATTTCTGTGTAACTGATATGAGTTCCTTTTATCTTGATATACTTAAAGATAGATTATATACATTTAAGGCTGACTCTCTTGAAAGAAGAGCTGCCCAGTGGGTGCTTTACAATATAGCCAAATCATTAATTAGACTTATCGCACCTATCCTGTCTTTTACTGCTGAAGAAGCATGGCAACATCTTCCTTTCAGAGAAACTGAAAGTGTATTCTTGTCCCGTATGCCAGAGGTTGAAGACAAATTTATAAATGATGAATTAGAAGAAAAATGGGAAAAATTAATAAGCATAAGAGATGAAGTTAATAAAGCCCTTGAAATTAAAAGACAGGAAAAGTTCATCGGAAATTCCCTTGAAGCAAAAATAATTCTGAATGTTAAAGAAAATCTTAAAGATTTTGTAGCAAACTATTTTGATTTTTTACCTACTCTTTTTATTGTATCTCAAGTTGAAGTGAGGGATTTCTTAGACTCGGAAGATAAAGATTTTACTGTTACTGTAGAAAAGGCAGAGGGATATAAATGCCAGCGTTGTTGGAATTACTCTCCGATGGTTGGTAAACTTGAAATTTCTGATGTCTGTCCAAGATGCTATCATGTCATCAAGGCTTAATAAAAAGAAAGCCTTTCTGTTTGTTTTAATTGTTTTTTTTGTAGACCAACTAACAAAGTTTCTTGCTGTAAAATTTCTTTATCCTGATAAAATTATTGAAATATTACCCTTTTTAAATTTCGTTTATGTTGAAAACAAAGGAAGTGCCTTTGGAATGTTCAAATTTTTAGGCTCCGAATTTTTCATAATTGTATCAATAATTGTTATAGCAGTACTTGTATTTCTGTGTTTTAAAGACTATCCGAACTGGTTTGTTTATTCTTTAATCATATCAGGAGCTCTGGGTAATGCTATAGATCGATTAATCTATGGTTATGTTATTGATTTTATTGATCTTCATGCGGGTAGTTTCCACTGGCCTGCTTTTAATATTGCCGATACCGCTATTAGCATAGGAATTGTTTTATTCTTGTATAAAAGCTTAAGAAAATGAAAATTTTTACCTATTCTGAAGAAGAAACAAAAATACTTGGAAAAATAATCGGAAGTTTTATAAAATCTCAAGGGATAAAGGTGTTAGCACTATACGGAGAAATGGGAGCAGGTAAAACTGCCTTTACAAAAGGCATTGCCTCCTCTTTTGGAATTCAAGAGAAGGACATTATGAGTTCAAGTTTTGTAATAGTGTCCAATTATGAAGATAAAAATTTCTATCACATTGACCTTTATAGATTGGAAAACATTGAAAGAGAAGATATAGATTTTTGGGAGTATTTTGAATCAGGTACCTGCGTAATAGAATGGGCAGAAAAACTGACGGAATTACCTGATAACTCATTAAAAATTCAAATTGATATTGTTAATGACCAAACAAGAGTTTTTACTTTGGAAGTCAAAGATGTTTAAAAATGTTTCCATCTTATACAAAGAAAACGATAATTTAGCTATTCAAACAGCATTAAAACTTCAAGACTGGATAAAAGAAAAAGGTAGCGAATGCATGCTCTTTCATTCTGTTGGAGAAATTTCAACCTTTACCCATTCAGAAATTGAAACAATCCGTAATTCTGATGCTATATTAGCCTTAGGTGGTGATGGAACTATTCTTTCTATTTCCAGACTTATAGGAGGGAAAAAAATTCCAATAATAGGCATCAATATGGGCAGCTTAGGCTTCATAACAGAGGTTCCAAGAACTGATTTATTCACAATTTTAGAACAAATTTTTTCAGGTAATTATGAAATAGAAGAAAGAAGCATGCTCCATGCTACTGTTTTTAGAGATAAACAAATTATATCTCAATATCTTGGACTTAATGATTTAGTAATTGGCAAAGGGATTTTAGCAAAAATTACAAATTTTGACTTAATAATAAATGAAACTTATGTCTCCACAATAAAGGCAGATGGAATAATTATTTCCACTCCTACAGGCTCAACAGCCTATAATCTCTCTGCAGGTGGACCTATACTTTATCCAACTTTAAGGGGATTAGTATTCACTCCAATCTGCCCACACACTTTGAGTGTAAGACCTCTTGTTCTCCCTGATGACTTCATAATAGATATAGTTATATCATCCCAAGCAAAGGATGTTTTTTTAACAATAGATGGACAAATAGGTTTTCCACTTAAAAAACATGACCAAATAAGATGTAAAATTGCAGAAGAAAAGACATACATAATAGCACCTTTAGGAAGGGATTATTTTAAAATTCTTAGAGAGAAGTTAAGATGGGGAGAAAGATAGACTATATAATTGATTTGCTAAATTTTTATAAAGCTCTTGGATTTAAAGAGTTACCTAATGATTTTTTAAAATCTCTTCTAAAAAATTCTCATTCTAAATCCGTTAAAACTGAATCCCTATTATATTCGATAGTAAATATTCAGAGTAAAAAAAATAATGAAAACTTATCAGAAAGTTTAATTTATAATGATGATTTTTCTTTATCCATTGGACATAAAAAAAATTCGGCTATTGATAAACTAAACCAAGAAATCAAGGAATGTAAAAAATGTCCGCTTAGTAACTCAAGAAAAAATCCAGTATGTGGACAGGGTAATATCAATGCAAAGCTCATGTTTATTGGAGAAGCTCCAGGAGTTGATGAAGATTTACAGAGTATTCCCTTTGTTGGTGAAGCAGGGAAGCTTCTGACAAATCTTATTGAAAAAATGGGATTTAATAGGCAAGATGTTTACATAACAAACACTGTAAAATGCCATCCACCCGCTAATAGAGAGCCCTTTGAAAGTGAAATCGAAATCTGTTTTGACTATTTGAAAAGGGAGATAGAAATAGTCTCTCCTAAGGTAATAATGACTCTTGGTAAGGTAGCTACCTATGCATTAATGGAAACAAAAGGAAAGCTCAAGGAAATACAGATCTCAAAAATTAGGGGGAAAGTTTTCTTTTATAGGGAAATTACAGTTATTCCTACTTTTCATCCTTCCTATTTATTAAGAAATAGAAAGGACAAATGGCTTACATGGGAAGATGCACAGGAAGCATTGAGGAGGCTTAAATGAAAGTATTATGGGCGCCATGGCGAATACAGTACATATTAGGGGAAAAAGAAAAAGGATGTATATTTTGTGATAAGCCTAAGGAAGAAAAGGACAGAGATAATTTAATTCTTTACAGAGGTAATCTTACCTTCATAATTATGAATAAATATCCTTACAGTTCAGGACATCTTATGGTTGTTCCTTACAGGCATGTGAATACCCTTGAAGATTTAAATACAGAAGAACTTACAGAATCTATGATTCTTACTGTTAAATGTCTTAAATGTTTGAGAAAAGTACTTCATCCCGATGGCTTTAATGTAGGACTTAATATAGGAGTGGTAGCCTCAGCAAGCATTGATGAACATCTTCACTGGCATATTGTACCTAGGTGGGCAGGAGATGTTGGCTTTATGACAATCCTTGAAGATGTGCGAGTTATTCCAGAACATATTCTTGAAACCTATGACAAACTTTATCCGTGTTTTAAGGAGGAAATGTGATGCAAATAGAAGAAAAAATTAAAAGAGCCTATGAAGAATCAATCAGAGTAAAAGAACAGTTTTTTAAAGAAAACATCAGTTTAATTCGAGAAGTTGCTGAAATTATTGCAAAAACACTTAATGAAGGTGGGAAAATTTTAATTTTTGGAAATGGTGGAAGCGCAACAGATGCATCCCATATTGCTGCAGAATTTGTAAACAGATTTAAAAGGGAAAGACCAGGGCTTCCAGCAATTGCTTTAAATACAGATATGGCTGTAATCACCGCAATAGCAAATGATTATGACTACTCAGAAATATTTTCTAAACAGATAAAAGCTTTCGGACAACAAGGTGATATAGCAATCGGTATAAGCACATCAGGTTCCTCCCGTAATGTAATAAAGGGTATAGAGACAGCCAAAAAAAGAGGACTTAAAACAATAGCATTTACAAGTATAAAAGGAGAAAAACTAATATCAAAAGTTGACTACGCCTTTGCAGTATCTTCAGAGGAAACACCTCGAATTCAGGAGACCCATATTACACTTGGACACATTTTATGTGAATTAGTTGAAGATATATTATTTGAAATACCTGTAACAAAAAAGAAGGTAAAGCAATGACAGTTATAGGGATAGACCCTGGTAGCAGACATTTTGGATTTGGAATTATTGAACTTTCTGAAATGAAATTAGTTAATGCGGGAACATTGAATCTTTCCCATAGAAAAAATATTCCTGAGAGACTTAAATATATATACCAATCACTTCTGGAAATCATAGAAAAATACTCACCTAAAGAGATGGCAGTTGAAAAAGCCTTTGTTGGTAAAAAAATTACTTCTTCCTTTGTTTTAAGTTATACAAGGGCAATTGCTTTTTTGGTGGCAGCTCAAAGGGAAATTCCTGTTTACGAATACAGCTCTACTGAAATAAAAAAAGCATTAACAGGTTACGGTAGAGCCCATAAAATACAGGTTAAAAGTATGGTTAGAAATTTCTTAAAATTGAATAGTTCTATTTCCTATGATTGTGCAGATGCCTTAGCAGTAGCAATATGTCATATTAATTCGAAGATTTTAAGGGATAAAATCCCATCTGGTAACATTTAAATAAATCAGGAGAGTTTTCATTATCTGAAAGAGTTTTTGCCCTGTATCTGCATCCTCCCCGACAATCATTTATAAATGGACAACTGAGTTCTACACACTTAAGTTCTCTAAGAAAAACATGTTTTTTCTTTGTCCACAGTTTTTCCAATCCTTGGTCAATGCTACCAATGGGAGAATTTTCATAAAAAGAACAAAAGGAAGCAAATCCTCTTGCACTAATTGATAAAAGATGGGCTCCACAACCATAACCTTCAATTCTTGGATGATCTTCTAATGAAAAACCATATCTATTCATTATTTTTGATGATTCTTCTGGTGAAACCCAGAATTCTTGATTAATTAAAAGATTTCCCGCCATAGTAAGAGCATCTACTGTCCATTCCCTCACTTTTAAACTTTTAATAAGAGCTTCCAGTTCATAAAATTCCTCAATATTACCCCTATGAATAACAGTCGCTACGGAGACTTGAAAACCGTAATCAATGGCTTTTCTTAATGAAGAAAGGGCCTTTTCGAAAGTGCCAACACCTCTTAATTTTTCATGCCCCGATTTCATTCCATCAATACTTATCTGAATCTCTTCTACATTAAGATTTTTCAGTATACCATCATCTAATAAATTACCATTGGTAAAAAGGATTTTTCTTATGGCAACTTCTTTTAAGAATTCGTTAATCTCTGAAAATTTTGGATGCAAAAGAGCCTCTCCGCCTGTTATTAAAACCCTAAGCCCTTGCATTTCTTCAAACTCCTTGAGAATTTTTCGTATTTTTTCTAAGGGTAAATCTACATTTTCTGTATCTCCTAAAAAACAATGTTTACATTTTAGATTACAACGTTTAGTTATCTGCAATTCAAGATATCTTAGAGAGGGGATAGGAGACTGCTTTAATTTAGTTCTAATTCTTCCCTGAGGATTCTCAATTAATATTCCCTCTTTAAGGCAAAAATCAATAAACTCTTTATCTGAATTATCTAAAATATCTATATCTACGTTGTCTATATTTTTCAGAATATCTAATGCCCTGTCATCGAGGCAGTAAAGTTCGTCAGTTTTAATATTATAAAGAGCTGGAAATTCAATGAGTTTTATATAAAAGTCCTTATTTAAATAGAATTTATGTGAGTTCATATACTGCTAATCTATCTGGAATATGACATTTAAAATTAAATCTTTCTAGAATAGAATTTTTAAAACTTTCTATAACGCTTTCTTCACCGTGCACTAAAAAAACCTCTGGATTACCCTTTATTACAGAAAGCCAATCCATTAATTCAGATTGATCAGCGTGGGCAGAAAATCCTCCAATTGTGTATATTTTTGCCCTTACTGGAACCATTTTACCTAAAAGGAGGATTTCTTTTTCACCGTCAATAATTTTTCTACCAATGGTTCCTTTTGCTTGAAATCCCACAAATATAATTCCGCATTCTTCTCTGTGAATATTATGGTAAAGATGATATATAATTCTTCCTCCCTGACACATTCCAGAACCAGCTATAATAACAGAATGTGATTTAATATTATTTAATCTCTTTGATTCATCTACTGTTTTTACAAAATGAAGTTTTATTGATGTTCTCTTTGGATTTCTCATCTCTTTTAATGCTTCATCATCAAAAACTTCAGGATGGGAAAGATACACCTTTGTTGCCTCTTCTGCAAGGGGGCTATCAAGATAAACATTTATAGGTTCAATTAATCCCTGTTTTACAGAACGATTTAGAATATATAGTAAGTCCTGAGTTCTTCCTACTGCAAAAGCAGGAATTATAACATTTCCACCCCTTTTAAAAGTTTCTTTAATTGCCTGCAGTAGTTCATCAATACTTTGATTAAGAGTTTTATGCATTCTATTACCATAGGTTGATTCCAGAACTAACCAGTCTGCACGTGATGGTGGTTCAGGATCCCTTAAAATAGGATAATTTTTTCTTCCTATATCACCTGAAAAAACAATATTTTTACCATCAATTTCCAATTTAACTGAGGCAGAACCAAGAATGTGACCTGCGTCATATAAAGTTAAATTTATTCCTTTAAGATTTAAAACTTGATTATATTTTAAGACATCAGTGAATTTCAAAGCTTTATAAATATTTTCCTCATCATACAATGGTTGTTTATAATGCTCATTTTTTTGAACCTTTAAAGCATCAAAAAGCATTATTTCAAGTAAATCTTTAGTTGATGGAGTTGTAATTACTTTTCCTTTAAAACCTTCTCTAAAAAGTTTAGGTATTAAAGCTGAATGATCAAGATGAGCATGGGTAAGTATGACAAAATCTATTTTCTTTGGATTAAAGGCAAAGGGTTCATAATTTAAATATTCTAAACTGTCTTCCTGAAAAAAACCACAATCAATTAGAATATTCGTTCCTTTTATTTCAAGTAAAAAACAAGAGCCTGTAACAGTTTTCGTTGCACCGAGAAATTGAATTTTCATGATAGAAATGATAACATTTTTACCTTTCAAAAATAAATTTTTAATTGCTATTGTTGCACTTATAGAAAAGGACAATCAAATTCTGATATACTTAGATAAAAAGTAAAATTTAATAACTTTTTTGAAAGTTTTAATCTTTTAAAATCAAAAAGGAGGAATTATATGGGCGAGAAAGAAAAAGAAAAAAAGTAAAATTTGAAAAAACAGTAAACAAAGCTGAAGCAGCAGACTATCTAAGAAAACTTGCTGATGCCTTAGAAAAGGGCACAGTTACAGTTGTGGATGTAAATATTGAAATACCTGAAGATTTTGAATTAGAAGTTGAATACAAAGAGAAAGAAGGAAAAAAACAGATAGAAGTCGAATTTGAATGGGAATAGTTTAAACAACTCTATCTTCTACTCCAATGATTTATCTTGACTACAATGCAACAACTCCAGTTGATCCACGAGTAAAGGAAGAGATTATAAAAACTTTAGAAGAATTTGGAAATCCTTCAAGTAATCATTTATTTGGCAAAAAAGCAAGAGAATTAATTGAAATTTCACGTATTAAAGTTGCAAAACTTATTGATGCCTCTCCTCAAGAGATAATTTTTACTTCTGGTGGAACAGAATCCAATAATCTTGCCATATTTGGAAGAGTGCTTTGTTTTGATAAAGGACACATTATAACATCATCAATAGAACATCCATCTGTGTTAAATCCCTGTAAACAACTTCAAAGAATGGGTTATGAGGTTACCTTTTTACCGGTAAGCTCAAGAGGTATAGTTGATCCCGATGATTTAAAAAAGGTAATCAAAAAAAATACAATTCTTGTTACAATTATGCATTCTAACAATGAAACAGGTATGCTTCAACCAATAAAAGAAATTAGTGATATTTTACTTGAAAAGGAAATACCCTTTCACACAGATTGTGCTCAAAGCATTGGTAAAGTTCCTGTTTCTGTAAAAGAACTCAAAGTTACAATGTTAACAATGGCTGGTCATAAATTTTATGCACCAAAAGGAATAGGAGCTCTTTATATTAAAGAAGGTTTTATTATAAAACCCTTGATAATTGGGGCATCCCACGAAAAGGGATTAAGACCAGGAACAGAAAATACTCCCTATATTGTCGGACTTGGGAAAGCCTGTGAAATAATCTCTGAAGAGTTGCCTTTGATACAACAACATCTTCAAAATGTAACAGAACCTTTACTAAAGGGGCTTCTTGATAATCCTCTAGTCAAATTGAATGGAGCTTACTTACCAAGACTTCCAAATACCTTTAACATTTCAATAAAAGGTGTGATAGCTGATGAATTTGTAGAAAAAATTGGAGATAAAGTTGCCCTTTCAGCTGGCTCTGCCTGTCATTCTGGGGTAAGAAAGCCAAGTCATGTGTTGCTATCAATGGGTTTAAAGGAAGAAGATGCTATCTCATCAATAAGAATAAGTACAGGGAAGTTTACAACCCTTAGTGAAGTAAATGAAGCCTTAAATATTATTTTAAATATGATAAATTGACCTTTAAAGAGGTGATTAATTATGGAGGAAAAAATAATTAATGGAAAAACAATTAGAATAATGATAGGTGATATAACTGAAAGAGACACAGAGGCAATTGTAAATGCTGCAAACAATTACCTAAAACACGGTGGAGGCGTTGCTGGAGCAATAGTAAAAAAAGGTGGTGAGATTATCCAGCAGGAAAGTGATAAAATTGGATTTGTTCAAACAGGTTCTGCGGCAATTACAACAGCTGGTAAATTAAAAGCAAAATATGTAATCCATGCTGTTGGACCAAGATGGGGCGAAGGTGAAGAAGAGAGAAAATTAAAAAATGCTGTGTTTAGTAGTCTAAAACTTGCAGATGAATATAAATTAAAAAGCATCTCTTTCCCTGCAATAAGTTCAGGGATTTATGGATGCCCTAAAGATATGGTTGCAAGGGTGATCTTTAACACAGCATTAGAATATATAAAAAATCAATCTACTCACTTACAGGAAATTGAATTCTGCCTCTTTGATGAAGATACTTATCGATACTTTAAAGAAGAGTTTGATAAAATATAATATCAATGCCGGGATAGCTCAGCGGCAGAGCAGTCGATTCGTAATCGACTGGTCGTGGGTTCAAATCCCATTCCCGGCTTAAATGCTATTTTCTCTTCCCAACTGGAATAATATAAAGAGGTTGTTCATTGTCCCTTAAACCGATTACTTTTTTTACCTCATTATCATTGAAAGCACCAACAGGAACAGCTCCAAGTCTAAGAGCAGTTGCTTGAAGCAAGAGATTTTGGGCAGCATGTCCTACTTCAATATGAACATATCTAATGCCTCTGTCCCCGTATTTTCTTGTTGTTCTTTCATAAACTGCAACAATTATAAAATTAACAGATGCATTTTTAACCCATGGCTGTCCTAATGCAACATTAGAAAGTTCTTCTCTTTTATCGCCTTCTTTAATTTTCATGATATGGTGTTTAAAGGGATTGTACTTATAAATTCCAGCAGGAAGATTTTTAACATTACCACTCAATAAGTATATTTCAAGGGGATACAAAGCTCCTGCTGATGGCACTGTCCTTTTCCCTGATTCATCTTTTATTCCCTGTGTAGCCCATAAAAGTTGAGAAATTTCTTCTAAAGTCAATGGTTGATTTGAAAATTCTCTTACAGATCTTCTTTCCTTTAAAGTTTCTTCTAAGGTAATATTACCTTTGTATCGGGGGTTAGGAAGATCAATAATACTTTCTCCGTATAAATCTGTACAAAAAAATATTAGACATATAATCATAAAACATGTAAAACTTTTTTTCATTTTTTGCCCTCCTAATTTTGATTTCTTATTTATAATTTTATCTCTAAATTTTTGTTTTGCCAATATTCAATTAGATTGAAAAAATTAAGTTGATAAAATTAACAAAAATGAGATTCCTACATGTAACAAAAGATTTTTGGCTTTTTTATAAAGTATAATATTTATGAAATTAAAACATCATAACAAGGAGAAAAAAATAATGGAAGAAAAAATTTATCGAGAAAAGGAAAACAAGGTAGAAGCTTTTCTGGATGACACTGCAGAGGCACTAAAGAACAAACTTAGGTCCTATAAAAACAAAGCCTATTTGGTCTACATTCTATATGCTACAAGTCTTGTAATAGGAATAACTGTTATTGTAGGTATAGTAATGGCTTACTTGTTTAGAAAAAGTGCATTGGAAGATAAAGTAGAAGATTATATCATTTCCCATTTTACATGGCAGATTAAAACTTTTTGGGGCAGTATAATAATATTTTTATTAGCAATAATTTCAATTATCACGATTATACTACCTTATATAATTTTAATATTAGGACTTGCATGGTGGATTTATAGAATAGTAAAGGGATGGATGTATCTTTCAAAGGAACAGACAATACCTAATAAGTGGTTTTAATGGGAAACCATATAGTTTAAAAAAGGATGTCTTTCTTTTTTGTCAATTCTAAGGAAACAATACTTTTTAAAAGGGATTATTCTTGATAAATATTGTTGTATTGACATTGATTAATCTACAATGATATAAAAAACTATATTACCTTGCGGGCGTAACTCAGCGGGAGAGTGTCAGCTTCCCAAGCTGAAGGTCGCGGGTTCGAATCCCGTCGCCCGCTTTTTTAATTGGAGGGAAAGTTGTCAGTATTTAAAGAAGATGAAATGGCTCTTATAATAGATTCAAAGGAAAGAAAATATCTGGTTACTTTAAAAAAAGATACTTCCTTTTATTTTCATAAAGGTAATGTTCCCTTTAATGATATAATTGGAAAATCTGAGGGGATAAAAGTTCAATCTTCCCATGGAGAAATTTTGACTGTTTTCAAGCCCACTCTTGAGGAATACATACTCAAGATGAAAAGAGGTGCACAAATTATTTATCCTAAAGATATTTCAAGAATTATTACTCTTTTGGATATCTTTCCAGGTGCAAAAATTTTTGAAGCTGGAACAGGATCTGGGGCTTTAACTCTTTTTCTTTTAAGAGCTGTAGGAAAATCAGGGAAAGTTGTTTCCTATGAAAAAAGAAAGGATTTTTATGAGACTGCAAAGACAAATATTGAAAAATTCTTTAGAGAAGAAACAAAAGGAGAGCTTATTCTTTTAAATAAAGACATTGCTGAAGGTATAGAAGAATCAGATTTTGACAGAGCAATTCTTGACCTTACAGAACCTTGGCTATTTCTTGATAAAGTTGTAGAAGTATTAAAACCTGGTGGAATTTTAGGATGTTACCTTACAACTGTTTTACAAATTTACAGTTTGATGGAAGAATTTGAAAAAAATTTTTCTACAAAACTTTACAAAATTGGCATATTCGAACTTCTTGAGAGAAAATGGGAAAAGGAGGGATTAAGTTTAAGACCAGCCTTAAGAATGGTTGCTCACACAGGATTTATTGTTGTCTTTAGAAAGCTTGCATGACAATTAAATGCCTTCTTGTAAATCCTTGGATCTATGATTTTGCTGCCTATAATTTCTGGGCAAGACCACTTGGATTGTTAAAAGTAGCTGAATTTTTAACCCAGTTTAATATGAAACTATTTTTCATTGACTGTTGTGACTCATATAAAATAAAAAAATACGGAACAGGTAAATATAAAGCAGAAGTTATAGAAAAACCTGAAATTTTAAAAAAAATACCCAGAAAATACAAAAAATACGGAATAAGCAGTTCTGAATTTATTGAAAAAATTAAATCCATAAAAAATGTCGATCTAATCTTTGTTACTTCAATAATGAGCTACTGGTGGTACGGTGTAAAAGAGGCTATAAATATTCTTAGAGAGAAATTTAAAGATACTCCAATCATTCTTGGAGGAATTTATGCAACCCTGTATAAGGAACATGCAGAAAAAAATATAGATGTTGATTTTGTTTATGAAGGACAGGTAGATGAAAGATTAGTTGAGGTAATTGAAACCCTTGGATTAAAGCCTGAAAAAATAAATAAGAAGCAAAAATACTGGTGGCAGATGAATTTTTATAGTGAAATGAAATATGCACCTCTTTTAACATCCACAGGATGTCCTTTTAGGTGCCCCTACTGTGCTTCTTCTTTATTATCTAAATCCTTTGAACAAAGTAATATCAATGAAATTATTGATGAGATTGAAGGATTGTATGGTTTAGGTATAAGAGATTTTGCCTTTTATGATGATGCTCTACTTTATAAAGCTGAAAGCCACATAAAACCTTTGTTGAAAAAAATTATTGAAAAAAATATGAAAACAAGATTTCATACTCCTAATGGACTTCATGCACGGTTTATTGATAGAGAACTTGCTTATTTGATGAAAAAGGCTGGATTTAAAACCATAAGATTAAGCCTTGAAACAGTTAATATAAAAAGACAGATTGAAACTGGAGGAAAGGTTACAAATGAAGAACTTGAAAGAGCAGTAAAATATCTTAAAGAAGCTGGATTTCTACCTAATGAAATAGGAGTTTATATAATGTATGGACTTCCAGGGCAATCTCTTGAAGAAGTAAAAGCAGGAGTTGAATTTTTAAAGAAATTAAGAGTTCGGATTCATTTAACTGAGTTTTCGCCAATTAAAGGAACCTATTATTGGCAGGAGTTTGTAAAAACAGGGATTATTTCCGATGATTTAGATCCGATACTTACAAATAATTCAATTTTTTCAGAGATTTTCGCTGGATATTCAAAGGAGGAACTAAAAAAATTAAAACTTGATGTTAACAATTTTAATTTGCTATTATAAGTGGCGGATTTTTCATTTTGGAGGTTATAAATGGATGAGAAAAAATTAGCAGAATTGATAAGAACAATTGTAAGAGAGGAAGTCAAGGTAATCGTAAGGGAAGAAGTCAAAGCTGTTGTCAAAGAAGAAATTAAGGGATTGGTTAAAGATGTAGAAATATTGAAACAAAAGATTACTAAACTTGAACAAGATGTAGAAACTCTGAAACAGGATGTAAGAGTGCTGAAACAAGATGTTGGAATGCTGAAAGAAGATATAGTAGTCCTCAAACAGGATGTTGGAACGCTAAAAGAGGATGTGGTAGTCCTCAAACAGGATGTTGGAATGCTAAAAAAGGATGTGGCAGTCCTCAAGCAAGATGTTACAGAAATAAAGCAACAGATGGCTACAAAGGCTGAATTGATGAGTATGGAACAGAGATTTACTGCTTCCTTAGAAAAATTAAGAGAAGCCCTAAGACTTTCAATGTTAGAAGTTCACAGTGATTTAGAGGATATAAAAGTTAAATTAAAAATGTATGACTTTGATTTTCTCCTAAAACAAAATGATTATCTTGCTGGAGTTTTAAAAGACTTACTTGAAGAAAGAAAAGCTCTATCACAAAGAATGAGAGATTTTGAAGAAAGATTGAAGGCACTTGAAGTAGCATAAATTGATAGTCCTATTCTTTGCAACCCAAAAAGAGTGTGAATTAATTTTTGACAATTTGATAGATAAACAAATTTTTTCAATAAAAAACTTACCCTTTGTCAAGGGCAAAATAAATGGTATTGATTTAATTTTATCTATTACAGGTATTGGTAAAACTTCAGCTACACTGGCTTCAGTAATTTGTTTTGAAAATTTCTCCATAAAGTTAGCAATTGTATCAGGTATCGCAGGTGCTTATCCTTCCTCTATGCTTGACATAGGAAAAATCGCAGTAGCAGAAAAAGAAATTTTTGCTGATGAAGGTCTTCTCAGAAACTGTCATGATACTCAAGATTCCTTTATTTTTCTTAGTTCTGAAGAAATACCCCTTTATGTTCCCGATTTTTTAAAAAATCTACCAAGGGGAACATTTCTTACTGTTTCTGCCTGCACAGGAAATATTGGAAGAGCCAGATTTCTTGAAAAAAAATTTAATGCTCTATGCGAAAACATGGAAGGTGCTTCAGTTGCAAAGGTATCGCAAATCTATAATATTCCCTGCGTTGAAATAAGAAGTATCAGCAATATAGTTACTGATAGAAAAAAGCTTTTAACTTTAGAAGAAATATCAAAGGCATCATTGATAGTTCAAAGATTTATTCTTGAACACCTTCTTCTGTTTGAAGAGTTTCTTTAATCTGTAAAATTATCTTCTGAACGCTTTCCTTTAATTTTTGATAATCCTCACCTGAATATTTTGTAAAAGCTTCATAATGTCTTAAAGAATCAGGTTTTCTATCCATTCTATAATAGGTTACTGCAAGATTATAATGGGTTTCAGGATTTTCAGGATCAAGTTCAAGGGCTTTTAAAAAAAATTCCACAGCTTTATCATATTCTTCTTTATTTAAATAAACAAGTCCAATATTTGCATATGGAAGAGAGAAAGCACTGTTAATTTCAATGGATTTTTTAAATTCATTTATAGCTTCTTCAAATTTGTTTAAATAAAAAAGAGCAAGTCCGTAATTGTTATGAAGTTCAGCTAAATTTGAATTTTCATTTATTAACTCACTGTAAATTTTGCAGGCTTCTTCAAAGGCTTTATATCTCAGCAATAAATTTGCTTCCTCAAATCTTTCTTCAAATCCCTGTTTTTCCATAACAAAAAATTATATCAAATCTATTCAGGTTTTGTATACATATACCAGGGTTTTTCTGTAGCTCGCTGAATACCACACAATTTTGCAACTCCATCAACTATTTGATTTGCATTGAAGGGTCTTAAAATAACATTATCAACCATTTTATCCTGAATAAGCTTTACTATTTCCTGTTTTGGAGTTTCAGCTGAGATAATTAGAAGAATTTTGATATTTGATTTATCTCTAATTGTTTTTAAAAAAGGAATTGTGCTTTCACCATCGATTTGAGAATCAATTATTATTCCACAAAAATTTGTATCTGACTCAAAGAGTTTTTCAATCTGATAAGTATGGTCAAAATACTGCGGAATAACTACTGAAAGATCCTTCAAAGCCCAGCTAATGGTATTTTTGATATCCCTTTGAACGCATACCAAAATCTTCTTCTTCATAATATCTCCTTATTTAAGTATTTAGCTAAAAAATTCAAAGCTTTCTGAATTCCTTCAGTTTTTAAAACTTCACTAAATTGTGATACATCCATTATAAAATAATTATCCTTCTTCTTTATAGTTAATATAAAGGACTGCAAAAAATTATTTTCACTTATTAAAACTTCTATTGCATAATCTTGCTCTTTTGTCCATACAGAAAAACACTTTAAATACAAACTATCATCTATTTTAAATTCCCTTTGATGTAATACTTCTATATTTACCCTATCTACAGAAATTTTTACAGGATACAACTCGGTCACCTCCTTTATTTCATTAATCTTCATTTGAGAAGGTTCTTTCTCCTTTCTAAGGATAATATCCCATATTTTTTTATCCATTAAAAGCCACTTTTTTTCATACTTTGTTAAAGGCTCGCTTATTACTGGATTAGAAACGTTTATTGTAAAACAATTTAAAATATTGGCTTCTTCTAATGTAAACTCTAAAAATGAATAATCATCTGTTCTAATTTTGATTTCACCATTTGTAATTAATTTTTTAGCATAAATATATAAATTTTCTCTTTTTGTAAGCCTTCTTTCAACATGGGATTTTTTAAACCAAGGGTCTGGATAGTTCATAAATATTTTTTTTACACTTCTATTCCTAAATAGAAGAAACATTGCCCAGTAAGCATCGAGCTTAGTGCAGAAAACATTATTCAGATTTTCAATACGACATTTTTTTAGAAGTTTATTTACAGGAATCCATGACTTTTCTATTCCAAAAAATATCTCTTCAGGATTTTCCTTTGCCATTTTTACCAAGAAATCACCAGAACCAAAACCTATCTCAACAGTCATATTTTCAAAATCAAGAGGTCTTTTTGTTTTGCGATAATGAATATAGTTTTTCATTTTAAAACTTAAAAGGCGCTGGAACAAAAGTAATTATAAATATTAGAAATGAAACCATGCCAATTATTCTTCTACTAAGTGAAAGTTTATATTCCCATACAAGTATTGGAGGATGATCTAATCCAAGAAAAAGTAATAATGCAGCCCATACAAGCCAACCATGCCAGTAAAAAATTCCTAATAAAACAATTATAAAAACAAATCCTCTTGAAATATAAAAGTGATATCTTCCAAATAAAGCATAGGCAATATGACCTCCGTCAAGCTGTCCAACAGGAATTAGATTCATTGAGGTTACAAAAAGTCCTATCCATCCTGCAAAAGCAACAGGGCTTAAAAGAACATCATAGGGGGCTGAAACTTCTCCTAAGATAAATTTAACAAGCAAGGAAAACAAAATAGAATCACCTAACATGAAAAAATCATCTCCTTGCATTGTCAAAGGAACAACTTTTGACATCCTTAGCCCAATTATACAAGCAATAATAGATAAAAAAAAACCAACCAGAGGACCTGTTGCTCCAATATCAATCAGTGCCTTTCTTGTAAATATTGGTGATTTCATTTTTATAAAGGCGCCAAAGGTACCAATGATAGAAGGTGCTGGAATAAAATAAGGTAAAGTTGCCTTTGTTCTGTGAACCTTTGATGCAAAAAAATGTCCCATCTCATGGCCAAGTAAAATTGTCATTATACTTACTGAAAAGGGATAACCTTCCCATATTCTAAAAGGCTCGTTAAAAAGATTAATTCCCTGTTGAAGGGCTCCTGCAAAAAGTGTTGTTAAGACAGTAGCCAGAAAAAGAATTAACGGAACAAGATATTTCTTCACGAAACAATAACTCCTTTAAGGTCATATTCATAAGCTTCTTTTATTAAAACTTTTACTTTATCTCCTGCTTTCAAATTTGATATATTATCTAATATTACCACACCATCAATTTCTGGTGCATGGCAATAAAGTCTTGCAAGAGCAAGATCTACATCAACATAATCTATCAGAGCATCATATTCTTTCCCAACAAATGCACGATTTTTTTCAATGGAGATAACTGCCTGCCTTGACATAATTTCATCATATCTACGCTGTTTAACATTTTCAGGGATTTGTTCCTTTAAATTGTAAGCCACAGTTCCTTCTTCTTTGGAATATTTAAAAACACCCAAACGGTCAAACTGAACCTCCTCAATAAAATCAACAAGGCTTTGAAACTCTACTTCCTTTTCAGTGGGAAATCCTACAATAAATGTGCTTCTAAGTATTACTTCTGGAATAGCTTGTCTTAATTCGTGAATCTTTCTCAAATACTCTTTTTTTGTTCCTCTTCTTCCCATTAACCTTAGTATTCTTTCTTCACTGTGTTGCATTGGTATGTCAAGATATTTAACAATTTTATCATGCTCTGCTATTGTTTGAACTAATTTTTGATTAATATCAGTGGGATAAAGATAAAGAAGCCTAATCCAGAAATCACCACTAATTGAACATAAATCATTAAGAAGACTTGTTAGATTGTATCCCTTCAGTTCTTTACCATACTGCGTTATGTCCTGAGCAACAAGAATTAGTTCTTTTACTCCTGAGGAAACAAAACTCTCAGCTTCCTTAAGTATTTTTTCAGGTTCAGTACTTCTAAAATTACCTCTTATGGAAGGAATAACACAAAAGGTGCATTTTCTGCTACATCCATCGGCAATTTTAATATATCTGTAACTTGGTGGTTCTACAGTATAAGGAACACTTTGAAAGTCTTTCAAATCCTTAAACTGTGACATAAATTTAATAATACGTTCTGATTCCTTTACTCCAAATAAAGCATCAATCTCTGGTATTTCTTTTTTTATTTCTTCTCTGTATCTCTCTGAAAGACAACCAAAAACAATAAGTTTTCTATAATCTTTAAACTTTACTGCTGTCAGAATTTCATCAATCGATTCTTCCTTCGCATCATTTATAAAGCAACAGGTATTTATAAAGACAAAATCAGCTTTTTTGAATTCTTCCACATAGGAAAAGCCTTCTTTAATCAAAGCCTCTATTAAATGTCTTGAATCAACTGTATTTTTTGGACATCCAAGGGTAATTACAGTGAATTTCATCTTAAAAATGTTGCCAGCCTTCTGGTTTTGCTTGTAGTTTTCCTTTCATTGAGTCTACTATATAAATTCCTTTATCTTTAATTATTTTTCCAATTGGGATTAAAACAGTCTCTGTAACATTCTCTTTATCAGATACAACAAGAAGTTCGTAGTCTTCACCACCAGAAAGTATAATTTTCATTGGGTCAATGTGGAAAAGCTCTGCTACTTGGGCAACCTCGGGATGAATTGGTATTTCATCAATATAGATTTCTGCACCAACTCCACTTTCTTCGCAAAGTCTATGTAAATCAATAAGTAACCCGTCACTTATATCCATCATTGCTTTTGCATTGTTTCTAAATTTATCAGGCTTTCTTGCCGCAGGCATAAGATGTCTTTGTAAAATCTCTTTTATTTCTTTTAATCGAATTTTCCTTTCAGGAAGATTTAATACTTTTGCATTAGATTCTTCGCTTCGCTCACAATTACATTTTTTTCTGTCACCCTGAGGTGTAGCTGAAGGGTCTCCTTCCTTATGGGTTATTTTTATATAAGATTCTTCGCTACGCTCAGAATGACCAATAAAAGGTTCAGAATGACGAAGAAAAGATTCAGAAAAAGAAAGAAAAGATTCGGAAAAATCATTTAATAAATCAAAATTTTTGATGGATTTTACTATCTTTTTACTCTCTTTAGAAAGATTTCTTAAAAGATAAAAACCTGCTTGAGAAAGTCCAAGATAGGATGTTATATAAATCAGGTCCTCGGGCTCTGCTCCTTTTCTTAAAATCGGCCTTCCAGTCTCTCCAATAGCAACTCCTGAAAGGACAATTTTATCACTTTTACTTAAATCTCCACCGATTAAAAAGCCTCCGTAATGATTTAATGCATCCTTAATTCCACTGAATAATTCATTGAAATCTTCATCGGAGATTGTTTGTGGAGCTCCAAGAGAAAATAAAAAACCTCTGAAATCTCCCCCCATTGCATAAATATCACTTACATTGATAGAAACAATTTTAAATCCAAGATGATAAAAAGAAGTGAAACTAAGGTCGAAATGGACATCTTCAATCATAAGATCTGTTGTAATCAATGCAGATTCTTTAAATCTAAGTACTGCTGAATCATCACCAATTCCTATCCCTTCAGGGAAAAAAAATTTATTCCTTATATCTTTAATTATTGCAATTTCATCTTTTTTCATTTAGCTTTAGCTGCTACTTTCTGAGGCTGAGACTTTGTTTTAGCCTTTGAAAAAATGTGTTTTAAAACCTCATCCATTGTCTCAACAAGAGCAAACTTCATCCCTTCTTTAACATACTTTGGTAATTCATCAAGGTCTTTTTTGTTTCTCTTAGGTATTATAACTGTTTTTATGCCCATTCTTTTTGCAGCAAGGACTTTTTCTTTGAGTCCTCCAATTGGAAGAACCCTTCCTCTTAGCGTTATTTCACCAGTCATTGCGACATCTTTTCTTAAAGGCTTACCTGTAAAACACGAGGCAATTGCCGATGCCATAGTTATTCCTGCTGAGGGACCGTCCTTTGGAATAGCTCCAGCTGGAACATGTATATGTAAATCTGATGTGCTAAATAATTTCTCATCAATTTTTAATTCTTTTGCCTTTGATTTTACATAGCTTAATGCCGCCTGAGCAGACTCTTTCATAACATCTCCTAACTGTCCAGTAAGAATCAGATTTCCTTTTCCTTTCATTATTGTAGCTTCTACATATATTACGTCTCCACCTGCTTCTGTCCAGGCAAGACCTGTTGCAACTCCAACTTCTTCTTTTTTAAGTTCTTCTTCTGGAAGATACTTAGGTGCACCAAGAAATTTTGATACTTTTTGTGCAGTTACATAAAATTTCTTCTTTTTCCCTTCTGCAACATATTTAGCTACTTTTCTGCAGAGATTTGCTATCTCTCTTTCGAGATTTCTAACTCCTGCTTCTCTTGTATGATGAGTGATTATATATCTTATTGCTTTATCACTGATTTTTAAAATTGAAGAGTTAAGTCCATGTTCTTCAAGCTGTTTTGGTATTAAATATTTCTTTGCAATCTGAAGTTTTTCTTCCTCTGTATATCCTGAAAGATATATAATCTCCATTCTATCTTTCAAAGCTGAAGGAATTGTATCAGCGATATTTCCTGTGCAAACAAACATAACCTTACTTAAATCGAAAGGAACAGCAAGATAATGGTCAACAAAACTATTATTTTGTTCAGGGTCAAGGACTTCAAGAAGAGCAGAGGAAGGGTCTCCTCTAAAATCCATACCAAGTTTATCTATTTCATCGAGCATGAATACAGGATTGTTTGTCCCTGCCTGTCTAATTCCCTGAATAATTCTTCCAGGAAGAGCACCAACATAGGTTCTCCTATGTCCTCTTATTTCAGCCTCATCTCTAACACCACCAAGGGAAATTCTAACAAACTCCCTTCCTAATGCTTTTGCAATGGAACGTCCTAAAGAAGTTTTACCAACTCCAGGTGGTCCAATAAAGCAAAGGATTGGTCCTTTCATTTTTTCTTTAAGCTTTCTAACACTCAGATATTCAAGAATTCTCTCTTTAACTTTTTCAAGATCATAGTGGTCTTTATCAAGAACATCTTTGGCTGCTTTTATATCAAGCCTGTCTTCTGTTGAACGTGACCATGGTAGTTCTGTAAGCCATTCAAGATATGTCCTTATAACTGCAGATTCTGCAGACTCAGGATGCATTCTTTCAAGTCTCTTAAGTTGCTTTTCAGCTTCCTCTTTTACCTTTTCAGGCATTTTGGCTTCTTCTATTTTTTTTCTAAATTCATTTATTTCTTCTGCCTTTTCATCTATATCACCAAGCTCTCGCTGAATAGCCTTTAGCTGTTCTCTTAGAAAATATTCTCTTTGAGTCTTATCTATTTCATTTTTTGCATCTTTCTGAATTTTTTGCTGAATTGTAAGCAATTGTATTTCGCGATTAAGAATCTCGTTAATTTTTTTCAATCTTTCTATAGGATTGTTAATTTCGAGAATCTCTTGAGCCTGATCACTTTTAAGCCCAAGATTAGATGCTATTAAATCTGCCAATCTCCCAGGTTCATCAATGTTTTCAATAATAACCATTGCGTCTGGAGGAATATTCTTTCCAAGGGAGATAACCTTTTCAAGTTGTTCTTTAACAGTTCTTATAAGGGCTTCATGTTCTATAGTTATTTCCTTTATAACTTCATCCTCTATCTTTTCAATTTTAGCCATATAAAAACCTTCTGATTGATAAAAATCAATTGCCTTTGCTTTCGAAATGCCCTGTACAAGAATTTTAAGCCTTCCATCAGGAAGTCTAAGCATTCTCATTATCATGCAAATAGTACCAATATTGTAGAGGTCAGAAGGTTCTGGAACTTCTATATTAAAATCTTTCTGTGTAAGTAAAAGAATTAAACGATTAGTATTTAATGCATGTTCAACAGCTTTAACAGAGATATCTCTACCTACAAATAAAGGAATTATCATGTATGGGAAAATAACTATGTCTCTTACTGCTAATATCGGTAACTCTTGAGGTATTTCAATATCTTTTTCATTTATTTTATTTTTTTCTTCCTCTTTTTTTATTTCATCCATTTAATCCTCCTACGAAAAATTTTTAGATTTCTTTATAATTTTAACACTTTTAACATAAATTTTGTTTATTATTTGAGCAATATTTAAGAAATTAAATGCAGGATAATTGTTCTTTTAAAAATTTTCTAAATTCAGAAGATATTTCAGGGTCCCTGAGGGCAAAATCTATAATCGTTTTTAAATAACCAAATTTTTCTCCTGCATCATATCTTTTACATTTGATTTTATAACCATATATGGATACTTCCTTTGCCATTGATTTCAAAGCATCTGTTAGCTGAATTTCTCCTCCTTTACCAGGCTCCAACGTCTCAAGATGTTTAAAAATATCAGGAGTTAAAATATATCTTCCGATAATTGCAAGATTCGATGGTGCCTTAGTTTTTTCAGGCTTTTCTATCATATCTTCAATTAAATAATGCTCATCAATTTTTTTTGCTGAAACTATTCCATATCTTGATACTTCTTCCCATGATACTTCTTCTAAGGCAATGACAGGAGATTTTGTTCGATTATAAATATTTATCATATCCGAAAGAACTGAATAATCAGGATCTATAACATCATCGCTTAATATAACAATAAATGGTTCATCTTTAATAAAGGGTTTAGCACAGTGTATAGCATCACCAAGTCCCTTTGGCTCTTTTTGTCTGATATAGGCAAAATTAAGATTTTCAAAAAAATTAATTTTCTTTAATAAATCATACTTACCAGATATTTTAAGTCTTTCTTCTAATTCATAGGCTTTGTCAAAATGGTCTTCAATTGCTCTTTTATGTTTCCCTGTGATAAACAAAAACTCCTCAATACCGACTTTTACAGCCTCTTCTACAGCATACTGAATTATAGGTTTATCAAGTATAGGAAGCATCTCTTTTGGAGAAGCCTTTGTTGCAGGAAGAAACCTTGTCCCAAGACCTGCTACTGGAAGGACAGCCTTTTTTATCATTTTGCCCTCCAAATAAAAAAATAATGCCGGAGACGAGACTCGAACTCGTACGGAGGTCACCCTCCGAGGGATTTTAAGTCCCTTGCGTCTACCAATTCCGCCACTCCGGCTATATTTAAGATACTAAAAATTTGAAAAATTATTCAAGTCAACTTCATAAATTTAAAATTTATCAAAATAAAATCTCTTAACATAAAAGAATAATTTTGTTAAACTACATATATGATTGATAAATGGATCAAAGGAAATCCAAAAAGTAGCTCAAAAGTAGTATTGAAAGTAGACAACGATATAATGAAAGTTTTATTTGCAGGAAGATTTAGAACAGATGAAAATGAAGAAGAGATTCTTTAAATTTTATTTGTTAATTTTATTATCTTTGTTTTCATTCGCCTGTGTAACAGAAATTGATCCTCTCTCAGGTAAAAAAACTTATACTCTTCTTTCAACAGAACAAGAAATTCAAATTGGACACAAAGTTATACCAGTAGCAATAAATGAAAATGAAGGATTATATCCTGAAAGAGATGTCCAGAATTATATAAAAGAAGTCGGTTATAGAATTGCAAATGTAACTCCAAGAAAAGTTGACTATCAGTTTTATGTTGTTAATTCCTCTCAAGTTAATGCCTTTGCCCTACCAGGAGGACCTATTTTTATAACAAGAGAAATTCTTTTAAAAATGGATAAAGAAAGTGAGCTTGTAGGAGTTTTAGCCCATGAACTTGGTCATATAAATGCAA
>NZ_MAVV01000016.1 GCF_001707915.1 Thermodesulfovibrio sp. N1 | reverse complement strand
ATGACAAAAACTGAAAAATTCCTCAGGCTTTGCCTCTGGAGTCCTCCTTGAGATATTAAGTCCTTAAGAATTATAAAATGAGTGAAATACAGCCTTTCTTCAATCGGCAATTTCAAATATTATGAATTAATTGAAAATATAAAGAACTCTTTGGTATCATTTTCAATATGCTTTTAATATGTTCCATATTAATTTTGCTTGTCTTCTCTTCAGCATGGGCAGAAAAAATATGTCTTAGACAGATTGACGGTGAAATGGTTTATACAAATCTTTGTGGAAAGGAAAGTAAAAAATTATCAACAAAAAAAACCTCCTTTGAAGTAGATTCTTCAAAGAAGGAAACATTTAAATATTCAAAAGATGAACTTGAAAAAATTGTAGAAGAAAAATCAAAACTTTACGGTGTTGACCCAAAACTTATAAAGGAAATCATAAAGGAAGAATCAAATTGGAACATAAATGCAGTATCTCCAAAGGGAGCAATGGGAATTATGCAGCTTATGCCTTCAACAGCACTTTTGCTTGGCGTGAAAAATCCCTATGACCCCATTGAAAATATTGACGGAGGTATACGCTACATGAAATATCTTCTTGAAAAATTTAATGGCAATATAAATCTTGCTTTGGCAGCTTACAATGCAGGACCTAATCTTGTTGAATCTTTAGGAAGAATTCCAAACATTCCAGAAACACTGAACTATGTAAGAAGAATTTCACTCAGATATAATGGAGTTTTACCAGTCCAAAGTGAAACTGCTAAAACAAGAAAATCCCTTCCCATTAAAGCTATAATTCTCTCTGATGGAACTGTACTATACACAAACAGAGAGGATATTTATATATGGTCAACGAGACAGTAAAGGAAATTTTTGAATTAAAAAAACAAAAAAATGCTGTTATTCTTGCCCACAACTACCAGAGAGAAGAAATTCAGAATATAGCCGATTTTGTAGGTGACTCCCTTGAATTAAGCAGAAAGGCTGTGGAGCTTGAATGTGATATTATTGTTTTTTGTGGAGTTCACTTTATGGCAGAAACTGCTTCAATCCTTAATCCTGAAAAAACTGTGCTTTTACCAGAGATAGACGCAGGATGTCCAATGGCTGATATGATTGATGCAAGAAAGCTGACTAAGTGGGCATCCCAATTCCCTGATACTCCAGTAATTGCCTATGTAAACACCACAGCAGAAGTTAAAGCTTTAAGCTATGCCTGCTGTACCTCTGCAAATGCTCCTGAAATTGTTAAGGCTGTTCCATTCGAAAAAATTCTTTTTGTCCCTGATAAGAATCTTGCTGATTGGGTCAAAAGAAAAGCCCCAGAAAAAGAGATAATTCCATGGGATGGCTTCTGCCCGACCCATCACATGATAAAAAAAGATGATGTAATAAGAAGTAAAGAACTCTATCCAAATGCCTTAGTAGTTGTTCATCCTGAATGTAGACCTGAGGTTATTGATTTAGCTGACCATGTGGCATCAACATCTGGTATGGTTCGGTTTGCTAAATCATCTTCAGCAAAGGAATTTTTAATTGGCACTGAAACAGGACTTATTTACAGATTGAAAAAGGAAAATCCCGATAAAAATTTTTATCCCTTGAAAAAAACAATGATATGCCCTAATATGAAAGTCACCACCCTTGAAAGTGTTTTGACAGCTCTTAGGGATATGAAACATATAATAAAAGTACCTGAAGACATAAGATTAAAAGCAAAAGAAGCAATTGAAAGAATGTTTACCCTCTATAAACCAAAGAATTAATGACTAATAATCCTCTCCATCGGAAAATAACTGAAGAGATAAAAAAGAGAAATATAATTCCCTTTGATGAATTTATGGAATTGGCTCTTTACTTTCCAAATCTTGGCTACTACACCAGAGATAACATAGAAATCGGGAAAGAAGGGGATTTCTTCACAGCTTCTCATCTTGGCAAAGTTTTTGGAATTCTTTTAGTTAGATACATCAAAATTTTATGGGAAAAGCTGGGATACCCACAAAATTTTTCTATTACAGAAATTGGTCCTGGAATGGGATACCTATGTGAAGACATTATGGAAGAATTATTAAGTAAAGAAAACATGCTGTCTAACTTTAAATACAATCTCGTTGAAATAAATCCATATTTAAAAAAAAGACAACAGGAGAGGTTGGCAAAATATCTTGACTACATAAGATGGTATTCTTCCATAGATGAGCTATTTAATTTAAATGGTGTGGTTATATGCAATGAAATCTTCGATGCCTTTCCTGTGAGAATTTTTGAAGTTAAGAAGGGAAAACTTTTTGAAGTATATGTAACAATTGATGAAAAAGGAGATTTTATTGAAAAACTAATGCCTGCAAGAAAGGAAACCTTTGAATTTATACAAGAGTCTGCTCAACATGTCTTAGAAATAGACGGATACCGTTCAGAGATAAATCTTAGAATGAAAGATTTCATTGAAAAGCTCTCAAAGGCAGTTAAGAGGGGATTCTTGCTCATTTTTGATTACGGATGGAACAATGAAGAATATTACAACCCTCAAAGAAATAAAGGTACCCTTCTTTGCTATTATAAACATACAATAAATGAAAATCCCTATATAAATATTGGACTGCAGGACATAACAAGTCATGTTAATTTTTCTGTACTTCAAAAATGGGCTAATGATTCCGGATTTGAGTTAATAGAATATATGTCACAGAGTAAGTTTCTTGTATCCCTCTGTGATGAACAATTACTTGAAAGATTGAAAAAACAAGAACTTATTGATAAATTTAAAAGACTCATACTTCCTCAAGGAATGGGTGAAACTCATAAAGTTCTAATATTATTTAAGTCATAATATTAAAAAAATGTAGATAAAGAAAGTTATCTTGAGCCATTTTATGCTCCCACAATTCCTAGTTTTTGTGATTCTGACACCTGATATTTTTTCGTCACCCTGATCCACTATTTTTGTCACCCTGAGGGACGAGGTCCCGAAGGGTCTCACAAAGGAATGAGATTCTTCGGTCGCTTTCGCTCCTCAGAATGACCTCTTCAAGTTGTCATTACGAGGGGTTCAATACCCCCCGAGGAATCTTTCATTAAAGAATCTATATGGGGAAAAAAAGAGGAGATCCTTCGGCTTCGCCTCAGGATGACGAGAAAAGGTAAATTCATTTTTTATATCAGCAATTTCAAGATAAAACTTGAGATTTTTTATCTAAGATTGCTACTATAAAAAGATTTAAAAAATTTGGAGGTGAAATATGAAGTTTTTGACATTAATATCTGATGCCTATGCAATGGGACCCGCACCACAGGGAGGTGGAGCACAGGGTGACCCAATAATGAGCCTTGTTGCAAGTCTTTTGCCTCTTATTTTAATTATCGTTGTCTTTTACTTTTTACTCATCAGACCTCAACAGAAAAGAGCAAAAGAACACAGACAGATGCTTGAAAATCTGAAAAGAGGAGACAAAGTTATAACAGTTGGTGGAATTTACGGTGTCGTTGAAGCTGTAAATCCAAATACGGTAGTTTTAAAAATTGCTGAAAATGTAAAGGTTAAATTTTCAAAACAGTCAGTTGCTGCCTTAAGACCACCAACAGATGAAGATTAATGTAGGATGGGATTCTTCGGCACTTTGTGCCTCAGAATGACAAGGAAAAGAAGATTTAGAATGACGGAAAAAGAGACTCGGACGTTTTCCTGAGCCGAAGCCCTGCGCCTAAGCGAAGGGTCAGCGAAGGGATGACAAAAAAGAGTTCTCGAAATGATAAAAAAAAGAACATGATGACAGGAAAGAAAAATCAGTATTAAAAAAAGTAAAGGGAAAAAATAACCATGAGAAAAGGCATTTACATCAGGGGTTCGCTTATACTGTTGACTGTTATTTTAGCATTTATATTCTTTTTGCCAAATACTCCTCTTTTTAGTTACATGCCCGATTGGTGGAAAAAAAATATGCCTAACAAAGGAATTGTTCTCGGACTTGATTTAAGAGGTGGCTCCCATCTAATTTTTGAAGTTGACATTAAAAGAGCTCGGGAGATAACAGTTGAAAGAATTGGAATGCATCTGCAGAGTCTTCTTGAAAAAAAAGGAATAAAAGCCACTGTAAAGGCTGAAAGAGAAAAAATAACTGTTCAACCAGTAAATGATGAGGTAAAAAAGCTCATAAAAGAAAACTACCCTGACCTTTCTTTTTCTGAACAAGGTGGTTATCTATTTTGCGAAATACCAGAAGAAGCCTTTAAGAGAGTTGAAACTACTTCAGTTGAGCAGGCAATTGAGGTAATTCGTAACAGAATTGACCAGCTTGGTGTGGCTGAACCAACAATACACCGCCAGGGTGAAAATGAAATAGTCATTCAGCTTCCAGGAGTAAAGGATCCTAAAAAAGCTCTTGAAATAATCGGGAAAACTGCTCAACTTGAATTTAAACTCCTCGATGAAGAAACTCCTTTATGGAAAGAACTTCCATCTCTTATAAGAGCAGGTGAAGAAGAGGCATTCCTCAATCAGTGGAAGAATAAAATTCCTGAAGGTGATGAAATTGTTTTTCAAAGGATTGTAAACAAAGAAACAGGAGAAGTTTATAAAAGACCCTATATAGTAAAAAAAGATGTCTTACTTACAGGAGATCTTCTTGCTGAGGCTCATGTAAGTATTGACCAGAGATTCAATGAACCTTATGTATCCTTGAGATTCAATGATGCTGGTGCAAAGATTTTTGAGGAGATTACAGGTAAATATGTAAAACGAAGACTTGCCATTATTCTTGATGGAAATCTCTATTCAGCCCCTGTAATACAGGAAAAAATTGAAGGTGGAAATGCTCAGATTTCTGGAAATTTTACTTTGGAGGAAGCAAAGGACCTTGCAATTGTCCTTAGAGCTGGTGCACTTCCAGCACCTGTAAACCTTATTCAGAATGTAACAGTTGGTCCAACTCTTGGAAGAGACTCTATTGAAGCTGGGAAAACTGCAGTAATTATTGCAGCAGTATTTGTGGCTTTATTCATGATTATTTACTACCGTTTAAGTGGTGTAATTGCTGATTTTGCTTTAATTTTAAATATTATTCTTCTTATTGGTGCCCTTGCTGCTTTGAATGCAACACTTACACTTCCTGGGATTGCAGGAATTGCTCTGGCAGTAGGAATGGCTGTAGACTCTAATGTTTTGATGTTTGAAAGAATAAGAGAAGAATTAAGACTTGGCAAAACTCCTAAAGCAGCCATTGAATCGGGATATAAAAAGGCTTTCTGGACCATATTTGACTCCCATGTAACAACACTTATAACTGCAGCAGTGCTTTTTCATTTTGGTTCTGGACCTATTAAGGGTTTTGCAGTAACCCTCTCCCTTGGCGTTTCCATAAACCTTTTTACAGCATTAATTGGAACAAAAACAGTCTTTGATTTCATATACATTGGAAAGGAGCGCAGGAGTCTTAGTATATGATACAGATACTTGGTAAAACAAACATTGATTTTTTAGGGAAAAAATACATTGCCTTAGGACTTTCTTGCTTAATGATAATTTTAGGAATATTTGCAATTTTTCAGATTTATACAGGTAAAGCAAATCTTGGCGTTGATTTTGCAGGAGGAGTAAGTCTTCAGGTAAGATTTTCACAACCAGTTACCCTTTCAGAAATAAGAGCAGTAATTGACAAAGCAGGAATAAAAGATGTGGATATACAGGAGCTTCCAACTGAAAAAAAGATTCTTATAAAACTAAAAAAACAACAAGAAGGTGCTCAAGAAGAGGTTGAAAGAGCTCTTAAAGAAAATTTGACAAATAAAGAACCTCTGATTGAGTCAATAACCGCAATTGGTCCAAAAATTGGAGAAAGAACAAAAAGGGATGCTTTACTTGCAATTGTTGCTGCTACTGTTGGAATACTTTTATACATTGCAATAAGATTTAGATTTCATTTTTCAATTGGTGCAACAGCAGCTACCTTCCATGATGTTATGGCAGTACTCGGAATTTTTTACCTTCTTGATAAAGAGATAAATCTAATTTTTATAAGTGCCCTTCTTACAATTGCTGGATACTCTTTAACAGATACAGTTGTTGTCTTTGACCGAATTCGTGAAAATCTCGGAAAAGTTGCAAAAGGAACAATCACTCTTGAAGCACTTATGAACAAAAGCATCAATGAAGTTTTGTCAAGAACAATTATAACTTCTCTTACAACTTTTATGGCAGCAACAGCACTATTTTTCTTTGGTGGAGAAGTTTTACACGATTTTGCCCTTGCAATGATGATAGGGATAGTGATCGGTACTTATTCATCTATATTTGTTGCAAGCCCAATAGTACTTTTGCTTGGCAAGAACTCTCTTTTAAAGAGATAAAATGCAATACAGTGAATGGGTTGTTGTTAAAACAAATCAGGCTTATCTTCAATATCTTTCAAAGGCATTGAATATATCAGTTCCCCTTGCGCAGGTTCTTGTATCAAGGGGGCTTAAAGACTTAGATGAGATTTATTCCTTTCTGAATCCTTCAATTGACCTGATAGATCCTTTCTGTATTCCTGGAGTTTATGAATCCACAAAAATAATTAATGAAGCAATCCTTTCAGGCACAAAAATTTTAATAAATGGTGATTACGATGCCGATGGATTAACAGGGACAGCGATTCTCTATGATTTTTTAAAGAAAAGAGGAGCTAATGTTTTTTATCACATCCCTCATAGGATTCATCATGGATATGGTTTAACACATACAAGTATTGAAATGGCAAAAAAAATAGGTGTAAAACTGATAATTACTGTTGACTGCGGAATAAAAGATTTCGATACAATTCAATACGCAAGACAAGAAGGAATTGGTGTAATCATTACAGATCATCATGAACCATTAAGAATAAATGAAAAGGTTGTTCTTCCTGAAGCTTTGGCTGTAATAAATCCAAAGATTGATAGAAACTCGCCCTATGCATTTTTAGCTGGAGTAGGAGTTGCCTTTATACTTGCAATGGCAATAGATCAACAACAGGCAATGGAGTATCTTGATCTTGTAATTTTAGGAACATATGCTGATATGGTTCCCCTTAATACCATTAACAGAGCAATAATAAAAGAGGGATGGAGTCTTATTGAAAATCCTTACAGAAAATCAATCAAAATACTGAAAGAAATAGCTGGAATAAATTCTAATAATATTAAAAATTTCCATTTAAGTTATTGCATAATTCCAAGAATAAATGCTCCTGGAAGAATTGACTATGCAGGGGATGTTGTAAAATTTTTTACTTCAGAAGATATTGAAGAACTCTCAAATATTGGTCAATGGCTAAATCAAGTGAATTCTTTAAGACAGAAAACAGAAGAAAAAATTATGGTTGAGATTGAAAAAAAGCTCGAAGAAGAGTTTAATGATGAATCTGTTATTGTACTATCGGGAAATTGGCATATTGGAGTTGTCGGTACAGTAGCAAGTAAACTTATTGAAAGATTTGGTAGACCTGTTTTTATACTTTCAATAGATGAAAATAAAGTAAAGGGGTCTGCAAGGGCTCCACAGGGTTTTGATTTACAGGAGTTGTTGTTGGGCTGTAAAGACTTGCTTATTCGATTTGGAGGACATAAACAAGCTGCAGGAGTTATGCTATATAAAGAAAATCTAAATGAATTTAAAGAAAGAATTTGCAGATTATCGGACTCTTTGTTTGCAGACACTAAAAACATACTTCAGTTAGATGCTGCGGTAACTTTAGAAGAAATTAATGAAAAAATTGTTGATGAGATAAAATTACTTGAACCCTTTGGAGAAGGTAATCGTGAACCACTTTTTGGAGCAAAGGAACTTACTGTGGTAAACTTAAGAAAGGTTGGAAACAATCATCTGAAAATGTTTTTAAGACAGAATGGAAACAGTATTTCTGCAATAGGTTTTGAAATGGCAGAGGAAAATATTCTTGAAGGATGCCTAATTGATGCAGCCTTTACTCCATCAATAAACGAGTGGGAGGGAATGAAAAACCTTCAACTTCAACTTAAAGCAATAAGAAGGGCCCAAAGATGAGGTTTACTGTTACAGATAGACATTTTGTCATTCTGAGGCACGAAGTGCCGAAGAATCTCATCCTTAGAGATTCCTCGGGACATCGAGTCTCTCGGAATGACAAACAAAGGAGACAAAGATGAGGTTTACTGTTACAGATTTATTAAATAAAAAAAAGCAGAGAAATAAGATTACAATGCTTACAGCCTATGATTATCCCTTTGCACACCTTGTAGATGAAGCAGGAATAGACATGATTTTAGTAGGTGATTCCCTCTCAATGGTTGTTCAAGGTAATGAAACAACACTGCCTGTTACAATGGATGAAATGATTTATCATACAAAGATTGTTGTTAGATCAACCCAGAAAGCAATGATTGTTGCTGATATGCCCTTTATGTCCTATCAAGTAAGTGTTGAGGAAGCAGTAAAAAATGCAGGCAAACTTATAAAAGAAGCAGGTGCCCATGCTGTAAAACTTGAAGGAGGAAGGGAAATTCTTCCACAGGTTAAAGCTATTACTGAGGCAGAAATTCCTGTTATTGGACATCTCGGACTTACTCCTCAGGCAGTACTCAGAATGGGAGGATACAGGCTTCAGGGGAAAACAGAGGAGCAGGCAAAAAGAATAAAAGAGGACGCATTGAGACTACAGGACAAAGGTGCAGTAGCAATAGTACTTGAAGTAATTCCTGCTGAGCTTGCGAAGGAAATTACTGAAAGTCTTGATATCCCTACAATTGGTATAGGAGCAGGTCCATACTGTAATGGACAGGTTTTAGTAATTCATGATTTACTCGGACTTTTTGAGAGATTTACACCAAAATTTGTAAAAAAATATGCAAATTTAAGAGAAGAAATTTTAAAGGCTATAAAGCAATACAAAGATGAAGTTGAAAGGGGAATTTTCCCTAATGATGAGCATTCTTTTTAAGGAGGCAGAATGTTATCACCTGAAAAACAACTTGAAATTATAAAAAGAGGAACTGTTGAAATAATTCTTGAAGAAGACCTCAAAAAAAAACTTGAAAGAGCTTACAAAGCAAATAAACCTTTAAGAATAAAAGTCGGATTTGACCCTACTGCTCCAGATATTCATCTTGGCCATACTGTGCTTCTTGAAAAAATGAGACAGTTTCAGGAACTTGGTCATGAAATAATATTTTTAATCGGTGATTTCACGGGAATGATAGGAGACCCATCAGGAAAAACAGAAACAAGAAAACCGCTTACAAGAGAAGAAGTTTTAAAGAATGCTGAAACATACAAAGAACAGGTTTTTAAAATCCTTGACCCAGAAAAAACAGTGATAATGTTTAACAGCAAATGGTTTAATGAAATGACAGCCCTTGATATGTGCAGACTTGCAGGAGCTGAAACAGTTGCAAGAATGCTTGAAAGAGAAGACTTTAAAAAGCGTTTTACAGAGGGTCGTCCAATAACGATTCTTGAATTTCTTTATCCACTACTACAAGCCTATGACTCTGTTTATCTTAAAGCTGATATAGAACTTGGAGGCACAGACCAAAAATTCAATCTTCTTATGGGAAGACAATTAATGAAAATATACGGAATGGAAGAACAGGTAATAATCACAATGCCTCTTTTGGAAGGACTTGATGGTATTCAAAAGATGTCAAAGAGTCTTGGAAACTACATTGGTATTAATGAACCAGCAGATGAAATGTTTGGGAAAATAATGTCCATAAATGATGAATTAATGCTTAAGTATTATGAACTTTTAAGCCATATCTCAGTGCAAGAATTAGAAGAACTTAAAAGAAACATTAAAGAAGGCAAAATTAACCCAAGAGATGCAAAGGAAGCTTTGGCAGTTGAGATTGTTACGAGGTATCATGGTAAACAACAGTCAGAAAAAGCAAGAGATAGATTTATAAAACTTTTTAGAGAAAAGGACATTCCAGAGGACATTTCAACCATCGAAATTAAAGATGAAGGAGAAGGAGTTTGGATACCAAAAATAATTAAAGAACAGGGTCTTTCAAAAAGTACATCCGAGGCAATAAGACTCATAAAACAAAATGCAGTAAAAATAAATAATGAAGTATTAAATAATTCAGATACTAAACTAAAAAAGGGTGATTATATAATAAAAGTGGGTAAAAAGAGGTTTCTTAGGGTTAGAATAGTTTAAAAATTTCTTGATTTTATTATGTGAGAGTAGAAAGAAGCAGCTTTTGTAGGAATTCTTCTGTAATTTCTGAAATCAACTTTGTAAAGACCAAATCTTGCATCAAGTCCGTGAAGCCACTCATAGTTGTCAATCAAAGACCAATAAAAGTATCCTCTTACATCAATCCCTTCTTTTATAGCACTTTCAATAACATCAACATGAGCCTTAATGAATTTCATTTTTTTGTTGTCATCCTTTGTGGCAATTCCATTTTCAGTAATTATTAAAGGAACTTGAAGTTGGGAGGCATATCTTAAAACTTTTTTCAATCCTTTGGGATAAATCTCCCAACCCATATCAGTAAGTCCATGACCATCTATGTCTCTGTGTCTAAACTCAACAAATAATTTTTTAAAGGGATTAAAACGCATGTGAATCCTTGTGTAGTAATTAATCCCGAAAAAATCAAGCTTGCCTTTTATTGGAGCATCTATTTCATAGGATTTTAGAGTTGGAAGTTTTATAATTATTTTACCATTTAAGAATCCCTCAATTATTGAATGATTATAAAACCTCTTTGCAAGTTTTGCTAATATCCTGTCAAGGGGATTCCATTTCATCCACGGTGCGAATACTGCCATGTTATGGGCTATGCTAATTTGGGAATTTTTATTTTTTGAATGAATTAGGTCATAAAGATGAGAGTGACAGACAAGAATATTTCTGTGTGCCTTGATTCCTAATTCAAAATCCTTATATCCAGGAGGTATACATCCTTCAATATATCCTCCAAGTATTAAAAGATAGGGTTCATTAAAGGTGATAAAGTAGTCAACATCTTTAATTGAATCTGTAAGTTTATCAATGTATTTTATAAATTTTTCAACAGCTCCTCTTTTATGCCAGGGATATTTGGTTATAAACCATACAGGATGAGTAAAGTGATGAAGTGTGACCATTGGAGTAATGCGGTAATCATTTAAAAGATCAATGATTTTTTGATAATGTATTACAACTGCTTCATTCCATGTATCTTCAGTAGGTTGGATTCTACTCCATTCTATGGAGAATCTGTAAGCATTCACACCAAGATTTTTAATAAGTTTTATATCCTCTTCATAGAGTTCATAATGATTTGTAACTTTTGGATTAAGATTTAAAACACTATCCCATGTAGCCCAGTCCGCATATGGAGAGCCTTCAAGTTGAAAAGCAGAGGTTGCCACTCCCCATAGAAAACCTTTATTAACGCCTTTTTGAAGGAATAAAGATTTCAACTTCTGTTCCTTTATCAAGCTCACTTTTTATGGAAATATCTCCACCAATAAAAGATAAAAGCTGTTTAGTAATAAAAAGTCCCAATCCCGAGCTATCACAAATAGTTTCATATCTTTTTTCTAAACTACAGTAAGGAGCGAAAATTTTATCGAGTTGTTCCTGTTTTATACCACATCCTGTATCTTTCACATTAATCAAAACACCGTCTTTTTTTTCATCAATTGTAAATATAATGTATCCCTCTTTAGTAAATTTTGCAGCATTTGAGGAGATGTTTAATAAAATTTGCCTTATTTTAATAGGATCAGAAGTAATATAAAATTCCTTTTGTGAGGGATTGAATTCAACTTCTATATTTTTTTCCTCTATCATTATTTTTGTTAAATCTACTATTTCGTACAAAACCTCTATAATATCAAATTCTTCTATGTAGAGTTCTTCTCTATCAAAACTTATTCTTCCAAATTCAATAGTATTTTGTATAAATGTTTTAAGATACAGGGACGATGATAAAATCAGTGATAGATATCTTTTTATTTTTGTTTCATCTGAATTACGGATGTTAAGTTCAATAAGCTTTGCTGAGTTGATTATAGTATTCAAAGGAGATTTTAATTCATGAGAAAAAAGAGCGAAATACAAAGGAATTTTATCATTAATCATTTCTTCTCTCCTTAAAGACTATAGATTTTTTTTGATCTTTTGATCTTCTTTTTGCCTCTGCCTTTACATCTGCAGATATAGAAGCAAGGTGAGCATAAGATGTTATTTTTCGCATTTCGGTGCTTACAATTGCGCAGCTAAGTGAAAGTAATCCAAATAATTTCTCTTCTTCCTTTCGATTTTTACCAATATAGTATCCCTTAATAAAATCATCTCCATGAAACTCAGGTAAATAAGACTCAAAGGATTCAATTATTTTTTCACAAATTTGTAGTGAGTCTTCACAACTTGACAGCAATATAAAATCATCTCCACCAATGTGTCCAACAAAGGTTCCTTTGTAATTTTTTGATATTTCATAAATAATTCTTCCAAGAACTGTAATTACCCTGTCACCCCTGCTAAAACCATAGTGGTCATTGTATGGTTTGAAGTTGTTTATATCAATGTAAACAGTATCGAAGTGTTGTTTATTTAAAATCCTTTTTTCTATCTCTCTTTGTATTACCCAATTTCCAGGAAGTCCTGTAAGTGGGTTTGCTTCTTTTGCAAGCATTATAGCTTTTTGAGTTATAGCATTTAAAAGAATATTGACTGAAATAGTACCAAAGTACTTATCATCTTTATTTACTATAATATCATCGTATATATTATCAATTGCTCTTGATTGAACGAGAATTGATACCTCCTCTAAGGTTAAATTATACTCAACAATTAAAGAAGGTTTTTCCATAACTTCACAAACACATTTTCTGGAATTTAAATGAATGCCGTAGCCATATTTACCTAATACTGTCTTTTCTAAGAATCTTATTCTATTTAATTGACCAATTACTCTTTCTTGTTCATCAATCACTGGAATTAAGCTAAATTTCTCATCTTTCATAAATCTAAGAAAAGCCTCATTAATATTTGTCTTTGAAGTTATCGGTGGTATTCTTTCAGCTATTTCTCCTATTGATAGATCCAAAATAATAAGTTCATTTTTATTTTGTTCAACTTTATTGATCATCATTATCTCTTATATTTGAAGTAGGCATTCCAAGATAATAACCCTGTAGGAGATCAATCTGAAGTTTCAAAGCTTCTATAAGCTCCAACTGATTTTCTATTCCCTCTGCTACAACCATTATACCTCTCTCATGACAGAGATTAACTGTAAAAGAAACAAAGGACTTACAAATTGGATTTTCTTTGAGACAGGATATAAAGTGTCTATCTATTTTTACTATATCTGGCTCAATTAGACTTAAAAGTTTAGGTCCACCAAAACCAGCTCCAAAGTCATCAATAGCTATTTTATATCCCAAATTTTTGTAGTAAAAAACTGATTCAATAAAAATATCGTAATTTTCAATTGCTGTTTGCTCAGTAATTTCAAGAACAATTTTTTCCTTTGGGAAATTAAATTCCTTTGTAAATCTGTCTGTTAGCCCTATAGTGTGTTGAGGATCTAATAGAGTTTCCGGACATATATTTATGAAAAGATAATCTTTAAGCCCCTGTTTTGATGCCTCTTTGATAGCGTTTCTTCTGCATAACATATCAAGAAGATAAATAAAGCCTTTCGATTTAGCATCATCAAATAATTTTTTTATATTGATTTTTTTTTGTTTATGCCTTGTAAGGGCTTCATATCCGAAAACTTTGCTTGTTTTTGAATGAAATATTGGTTGAAAATGGACTGTTAACTGAGAGTACAAATTCTCATAAATTTGGTTTGATTTAAGAGTTCCAAATTCAGCGTATGGCATATATTCCTCCGAGAGAGAATTTTTTATTTTGATTATTACAAAAAAATGTTACAAAAATTTTAAAAAAATGTTAATTTTTAGTTAAATCTCGTCAAAAATTTAACAAAAATTTAATTTTCTTTTAATATTCGTGTAACTTTCTGATGCTATTATCAAATTGAAAATGTTACTTTGCGATTTTCATATTCATACTAAGTATTCCGATGGTTCATTAGAGTTAAAAAAAGTTGTTGACCTTTTTGGTCAGGCAGGATTTGATGTGATAGCAATAACAGACCATGTTGTAAATGGAGACAGTCTCATAGGCAAATTAGCATATAAATTCAGATTCACAATTACGGAAAAAAACTTTAATGAATATCTTGAAAATATTGAGTATGAAGCACAAAGGGCTTGGAATAAATATGAAATGCTTGTAATACCAGGGGTTGAAATCAGTAAAAACTATTTATCCTCAGACAAATCTGCCCATATCTTAATACTTGATATTAAGAACTTTATTCCTGCTTGCGGTAGTTATGAATCAATATTTCTTGAAGCAAAAAAACAAAATGCTCTTGTAGTTGCCTGCCATCCCCATCACATGAAGGGAGAAATAAGAAACACCCTCTATCTTTGGAAAAACAAGCAGAAATATGGCAAGTATATTGATGCATGGGAGATTGCAAACAGGGATGATGTTTTTAATGTTGTAAGCCTTAAAAAATATCCCTATATCGCAAACAGTGACTTTCATAAGGCAAGACATCTTTATTCATGGAAGACTCTACTTAACTGTGAAAAGGATAAAGAAACTATAAAAACATGCATTAAACACAACAAAGGCGTTGCAATAACCCTTTTTAGGAGGTAAAAATGCTTCTATGGTTAATATTAATTCTTTTAGGTTTAAGTTTTATAATTTATTTTTTCCAGGTTTTGGCGTTAAGAAAAAAGCTGAGTGAAGAGATTCCTAACAGTTTTACCCAGCCAATTTCTATTATTAAGCCACTTAAAGGACTTGATGACAATTTATTTGACAATATTGAAAGTTTCTGTAAGCAGGATTATCCTGAATATGAAGTAATTTTATCTCTTGAAAATCGCAATGATCCTGCATACAGAGTTGCTGAGAAAATAAGAAATAAATACCCTGATAGAGTAACCATAGTCATTGATAACTCCAGTAAAGCTTTAAATCCTAAAGTAAAAAATATGATGAAAGCTTACAGAATTTCAAAATATGATTATTTTTTAATAAGTGACAGCAATGTCTGTGTCGAAGATGATTATCTTAGAAAGACTGTTTCATCTATGACTGAGGATGTCGGACTTGTTACTAATTTAATTGTTGGTGTAGGTGGAAAAAGTTTTGGTGCAGTATTAGAAAATCTTCAGCTTAATTCATTCATTATATTAAGTGTTTGCCTTCTTGATAAGTTTCTTAAAATGCCCTGTAGTATTGGAAAATCTATGTTAATGAGAAAAAAGGATTTTGAAGAGATAGGAGGATTTAACGCAGTTCAGGATGTATTAGCAGAGGATTATTTAATTGGTAAATTAATGCATGAAAAAGGGAAAAAAGTTGTTCTTTCAAATTACATGATTAAAAATATAAATGAATACTGGTCAATAAAAAGATTTTTTAACAGACATACGAGATGGGCAAAAATTAGATGGAAAATTGGAGGAGTTAAATACTTTACAGAACCTTTAGCAAATCCAGTTTTTATTGCTTCTTTAATCCCTCTTTTCTATGCCTTTTCTAATTTATCATTAATTTTGCTTTTACTGTCTGTGCTAATAAAAACAACTGGCGATTACTTGGTAATGAGAATGATTAAAGAAAAACCAGGAATTCAGATAATGTTTTCACCAATAAAGGATTTAATGTCTGGAATTATATGGTTTGTTCCCTTCATAACATCAAAAGTCAACTGGCGAGGCAATCTGTATTTAATCTCTGAAAATACTGTACTTATGCCAGTTACGGATAGTTCATTAAAACGAACCTATTTGAAATTGAAAACAATATTCAGCCATTAAGGAGGAATTAAACTGTGAAACTGGCAATATTAGGAGACATACATGGAAATCTTCCAGCTCTTCAGGTTGCCTATGATATTACCAAGGAGTTAAAACCAGAGACAATATATCATCTTGGAGACCTTGGCGGTTATGCTCCCTTTGTAAATGAGGTAGTAGATTTTCTGATTGAACACAAAATCGAAGGAGTTCAGGGTAATTATGATGAATCAGTTGCTTTTGATAAAGAAAATTGCGGTTGTAAATATGAAGACCATTTTCAAGCAGAAATGGCTCATTTATCCTTTGAATGGACAAAAAAACATGTAACAGAAAAATCAAAAAATTATATGAAAAATTTACCCTTTCAGATATCCTTTGAGGTAGAGGGAAGGAGAGTAAAAATTTTTCATGCTACACCAACAAAAAATAATCTCTACTGGTATGAGGAAAGACCTGATAATTTTTTCTTTTTAATGACAGAAAAAGCTCAAGCAGATTTGATGATTTATGGGCATACACATATTCCCTATTTTAAAAAATTGAATGGTAAATATTTTATCAATGCTGGAAGTGTTGGGAAACCAAAAGATAAAGACCCAAGAACCTGTTTATGCTTAATAGATATAAGCAGAAGTAATGTTCAGGTAACTTTTATTAGAAGACAGTATGATATCAAATCAGTTATTAGAGCAATAATAAAAAGTGGGTTACCCTACTATTTTGCAGAAAAATTAATAAAAGGAGAGTAAAGGAGGATTTTATGGAAAGAGGTAAAATATTGATAATTGATGATAATGAAGAAGATTTAAAGATTACAAAAGAACTACTTGAAAAGGTTGGTTACAGAGTTAAAGAAAATTATGGATGGCTTGGTTCAACAAAGAATATAAAAACTTTTTGTCCTAATATTGTTCTTCTTGATGTAAATATGCCTGCTTTATCTGGAGATAAACTATATGAGTTACTTGAATGTAACATTAAACAATTCAGAATTCCCGTATTGTTTTACTCTTCTTTAGATGAAAACTATTTAAAAAAATTAACTTTACAAAAAAAAGTCACAGATTATATTCCAAAGGGGGATGTTTTCCAACTTTACAAAAAAGTATCCTTTTATATAAAAAATTCTAATTAGTTACACCCCGCCCCTCCCACAAAGAGACCCCCATTAGTATTTAATCTATGGGGGTCTCTTAATTAAATAAAAAAACTGAAATTACTGCTCCGGTGATAACAATATAAAGAATATTTACCCTTTTAAACAAGGCAAAGAAGCTAATAGAAACTATTAATATCTTTAACCAATTCCAATCAACAGATTGAGCAAACTTAATTGTTGCAAAAAGCAGTAGACCTGAAAAGGAAGCTAAAAGTCCTCTTTTTGCTCTGATAAATATATTTGAATCTCTTATCTTTTCTGAAATCTCAGAGGCAAAAGCCATCATAATAAAAGATGGAGTAAATATAGAAATTGTTGCCACGGTAGCACCTGCTAAACCCTTCAATAAATATCCCACAAAGGTTGCTGTAATTACAATTGGTCCCGGGGTAATCTGTCCAAGGGCTATTCCATCCATGAAAGTTTTTCCATCAATCCAATGAAGTCTATCTACAAACTCATGAAGCATTAAAGGTAAAGAAGCATACCCGCCTCCAAAGGCAAAAAAATCTATTTTCATCATAATTAAAGAAATGTTGAAAAGAGTTTTGTCAAATAAATAAAGAAATAGTAATCCTGCAAATACAATAAAAAAAATGGGTAAAATGTCTCTGAGATTTATTTTCTTTGCATTTTTGTTATCTGAGCCTGTTTTATCTCTAAAAATTAATTGAGAAAGAATAAAACAGGCTATGATTATCAGAAATGGATTGATTTTTAAAAGAAATAGTAAAAAAGAAAAGATAGCCACTACTGTCTCACCCTTTGATTTAATTACAGGCTTTGCGAAACTTAAAAAAGCATTAGCAACTATTGCAACAACTATTACCTGTAGACCTGTAAAAACTGATATAACCTCTGGTATTGTGTGAGTTTTTGCATAAAAATAGGACAGAATAAGCACAAACAAAAAAGCGGGTAATCCAAAGGCTGTAAAACTTGCAATTCCACCAATTATCCCTCTTGTTTTTAATCCAACATAAGCTGCAACCTGCATTGCAGTAGCTCCTGGAATTGCCTGGGCAAGGGCAATGCCTTCCTGAAAGGTTTTGCCATCAAGCCACTTCTTTTTTTCAACAGCAAGCTCCTTAATATAGGCAACCATTGCAGGTCCACCAAAAGCAGTAAACCCAAGTTTGAGAAAAGAGATAAAAAGATGAATTAATTTAGGATAAACCATTGTTAATTAATCCACCTGCAATTGGAGGGAAAAGACTTAATTCATCACCATCTTTTAGGGTAATATGTAAGTCACTAAGAATAATGCCATTAAGAACAACTATAAAAGGCTTTTTATTTAATGAAAGGGCATCAATTAATTGAGAAACAGAACTTTCAGACAAAAATTCAATAACAAGGTCTCCCTGTTCATTTTTTGGAAATTCCTTGTCAGATATTAATCCACCAAATAGTTTTACTGTAACTTTCATATCAAAAATAATTATATCCTACAATTGATGATTGAGGAAAGACGGACTATCTTTCGCTCTTAAATTTGCCGATAGAAAAGTTCTGCCTGGTACGCAGTGCCGAAGAATCTCCTCCTCATTAAAGGAGGAGATCCTTCACTTCGTTCAGAGTGACAAAAGAGGAGCATTAAGCTACCTCAGAGTGACAAGAAAAGGTAAATTCATTTTTTTCAATCGATAATTTCAGGTTCGCTCATATTATCTTTCCAAGGGGCTAAATGTTTAGAGAGATCTCTCTCAGAGAATAAGCTCTGGATATTCTGGCTTTGCCTGAAGAATGACAACTCTGTCAATCCACAGGCAAAGCCATAGACAAATTTCCTACCAGTTAAACAACTGATCAATTTCTTCGTCTTTTACCTGAAAAACAACATTATGAGGTGAAATTGGTTCTTTGTAGAAGAATCTCGGTAGTCTGTCATGCTGTTTTGTAAATCCTGCACGAGTATTAAATTCTCTTTCAAATTTGAGAACTTTTTTGCCATATTCAACAACATCCTTTTCTGTCATATTCCATCCATAAAAGGCATTTATCATGTCAAGCACTGCTTGATTTGTATCTGGCTGGTCAAGTAATGCAAAGGCTATAAACAGACACATTCCTGTTGAATCAATGAAAGCAGTTGCAATCTGAAGATTTCTTGACAGGTCAACCTGTCCTTCAGGTTTAAGGGGATCAACAAATCCACCAGTTTTTAAAACATTCAATGCAATTGAATATCCGGCTGTATGGTCAGCTCCCATTGGACTTGTTGCATAGGTAACACCTATACCCTGAACTGCTCTTGGATCATAGGCTGGAAGTGCTTGCCCCTTTACAACAGGAACTCTTTCAACTCCAAAGGCTCTTCCTGTAAAGGCTGCTCCATTTCCGATAATTCTACCAAGATAAGTTCCCTTCCCTACTTCATGGAGAATATTTATTGCACCATCTGCATCTCCCCATTTTAATAAACCTGCTTCCATTGCAACTGCTATTGTTGCACCCATTTCAATGGTGTCCAATCCATAATTGTCACATAGAAAATCCATCATTGCGATTTTATCAATATCATCAATACCACAGTTTCCACCAAATGCCCATACAGTTTCATATTCTGGCTGTTTTGTGAGATAATGTCCATCTTTATCATGATAAATGCCTGAACAACGAATAACACACCCACGATGGCAGCCATGAGTTGGATTCCCACCTCTTTGTTTTTCAAGTTCAGCCTGAACCTCACCACTTATTTTCCTTGCTCCAGCAAATCTTCCTTCTTTGAAATTGTAGGTTGGATAGGCTCCAACTTCATTAATTATGTTTGTTAAAACATTTGTTCCATAAGCAGGAAGTCCTTGTCCTGTAACAGGATGTTTCTGAAGTCCTGCAACAAATTTTTTATTTGCCTCTTTAAAGGCATCTGGATTTTTTGGTTGTCTTGGAGTTGTTCCAGTATCATCAAGGACAATGACTTTTACTCCCTTTGACCCCATTACAGCACCAACACCACCTCTTCCAGCATGTCTTGTAGGTCTTAGTTCCATATCTGTAAAAGCAACAGATGCTCCAGACATTTTCATTTCCCCTGCAGTACCGATACTAACACAGGCTATTTTTTCTCCATATTCTTTTTTCATTTTTTCAATTAAGTCATAGTTTGGTAACATTTTAATCGTACTGTCTTTTTCAATTTTAACAGTGTCTTTACTTATATAAATTTTATATGTATCATCTCCCTTTGGTTTTCCTTCAAGAACAACTGCTGCAATCCCAAGTCTTCCAAGAACCTGTCCAGCCTGACCTCCAGCATTTGCTTCTTTAATTCCTCCTGTAAGAGGACTTTTACAACCTACAGAAACTCTTCCAGACATTGCTGCAGCTGTCCCTCCAAGAAGTCCAGGAGCAATTACAAGTTTATTTTCAGCACCAAGAGGATGACAGAGTGGATCAACTTCCCTTGAAATAATCGCAGAAGTAAGGGCTCTACCACCAAGACCTTCATATTCACCAAGCTCTTCAAATCTTGCTACTGGTTTTTCTTCACTCATATTAATCCTTAAAATCCTCATGCCACACCTCCTTAAAATTTTGTTTAATTATATCATACAATAAAACAATCCGCCACACCACAGACAGGCTCCACAGGGGACATCATTTGTATAGCAGTCATAAACAAAATCTTCAAGCTCCATAAGATCACAAAGGGCAAAATTGCAGTCATAGCAATAGGGAAAATCATATTTAAGAACGGAGTTAATAAATTGTTGATAAGCTAAAGAATTAAAAATCTCCAAAGGCTCTTTTTCTTTTATATTACCAAAACTCCATCTTTTAACTGCCTTTTTTAATCCTCCAATATAACATGTAAAACTATGCCATAAGAAATAACAAGGTGAGACCTCTCCATCAACTCCAATATACATACATTTTTCTTCAAGGAAATCGCATTTTCTCAATGGTGTTGGATTTGTTCTTGGAATCTGAAAGGAAATATTCTTCTTTCTACAAAGACTTTCTACTTCTTCAAGTATAGCCTTAACTGTACTGATAAGATCATCATTTCTGTTTATCAAATTCTGCATATGAAGAGTTAATCCTTTACTTGAAGCTTCATCATACATGGCTTTAAAAAGTTTCATTGGTTCATTTTCTTCAGGGAAAAATTCTGGTAAAGCTTTCTTTTTCATTAGCTCAAGCCAGTCATCTATTTTATATCCTTTATTTTCAAGATAGTTAACCCACTTTTTGAATATCTTTACTGCTTCTTCATTGCTTGTTTCATAGGCTACTTTTTTTGAATTTTCTAATGAATAGGGAATGAGATGGGAAAGAATTACAAAATCAATTCCGTACTTCAATGATTCATTTATTGTAGGAATTATATGTTCAAGATTATCAGTGGTTATAACAATCTCTATCCCGCTTTTAAGATTTTTTGCTCCATTTGATTTTGCTCGAGCAATAACTTCAAGAGCTTTTTCTCCAAATTCTGGAACATGAAGTCCATTAATGGGGACAAGACTGTCAATGGAAACACAAATTTTATTTAATCCCGACCTAATAAGTTCTTTTAGTTTTTCATCACTTAGTAAAACTCCGTTTGTTTGAAATCCTACAAATGAATTCTTAGGCATGTAAGCACTTGCTAAGGCAACAAATTTTTCAATTTCTGGATGTAAAAGTGGTTCGCCAATTCCGCTTAAAACAAGACTCTTAATATGGGGAAAAATTGTTTTAAGGCTTTCAAAGGTTTCATAATCCATATCAGCTTCAGGTTGATGATAATTTGGACTTTGCTTTGGACAAATTGCACAGTGGAGATTGCATTTTGTTGTAATTTCTATTGATATTTTTTCTGGATAATTTTTCCTCATAGTAGATATGAAAATTTTAACACAACTGTCCCATTAATTTTAAAGCACAATCTGTTTATCATGATTAATTTCTTGACAAACAAGTGAATATTATATTAGTTTAATAAATGCGGGCGGATAGCTCAGATGGGAGAGCGCAGCCCTTACAAGGCTGAGGTCACAGGTTCGAAACCTGTTCCGCCCATGTGAAAAGTGGGGTGGTAGTTCAGCACGGTTAGAACGCTTGCCTGTCACGCAAGAGGCCGCGGGTTCAAGTCCCGTCCACCCCGCCAAAAAATCCTTCTTAAAATTTAATTTTTAACTTTTCTACCATTAAGAATTTAATATTTCAGGATACTTTTCGATTAGACGTTTAACAGCTTTGTGAGCCGAATTAAAAGCAAACATTATGCTTCCTCTTTTGACAGCAATATCGCCTACAAGGAAAACCTTTTTAAGATTACTTTCACCAAATTCATCTAACTTGGGCGTAGAATTATTAAACTCTATACCCATTTTTTCAAGAAATACTTTGGGAGTACTTCCTCCAAGGCAATAAAAAATTTTTGAAAAAATTTCGATATGTCCATCTTGAAATAAAACTTTTACTGCATTTTCTGATGGTTCAAGAGATTTTATTTCAGTACCTAAAAAGAATTTAATCATATCTTTTCTTTTTTCAAGCTCTCTTAGATTTTCTTCATTTATTCTGAAAAATTGAGGTCTTCTGTATGATAAATAAACATCACACTTCCCAGATAAAAGACAGGCAAGTTCAGCAGCAGTGTTGCCTCCACCTACAATAAGTATTTTTTCTCCTTCGGGGATTTCCTTTGGTAGTTCAAAAAACACTCTGCCTTTTATTGCTTCAGGAATTGGATATGTAGGTTTTTTAGGTTTATCAAATACTCCTGTTGCAATTATAACAGCCTGGGTTTGTGCAACAAGATATGTTCCAGCCTTTAATATATAATAGTCCTCTCTTTTTTCTAATCCATTGATTTCAATGTTGTATTCAATTGAAATATTGTATTCATTAATATATTTTTTCATTCTTAATAGAAAATCTTCTTTCGCCTCTGTTTCAAAGGTGCATATTCCCTCTGTTTGGAAAATCTCTCCTTTATAATTTTTATCTACTCTTTTTCCAGCAGGATAAAGTCTTCTTATTGTTGAACAATATTTTGAAGCTTTTTCAAATATAACTACATTACTTATTCCATTAGCTTTACACTCTACAGCTGCAGCGATTCCTGCAGGACCAGCACCTATTATGCCTACTGATAAATTTCTCATGAGATATATATTATACTTTTTGTTGTCCCCTCTTGACAAATTAGAAAAAAAAAATTAAACTTTATACAGAAAAAAAATCCTTTTTGGGGGGCTTGTATGGAAAGAGAAACAATCTATGAAGGATTGGTACGTCAAGGCGTTTCAAGAAGAGACTTTCTCAAATTCTGCGCTACAACAGCAGCTGTATTAGGTCTTTCCTCTTCCTTTGTTCCAAAAATTGCTGAAGCAATGGAAAAGAAAGAAAAACCCGTTGTTGTCTGGTTACACTTTCAGGACTGTACAGGATGCAGTGAAAGTGCATTGAGGGCAACAAAACCAACAATTGGACAGATTGTCCTTGATGTGGTATCCCTTGAATACCACGAGACAATCATGGCAGCAGCAGGACATCAGGCAGAAAAATCCCTTCATGATGCTATTCATAAGTACAAGGGTAAATACCTGGTTGTAGTAGAAGGTTCTATTTCGACAAAAGATGGCGGAATTTATTGCTGTATTGGGGGTAGATCATCTGTTGATATTATGAAAGAAGTTGCAAAGGATGCTGCAGCAATAATTGCTGTTGGAACTTGTGCAACCTACGGTGGAATCCCATCAGCAAAACCTAACCCAACAGGTGCAGTTGGTGTAAGAGATATTATTAAAGACAAACCTATAATTAATCTTCCTGGTTGTCCCTTTAATGTTGAAAACTTTACAGCAACAGTTGTTTATTACCTTACCTTTGGAAAACTTCCAAAGACAGACAAACTTGGACGACCACTTTTTGCTCACGGAATTTTAATTCATGACAACTGTGAAAGAAGAGGATATTTTGATACAGGTCAGTTTGCTAAATTATGGGGAGATAAAGGACACAGACAGGGATTTTGTTTATATGAACTTGGATGTAAAGGTCCCTTTGCCTATCATAACTGTCCAACTATTAGATGGAATGATGGAACAAGCTGGCCTGTTATGGCAGGACATCCCTGTGTAGCCTGTTCGGAACCAAAGTTTTGGGATGATAATTCTCCATTTTATGCAGGAATTGACAGTAAAGAAGGCTTTTTTGCTAAAGCATCTACAATCGGACTCGGTGCTATGGCAGTAGCCGGTCTAATATCAAAAAAAGAAAATAAGGAATAAATAAGGGGGCATGTATGGCAAGGTTAGTCATTGATCCAGTAACAAGAATTGAAGGACATATGAGATGTGAAGCAGTGGTTTCCGATGGAAAAGTAAAAGATGCCTATTCATCCTGTACAATGTGGCGTGGAATAGAGCTAATAATGAAAGGAAGAGACCCAAGAGAGGCATGGGTTTTTGTACAAAGACTCTGTGGGGTCTGTACCACTGTTCATGCAATAGCATCAATAAGAGCAGTGGAAGATGCATTAAAAATTAAAGTACCAAGAAATGCAGACCTTATAAGAAATCTCATAATGGGAAATCAGTGTGTGCAAGACCATGTTATTCATTTTTATCATCTTCATGCCCTTGACTGGGTTGATGTTGTTAGCGCTCTTAAAGCAGATCCAGCAAAAACATCAGAACTTGCAAAAAGCATTTCCTCTTGGCCTAATAATTCAGCAACTTACTTCAAGGCTGTGCAAGATAAATTAAAAGCCTTTGTAGAAAGAGGACAGCTTGGCATATTCAGCAACGGCTACTGGGGGCATTCAGCCTACAAACTTCCACCTGAGGCAAACTTGATGGCAGTTGCCCATTATCTTGAAGCATTAGATTGGCAAAAGGAAGTAATCAAGATGATGGCAATTCTTGGTGCAAAGAATCCTCATCCACAGACATTCCTTGTTGGTGGTATGGCAATTCCAATTGATCCAGAAAGCCAGAATGCCATTAATGCAGGCACAATTGCTGCGCTAAATAAATATGCAGATATGGGAATTGAATTTGTTGAAAAAGTTTACATTCCAGACCTTCTTGCTATTGCATCATTCTACAAAGACTGGACAAACTATGGTGGAAACAAAAACTTCCTTGCCTGCGGTGAGTATCCAGATGCAAACGGAAAACTCTGGTTGCCAGCTGGAATTATAAAGAACAAAAATCTAAAAGAGATATATCCTGTTGACCATAAAAAGATAATGGAATATATAACCCGTTCCTACTATACCTATTCAAAGGGTGAGAAAGCAGGACTCCATCCATGGGATGGTGAGACAACACCAAATTATACAGGACCAAAGCCACCCTATGAATACATCAATGTAGATGGAAAATACAGCTGGGGTAAAGCTCCAAGATATGAAGAACTGCCAATGGAAGTAGGTCCTCTTGCAAGAGTGCTTGTTGCCTACGCATCTGGACATAAAGAAGTTAAAGAAGTGGCTGACATGGTTATGAAAAAACTTGGTGTAGGACCTGAAGCCTTGTTCTCCACATTGGGAAGAACTGCAGCAAGAGGAATTATAGCTCTTGTAACTGCATACAAGATAAAGGATTTCATAAGTGAACTCGCAACAAATATGAAAAATGGTGACCTCAAAATTGCAAATACAGAAAAGTGGGATCCAAAAACCTGGCCTGCAGAGGCAAAGGGAGTAGGATTCCATGATGCTCCTCGTGGTGCACTAGCTCATTTTATCGTAATTAAAAATAAAAAGATTGAAAATTATCAGATGGTTGTTCCTTCTACATGGAATCTTTCCCCAAGGGATCATAAAGGACAGAGAGGTCCTGTTGAGGAAGCCCTTGTAGGAACACCTGTTGCAGATTCTAAGCAACCTCTTGAGCTTTTAAGAACAATCCATTCCTTTGACCCATGTATGGCTTGTGGTATGCATATTGTTGAGGTCAAGGAGGAATAAAGAAATATTTTAAAAAAATCTAAGCCCTCCCAACCGTGGGAGGGCTTTTTAATTTCAAGGAGAAAGAAATGGATATAGGCATTATCGGAGTTGGAAATATTCTTATGCAGGATGAAGGTATTGGACCAAAGGTTACAGAATTTTTAAAAACAAAATATTTTTTTGACCCTCAAATAGAAATAATTGATGGGGGCACATTGGGGCTTGATCTTCTTCCATACATTGAAAAATTTAAAAAAATTATTCTCATTGATGTTGTTGATTTCCATAAAGAACCAGGATATATAAAGGTTTTAAGAGGAGAAGAAATTCCTCCCTACTTAAAAACAAAACTTTCTGTTCATCATGTTGGTGTTCAGGATCTCCTTGAGGTTGCAAGATTTATGGAAGTAATGCCAGAAGAGCTTGTTCTTGTTGGGATTCAGCCTGAAACCATAGATTTAGGACTTGACCTTTCAGAGACAGTAGCTGGTAAAATACATGAATTAGTCAATGAAGTTTTGAAAATTCTTAATTCGTGGGGGATAAAATGTGTCTTGCAGTCCCGTCAAAAATAATAGAAATTGACGGTTATATGGCTACAGTTGATGTAATGGGCTTAAGAAAACAAGTAAGTTTATTGTTACTTCCAGAGGAACCAAAAATTGGTGAGTATGTTCTTGTCCATGCTGGATTTGCAATAAATAAAATGGAACCAGCAGAGGCAGAAGAGGCATTGAAAATTTTTGAAAAAATATTTAAAGAAATGGAGGAGCAGGAAAAAAATTGGCAGACAGAAGTTTAGATTACTGCGGATTAAAGTGCCCCTATCCTATTTTAAAATTAAGTGCCCTTTATCCTCAGTTTAAGCAAGGAGAAATTATAGAAGTAATAGCAGATTGTCCCACCTTTGAAAAAGACATCAAAGCATGGGCTTCAAAACTTAACAAAACCATACTTAGTATAGAAAAAATGGGTAATAAATTAAAAGTTACAATAAGGATTTAAAATGGAAAATCATCCCTGTCCCTATGGTGGATATCTAAAATGTAAAAATTTTTTTTGTGAATATGGAAATGCTTTAAGTGAAGTTCTTCATTATTGCTGTGATGTTTTAGAAAAAATCGCACAGGGAGATACATCTCAGAAAATAGACATAGTGGTTGAAAGAAATGCTGTTCAAAAACTTATAAATTCAATAAATAAAGTTTCTGAAGAACTCTCTGAGATAATTGAACTTACCCATGAGCTTGCAATAGGAATATGTGAGCATTTTGATGTTTTAAGAAGACTTCAAGAGGGAGACTTCTCAGCAACTGCTTCAGAGGATTCTTCAGTAGAAGTTGTAAGGATGCTTGGGCAGTTGATAAATAAACAAAGGGACAGATTTGTTGAATATATAAATAAAATTAAAGAACAACATCAAGAATTAATACAATCTTATGAACAGCAAAAAACTATTATTTCATCAATAGGAGTTGCTGTAATAGTTGTTGAAGAAGATATGACAATTGAATATGTCAATGAGGAGTTTGAATCTTTGACAGGATATACAAAGAAAGAGGTTGAAGGTAAAATGAAGTGGACGGAATTTATTGCTCCAGAGATGCTTCATAAGATGATAGAGTATCATAAATTAAGAAGAATTAATCCATCCCTTGCGCCAAGACAGTATGAATCAAAGTTAAAAGATAGAAATGGAAAAATTAAAGATGTTCTCTTAAATGTTGAAATGCTTCCTTATACAAAAAAATCAATTGCTTCGATAATAGATATCTCAGAAAGAAAAAAAATTCAGGAACAGTTAATTCATTCTCAAAAGATGGAATCTCTTGGTTTTCTCTCAGGCAGAGTTGCCCATGAGTTTAACAACATTCTTACAGCAGTTTTAGGTTTCAGTGGAATTCTTTATTCAAAAATAGAAGACCCTCAACTTAAAAATTATGTTCAAAAGATTATAGAAGCATCTGAAAGAGCAAGGGACCTATCAAAGAAACTCCTTTTATTTAGCCGAAAGGAGGAATCTAAAGAAGATATTCAGGAGATATCATTAAATAAATTTTTAAATGAATTTTCAGAATTTCTAAAACCAGTTATTGGCAAAGACATTGAACTAAAAATAAATCTACCAGAAGAAGAAATTTTTTATAAAATTGACCGAACTCATCTTGAAGTAATTTTTATGAATCTTGTTACTAATGCACGCGATGCAATGCCGAAGGGAGGCGAACTTTCAATCTGTTTAAAAAGAGTTAGTATCGATGCCGAATATTCCTATACACATCCTCTTGTAATGCCTGGCGAATATTTACTTATAATCTTATCTGATACTGGTATAGGAATGGATGAACAAACAAAGCAGAAAATATTTGAACCCTTCTTTACAACAAAACCAAAGGGTAAAGGAACAGGACTAGGGCTATCTACTGTATTCGGTCTTGTTAAAAAATATAATGGACATATTCATGTATACAGTGAGATTAGCAAGGGAACAACTTTTAAGATATATCTGCCAATAAAAGAGACAAAACTAAAACATTCAATTGATAAAAATGCATTGAAAGGTTTAGAAACTATTTTAATTGTTGATGACGATGAACAGACAAGAGGTTATATATCATCCATGCTTAAAGACTATGGATATAAAGTTTACGAAGCTAAAGATGGGCAAGAAGCTTTAAAGATATTTGAGAGAAATAAAGATCAGATTGCCCTTTCACTTGTAGACCTTATTATGCCTGGAATTCCAGGAATAGAAGTCATGAGACAGATAAAGAAAATAAAGCCTGAAGCAAAGGTTATAATAATTAGTGGACATCCTGTGAAATTAAAAAATATTATCACAGTAGAAAAAACGATTTCTCCTGAGGAAATTTTGTTTAAAATAAGAAATATGATAGACGGGAAGGAGTGAAGTTATGGTAAGAAATGACAGATGGATTAAAGAAATGGCACGTAAAGGAATGATTGAACCCTTTGAGGAAGGACTTATAAGAGAAGGTGTTATTTCTTTTGGTGTTAGTTCCTATGGTTATGACATGAGAGTCGCCGATGAATTTAAAATTTTCACCAATATAAACAATACAGTAGTTGATCCCAAAAATTTTGACCCTAAAAGCTTTGTTGAATTTAAAGGAGATGTATGCATAATTCCACCAAACTCCTTTGCATTGGCTCGTTCTGTTGAGTATTTCAGGATTCCAAGAGATGTGCTTGTAATCTGCATTGGAAAGTCAACCTATGCAAGATGTGGAATTATTGTAAATGTTACACCTCTTGAGCCTGCTTGGGAAGGTTTTGTAACTGTGGAGATATCGAATACAACGCCTCTGCCAGCAAAAATTTATGCAAATGAAGGTATAGCACAGTTGATATTTTTAAAAGCCGAGGAAGAATGCGAAATCTCCTATGCTGACAGAAAAGGTAAATATCAGGCACAACAGGGCATAGTTCTTCCAAAAATATGATTGATCCAAGTCGTATTATAGTTGCCCTTGATTTTTCAAAAAAAGAGGATGCCTTAAGAATAGTTAATCAACTTGAAGGAGTTATTGGCTTTTACAAGATTGGGCTTGAGCTTTTTTTAAGCGAAGGTGGAGAAATTTTAAGAACACTGAAAAAAAGAGGCAAAAAAATCTTTCTTGACCTTAAATTCCATGATATTCCTAACACTGTATATAAAGCTGTAAAATCAATCCTTCAATATGAAATAGATATGTTCACAATTCATGCCTTTGGTGGTACTGAAATGATGAAAAAAGCCCTGTTGGCAGTAAAAGAGCATTCTTACAAAGAGAATATTCTTCCACCCAAGATTTTAGGAGTTACTGTTTTGACAAGTATAGATGAAACAGCCTTGAAGGAACTAATTTCTTTTCCAGTTTCTCGGGAAACCATTGTTAAAAATCTTACTATAAAGGTAAAAGAGGCAGGGCTAGATGGAGTTGTTGCAGGTGCATCATCGATAAAAACAATTAAGGAGTTGTGTGGGAAAGATTTCTTTATTGTAACTCCAGGAATAAGATTAAAAGATACAGATTTACATGATCAAAAAATAGTTACCACTCCAAAAGAAGCCTTTGATTTAGGTGCCGATTACATTGTCATAGGAAGGGCTGTTACTTCAAATCAAAATCCAGGAGAGGTTTTGAAAAAACTGTTTACATAGGGAGTTTTTTAATGTATAATTTTTAATGAAAAAATGAAACTTATACTATGCTCTAATGAAAAAGACCTTTCAAAGCTTTTAGCGGAGTTTCTTAAAGAAGAAGTTGAGTACTTTGAAACTTTTAAGATAGACAATAACCTCATAGATAACATCTATAAAATAAATCCTGATTTAATTTTTTTTGATATTTCTGCCAAGGGCAATATGAAATGGAAAATAATAGAAACTCTCACAACAGCTCCCTCCTTAAGAGAATGTCCAGTTATTTCCATTCTCAATAAGAAAAATAATTCTCAACTAATGAAAATATGTGAATTAGAAGTTTTTGATTATATTTCAAAACCATTTTTAAAATGTGAAATTATTATGAAAATTAATAGAACTCGTGAAATTATAGAACTCAAAAGAGAGTTTAATAAGTTACTTACTAAAGATCCTCTCACTGGAGCATACAACCGAGGATTTCTTATGGAAAGGATTCAAGAAGAGTTGAGTTGGTGTTCTTTATACAAGGAACCTTTAAGCCTTGCTCTTTTAGACATTGATTTCTTTAAAAAAATTAATGATACTTATGGGCATCTTTCAGGAGACAGAATTTTAATGGAACTTGTCTCCTTAACCATAGATTTTCTTCCAAACAAAATGACTATTGGTAGATATGGAGGAGAGGAATTCTGTATTATTATGCCTTCTACAGATGAATTAGAGGCTTTAGAAATTTGCGACAACCTTAGAAAGAGAGTTGAAAATCACATATTCCATACTTTTTCAGGAGAAATAATAAAATTAACAATAAGTATTGGATTTACTACTTTTTACGGTAATGATCGAATTCTTCTTGACGAAATACTTCAAAAAGCAGACATTGCTCTTTATAAAGCAAAACAGTCAGGAAGAAATAGAGTAATTTTTGAGGCTTTTGAGTTAGAATAAAAGAAAAAGAGGGAACAAAATGAAAACAGAAATAGAAAGAATTTCAATTGATCCGCAAATTTGCAGTGGAAAACCATGCATAAAAGGAACAAGAATTCCTGTTCACATAATTCTTGAACTTTTAGCCAAAGGAGAAAGTTTTGAAGACATTAAAAAGGCCTATCCTAATATTACAGATGAAGATATTAAAGCATGTCTGAGTTATGCTGCAGCACTTGCTGATGAAGAAGCCGGTGTTTCTGCATGAGGTTTCTAACTGATGAAAATTTATTCGAACCAATTGTTGAATATTTGAGAGACTTAGGACATGATGTATTAAACATAAGAGATAATTTATCTGGAATAAAAGATGATGAGGTTTATAAAATAGCCTGTGAACAAAATCGCATAATAATTACAATGGATAAGGATTTTTCGAAAATCTTCAGATTTCATCCAAAATATTGTGGCGGGATAATAGTAGTAAAAATTTATAGACACACCATTAAAGAAACATGCGAAATATTTAAAAAATTTTTTATTATGCTTAAAGAAAAAGATATTTTTGGAAATTTAATTGTAATCAGTCCAAATGGAATAAGAATTAAAAGATTCCATGAAGAAATAGAGTAATTTTTGATGCTTTTGAGTTAGAATAAAAGAAAAAAGGAGGTCAAAGATGAAAGCAATGGCTTTGATATTGGCAGCATTAATGTTATTTACTGTAGCATGCGGGCAGTTACATCAGCAACATTATGAAGGAGCAGGTGCAGGCGCTGTAATCGGTGGAATTGCTGGAGCTCTTTTAGACAAGAAAAATCCTTGGCGCGGAGGAGTGATAGGTGCTGGATTAGGAGCAGTTTTTGGCGCTACAATTGCTGATATTTCAACAAGAGGATCAAGAGAGGCTTACCAGAGTGGACGACCAGTTGAATACAGAACAGAAGATGGAAGAGGTTACTACAGAGCAGAACCAGCAAGTGATTACTATTACAAAGATCCCTATACAAAATGCAGAAAAGTGAGCGAAAAAGTTTGGGAAAATGGAAAACTCGTAAAAGATACAGTAAAAGAAATCTGTGAATCTGAAAAACAGGAGAGAACATATTAAAATTTATGAGGGAAAGACTTATTAAGTTAATTTATGAACAGGCATTTAAATATTCTGAAACTCCGATTTTTAGACTGACTTCTGGGGGGTTAAGCAACTATTACTTTAATTGTAAAAAAGTAACTCTATCCCCTGAAGGAATGTATCTAATTGGAAACATTATTTACAATATGATTAAAGATTTAGGAGTAAAAGGAATTGGCGGACTTACCCTTGGCGCAGATCCTATTGCAATGGCTGTTTCCTACACATCTTACCTTAAAGGTAATCCCATAGAAGCCTTTGTGGTGAGGAAAAAAGCAAAAGAACATGGAACGATGCAGTGGATTGAAGGCAATATTCAGACAGGTGACAGTGTAGTAGTAGTTGATGATGTTATAACAACAGGAAGTTCAACAATTCAAGCAATTACAAGGCTTAAAGAAGCAGGAATTTTTGTAAAAGGGGTAGTTGTTCTTATTGACAGACAAGAAGGTGGGAGGGAAAATATTTTGAAGTTTCTTTCAGAATGCGGATTTTCCAATCATTTACAAGCAGTTGTTTTAAGAGATGATGTAATGAAACTATACAGGAAGTGAGAAAACAGATAAAATTTCAATGCATGATTGATTGCTCCTCCCTTTGCTGCGGAGGAGCAACAATTTTAACATTAAAAGAGCTTAACAGACTTTATAGATTTTTCCCTGTTACAATAGGTTTCAGAAAAATATTCCCTTTAAATTCGGATCATAAAGCTTATATAGAAGAAATTGCTATAAAATTTAGAAATTTTTATATAATTGGAGACTTTGTTGCTGGCAACAGATTAAAAAAAAGATGTCAAATGCTTAAAAACTTTTTATGTTCAATAAATAGTTTTAAACCCCTTCAATGCTCTGTTATTCCTTTTTCAGTAACCTTTCCTGAAGAATTACAAAATCTTGTGATAGCCAAAAAAAGACAAGGAGCTTTCAAATCCTGTAAAGGATTTCACGATGATGCTAAATTGGTATGGGATGTTGAATTTACTGATAAAGAACTTCGTGAGAATTTTTATAAACTTCGTCAGAATTTTATTTTTCAAAGAAGCATAATGGAAAAAATTTTTTTTAAATTTGAGAATAATCCTTTTTTAAAAAAATTAATGCAATCAGAAGAGGGTCTTTTTGAGGTTCCTATTATTTCTGATTTTATCGACGAGATATGTGGATTTGCCTCAATTGATAAAAAAGAATTTATAAAAGTTCAAAAAAGTTTATTTATCAGAGAATTGACAGTTGGTGGAGTTAAAAACTCTTTATTTATTGATGCATTGAATGCTCTGGAATCAGTAAAAATTTGACAGAACAGGAAAAATCTTATTATTATTAAAAATATCCCATCCTTGTAGGAGGTTATTGTGGCAGGGCATTCCAAATGGGCGCAAATCAAACATAAAAAAGCACAAGTTGATGCCAAAAAAGGTAAAATTTTCACAAAACTTGTAAAAGAAATATCCGTTGCAGCACGCCTTGGAGGAGGAGACCCTGAAAAAAATCCTCGATTGAGAGTTGCAATTGAGAAAGCAAGAGAAGTAAACATGCCAATGGACAACATTAAAAGAGCAATAATGAAAGGAACTGGAGAACTGGCAGGCACAGCCTATGAAGAAGTTACTTATGAAGGATATGGACCTGGGGGAGTTGCCCTTTTAATTGAAGCTATGACAGATAACAAAAACAGAACTGTTTCTGAGATAAGACATCTTCTTTCAAAACATGGTGGAAGTCTTGGTGAGTCTGGATGTGTTTCATGGATATTTGAGAAAAAAGGATACATTCTTGTTGATAAAAAATCAGTTGATGAAGATGCTCTTCTTTCAATTGTATTAGATGCAGGGGTCGAAGATGTGAAAAATGATCCTAAAGAGGATAATTATGAAATTATTGTTTCACCAGAACAATTAAAAGATGTGAAAGAGGTTTTGCAGAAAGCTGGGATAAATATTTCTTTAGCAGAGGTAACAATGCTTCCTAAAAATTATGTATCTGTTGAGGGAGAAGATGCTGAAAAAATGTTAAAACTCATGGATGCTTTAGAAGACCATGATGACATTCAAAATGTTTATGCAAACTTTGATATCCCAAATGAGGCAATGATTAAGGCAGAAGTATAGGATGGAGCCATCTATTAGACTTACTTTTAAGAGAAAATTTATTGCAGGTCTAATAGTAACAATTCCTGTAGCAATAAGTATATTTGTCTTAATTCAACTTTTTAAAATCGTAGATGGATTGTTAGGACCTATATATGATTACATTTTTGGAAGGCATATTGCTGGATTAGGCTTTATAACAGCTTTGGTTATAGTTTTTTTAGTAGGAGTTATATCAACCAATGTCTTTGGGAAAAAACTTTTAGATCAGATTGAAAAATTACTCTTTCTTAAAATACCTGTATTTAAAAGCCTTTATTCATCTTTGAAGCAATTAATTGATGCTTTTTCTCCTGAAAATAAAACTTCTTTTCAGAAATTTGTAATTGTGGAGTATCCAAGAAAGGGTAGCTTTGTTTTTGGATTTCAGACAAAGGAATGTTTTTTAAAGGAAAAGGATATAGAAAAAAAGCTAATTGCAGTATATATACCTACTAATAACCTCTATCTTGGAGAAGTGGTCTTGTTTGATGAAGAAAGTGTTATTCATACAAATATTCCTATTCAGGAAGGAATAAAAATAATTCTTTCAGGCGGGATTGCTGCACCACAAATAATAAGAGGTGATAAATAATGGATGTGGTAATTTTGGCAGCAGGACTTGGCACAAGAATGAAGTCCTCTATGCCAAAAATACTTCACAAAATTTTTGATAAACCAATTATAAATTATGTTATAGAGTGTGCCAGAAGTTTTAATCCTGCCAATATATTTGTTGTTATTAATCCATCATTAAAAGAAGTTACAGAACATCTTGAAAAACATGATTTGAACATTGTTTTCCAGAATGAACCTAAGGGAACAGCCCATGCTTTAGAGTCTGCTTTACCTTCCATAAAAAGTGAAAAAATTTTAATTCTAAATGGTGATACACCTTTGATAAAAAAGGACACACTTTTAAATTTTTTAAAAATTTTTGATGAGAAAAATCCAGCCATGGCAATTCTTTCCTTTTATCCAAAACGACAGCATTCCTACGGAAGAATTTTAAGAAACTCTAAAGGAGATGTTGAAAAAATAGTTGAAGTTACCGATTACGCTGGAGAGGAATCTTCTGAGGCAAATAGTGGAGTTTATTTGTTAAAAAGAGACATTTTAGCCCTTCTTAAAGAAATTAAGGAAAATCCCCGTAAGGGTGAATTTTATCTCACAGACATTGTAGAAATAGCGGTTTCTAAAGGATATAAAGTTGACGCCTATTCAATAGCGGAAGAAAATGAGTTAATCGGAATAAACAATCGTGAGGAACTTTCTCTTGCTATGAAATATTTAAGAGACAGAATTGTTAAGGAATTGATGGCTGAAGGTGTTACCTTTTATGATCCATTATCTGTCTGGATTTCTTCCTCTGTAAAAATTGGAAAAGACACGATAATTTATCCAAATGTCTTTCTTGAAGGAAACACGACCGTCGGGCAAAATTGTATTATCTACCAAGGGACAAGAATCCGAGATAGTATTATTGAAGATAATGTTAAAATAAAAGATTACACAGTAATTGAAAGTTCTCATATAAAGTCTGGCTCAAATATCGGTCCCTTTGCTCATATAAGACCTGAAAGTATTATTGG
>NZ_MAVV01000015.1 GCF_001707915.1 Thermodesulfovibrio sp. N1 | reverse complement strand
CTTAATCCCAAAATAGAATTTATAAGCACAATATGAATTAGAAAAAATAATTGCTCAAGTAAAATTAAAATTTGTGGCGGTGCTGGAAGACTTTCAGTGTATGGAATTAGATCTTTTAAATCCATTTTGCCAAATTATATCAAATATCTTAATGTGAATCAACTGTAGATAAGTGTATCTTTAAATTTTTGTTAATATTTTGTAAGATGTCACAATATTTACTCGCTTTTAATTTCATCTAATAGAAAATATTTTGCATCAAGCATTCTGCAATTTTAGATGTAATGTCAAACTTCATGAACTCGCAGGGATTATACTCCCTATGTTGAAACTTTAAGAAATATAACCCTGACAGAATTTAGCATAGATGGCAAAGAATACTATTTAAAGAACAGGATTGATAAAATAGGAAAAGCCCTATTTAAAACATTGAAAGTATCCGAACCAGCCCATATAACAGTCAAGGAAGAATTCGCAATATAAAAAAATAATAAGTGAAGATTTGGGAATCTCTTTTAACTGAATTTTTAGAAATATATAATAAATTCAAATCAAAAAGACAATCCTCCTCAATAAAAATTTACAATACAGGACAAATTATGCTTTGTCCGTCAATATCTGCTTTCTTTACCTCAATATCATAAACCCTTTTAATCAAATCTTCAGTGATTATCTCCTTAGGCAGTCCTTCTGCTACTTTACTTCCTGAATTAATAACTACTACCTTATCTGAAAAAAGGCTTGCAAGATTAGGGTCATGAAGGGTCATTACAACTGTAATTCCGCGAATTAATGCAATTTCTTTAATTTTTTTGAGAATATTTATCTGATTTCTAAAATCAAGATGACTTATAGGCTCATCAAGAAGCATAACAGGAGATTCTTGGACTATTGCCCTTGCAATTAAAGTAAGCTGTCGTTCACCACCACTTATTTTAGTGTAAGGGATATTTTTTAAATGTTCAATTCCAACTGTTTTTAATGCAGTTTCTGCTTTTTCATAGTCCTTTTTACTCGGAGATGAGAAAACTCCTATATAGCTTGCCCTTCCCATAAGCACAACATCAAAAACAGAGTAGGGAAAAGGTGGCTCATGCTCCTGCGGGACAACTGAAAAAAGCCTTGCTCTTTTTTTAAAGGAGAGTTTATCAATTGAAACTCTATCAACTTTAATCTCTCCTTTATAATACTTCCAGAGTCCTGTAATACATTTAAAGAGAGTTGTTTTGCCAGAACCATTTGGTCCAAGAATTGTAGTAATAGAACCCTTTTCTGCATTAAAACTTATTCCTTTTAAAACATCCGTAGTCTGGTTTTTATGTCTAAAATAAACTTCTTTAAGATTAAGCATTATTTACCCCATGCCTCTTTACCACTACGTTTCATTAAATAAATAAAAAATGGTGCACCTGTAAGAGCTGTAATAATTCCAACAGGGATATCAAAACTTGTAAGGGTGCGCGATATTGTATCTGCTGCAATCATAAAGGATGCCCCAGCAGCAAAACTAAGGGGCACAAGAGTTTTATGGTCAGGACCTGTAAGCATTCTTACAAGATGAGGCACCATGAGGCCTACCCATCCAATAATTCCGCAAAGAGAGGTCGCTACTGCCACAGCCAGTGTGGAAAATCCAATGAAAAGAACTCTCTCTCTTAATACATTAACTCCCAACGCTTTAGCTTCCTCTTCTCCCATGCTCATTACATTTAATCTCCAACGCATAAGAAAAATAGGTAAAATCCCGAGTATAACACCAACAAAGGAGACTTTTACTGCCTTCCAGTCAGCAAGGGAAAAACTTCCTATAAGCCAATAAACAATACTTTGAAGTTTATGGGGGTCAACCAGAAACTTAACAATTGAAACCAATGCTGTAAAAAAGGCTGAGACAATAACTCCTGAAAGAATAAGTGGAAGACGGCTCACCTCACCCTGAGTTCTTGCAACTGTATAGGCAATAACTACCGCAGAGACAGCAAAAACAAATGCCATAAATTGAATAGGAATATTACTTAAAAAACCAATTGTTATTGCACATCCAAAGGCTGCACCAGCTGAGATACCTAAAATAAAAGGGTCAACAAGAGGGTTTCGGAATATTCCCTGAAGTGTAACACCTGCACCAGAAAGGCAAGCTCCAACAATTCCAGCAAGTATAACTCTCGGAAGTCTTATATCTATGACTATTGCTTTTTCTGGAATATCACCAATTTCAAATATATGCAAAGTCTCGTTTAATAAAATTTTTAAAACCATCAAAGGTGTAACTTCATAAGCGCCAAGAAAAAGCGCAAACCATCCAACGAAAATTGGAGAAAGAAGAATCAAAATCGCTTTAATAGTTTTCATAAACTCTTATTTTAAAAAAATTGTATGCTACTTTGCTAATTTCGCCTCTTTAAAAATATTCATAATATGGTTTCATTTATAAACTTATAATTACTATTTAGTTTAAATCTTAAAAAATTTTTGTTGCTGATAATATAGATTAAAAAAATTATTTCACATAAAATGTAATTGTTGCCTCAAAAAAGTATTCATCATGTTCACCATATTTCTTTTCAGATAATACTTCTCTATCCATCATTCGAAAAGCCTTTATAAACCAGAAACCTTTTTTATCAATAGGAATTTTAAAATAAGGGTCTTTCCCTATTCCTTCTTTAATATATATCACTCCAGGATATTCAGAAAAATAACTATAAGCCCATTTTTCACCTTTAAATCCTTTGTATAGGGCAACTACTCCAACATTCCAATTAGTATTTTTGCCATTAGATAAAACTTTAATTGGTAAGTATTCTCCAACTTTAAGATTTGTAGGATCTTTAAGAGGAATTATTTCTATAAGTCCACCCACACTTTTATCATAATCACCTCTTTTTGTTTTCCCCACCCTTATAAAAGTTTTACTATATTGCCAACCAATAAAAGTTCTCTTAATCTGTGATTTATCTATCTCTATTTTGTCTTTGAATTGAATATATTTATTGTCATGCGTTCTAACCCAGTATATGTTTTCTGCCACAGAATAAATTATATAAATTCCTTCCTTATTTGCTTTAAATTTAGATAAGGCAGATTTTTGTTTATCTCTGTCAAAATTAAATTCTAATTTACTTACAATTCCATCAGGATCAAGTAAATAAAAGTCTGTAAGCCACCATTCACTGGGAGCTGCCTCAGATTCAAATCCATGTCCAACACAAAATTCAACTGGAACTAAATCGTTGATTTTGGCAAAAGGTTTTGAAGAAATCAACCATCTGTCATGAGCATTTGCTAAATTGCTAAAATTAGGGGATAAAAAAGTAAAAATTATCATTGTTATTAATAATTTATTGATTTTTTTCATATTTCTGTATCCTCCTTCTTCTTTTTTAAGTTATATTTAAATTAAAAATTTAAATTTATTCCTGCCATAATACTTCTGCCTGGCATAGGATAAATTGCATCTACGAATCCCACTTCAGCATATTTTTTATTTGTCAAATTTTTACCAGACAGGAATATCTCCATATTTTTACCAATTTGTTTTGTGTATTTAGCATCAATTATTAAATGATCACCTAAGGATTCCGTATTAGCTGAATCAATATATTTCTTATCTGTGTAATTTGATATTAGATCAATTTTTCCAAAACTAGATGATTCATATCCTATACTTATACCTAAAATATTAGAAGGTATAAGAGGAATTCTTTTATCCTTATAAGATATGCCTGCTAAGGTCGTATATTCCTTATATTTCGAATCCTGATATGTATAATTTATTGAACTGTAAAATCCATTTTGTAAGTCTATTGTAAAATTAAATTCAATTCCTTTAGATATTGTCTCACCAGCATTTTCAACTCTTCTAGGCCCTCCAACTCTAACTATTTTATCTTTAGTATCTATAATAAAAAGTGCTCCACTATAGTAAAACCATTTTGAGGGTTGTCCTCTCAGTCCTAATTCATAGCTGTTTATTTTTTCTGGCTTTAGATCTGGATTATTAGCGAATCCAGTAATTGCAGTAGTAGGGTTTCTGAAACCACGACTATAATTGGCAAAAATGTTAAAAGAATCAGATAGCAAATAAGAAATACCTATTTTAGGACTAAATGCAGAATGAGTTTTACTAAAATTTAGAGAAGGCTTTATTTTATCCCTAAAATCTGTATCAACACGGTCGTATCTTGCCCCAAAAGAGACAAACAAATTTTTCATTATTTCAAGATCTTCTTGAAAAAATAAAGCGAAAGTTTTATCTTTCCATGTTCGATCTTGATAGAGAGGTCCTATAATTCCTGTACTTCCATCAAATGAATATGCTTTTATTTTTTCATTATTTAAATAACGATATTCTGCACCTATTAGTAAAATTCCTTTTATATCCCCGATTTTATGACTTATTGTATAATTAAACTCAGGTACAATATTATAGTTTGCAAATTCAAAATAATCAGGATCAATTACCCATCCATCTTGATAGCCATACTTAATTTTAAATAATATTCTCGAATCAGAAAATATTTTTTCAAAATATGGAGCGATAATAAAGGTATATGAATCTGCCTTTCCCCATGGTTGAGTTGTTTGTCTAGGATTTTCTTGAAATTCTTTTTTTGTAAGTGTTCCAGGATATCCATTTTCGATTGGTGCATAGTTAAAATGCAATCCTATGTTAGTTTGAGGATTTAAATTATATTTCAATTTTAAGTTCAAAAGTTTATTATCTTCCCAGCTATTTTCTTGCCATCCGTGCGTTTTGAAATATCTCATTTCTAAGTTATATTCTAAGTTTTTTAAAACTCCAGTAAGTAAAACAGAGTATTTTTGTGTGTCAAAACTGCCACCTGAAAAACTTAATTTACCCTCAAAGGGTTTTTTGGATTTTTTGGTGATTATGTTAATCACTCCACCTGTTGCAAAATTACCATAAAGAGAGGTAGCTGGACTTTTTATTATTTCAATTTTATCAATATTTTCTATAGGTATGGCAAGAGCATTAAAATAACCAGAAGGATTATTATATTCAATTCCGTCAACTAAAATCTGAGCTCCTCTTGTAAGTGGTACCTGTCCTCTACTACTTACATAAATATCAGCATGGACTCCACCAAAATAGGAAATATTAAAACCTGGAATTTGTTTTAAAAGTTCAGATACATCTCTTGCTTCATATTTTTTAATATCTTCTTCCGTTATTACAGTAACATTTGTTGGTATCTCTTTGACTTCTCTTTCAGTTTTTGTAGCGGTTACAACAATTTCATCAAGTATTTTCTCTTTTTCCCCTGCGAAAACATAAAAAACAAAACATAATAACAAAGCAATACTTAATAAAATAATCTTAACCATTTCTACACCTCTCCTTGATTATTTTTTTAATGTCAGCTCCCTTCTGAGAGGCATAGACCCTTCATGAGTCTTATTCAATAAAAAAGCCGTGTAGGGAAACTGTTCCCTTACACGGCCTTCATGACCTTTTTTAAACCCTTCTTAGGTTAAAATATTAAAACAAAAATTTAAAATTTATGTCAAGCACCTAAAATTGCCGATAGGGATATAAAAAAACGAGCCTCCTTTTATGGATTTTAGTTTTAAGGGTTATATAAAATATCACCAAATTGGTGAAATAAAACCTCAAAAAGAAGGCTCATAAATGTGATAAAACAAAAAATATTTGCATTTTCTATCGACAATTTTTGATATTTACAAAATCACAATTTTTTGTTAGAATTCAACAGAAGGTGATAGTATTGCATGAGCAAAAACAATAAAAAAATTGTAACTTCTATAAGTAACCCTGAGGAGCAGAATCTCATTGTCAGACATCTTGCCTCTTTTGGCTATGAAATCCTTCATTATCATGAAGAAGGCTGGACTCAGGCGGATCTCTTTATTTTGGATACCAAATCTGCATCTGAAATTGGAAAGCAAATCCTCGATTTAAAGCAAAAAGTTGATACCCTTTTGCCAGTCTTAATTATCCTTGATAAGGATGATGACTTAGATTTTTGGCTGTCTGAGGGATTTGACGACTGCCTTCTTTTGCCCATTTCAGATGTTGAACTCAAGGCTAAAGTGGGACTTCTACTTCGGTTAAGAGAAAAATCAAAAAAACTTACTCAAAAAGGTGAATCTATTTATCAAGCAATATTTGAAGCCACAGGCACTGCAACCTTGATTGTTGACGAAGATACTACTATTATTATGGCAAATAAAACATGTTCTCAGGTTACAGGTTATAGCCCAGAAGAGCTTATTGGAACAAGTTGGACTAAATATGTTGCTCCTGAGAGTTTAGAGATGATGCTTAGATATCACAAGCTAAGGCGTGAAGATCCAGAAAAAGCGCCCTTTCAATACGAAGTGAAGTTGATCAACAAATCAGGTGAAGAGCGCATCGCCTTGCTACAAGTGAAAATGATACCAGAAACGAAACGAAGCGTTGTGTCCATGCTCGATATCACAGAACAAAAACGGGCAGAAGAGATGATGATAAGGCAGCAAAAATTGCTCATGGCTATAACCCGAGCGCAGCAAAACTTCATTGCAAACATGGATATATCAAGCACTTTCAAAAATATGCTTACTGATATATTAGCAATCACGGATAGCGAGTATGGCTTCATCGGCGAGGTTTTGTTAACACCTAACGGACAGCCTTACCTAAAAACTCATGCCATTACGAATATCTCTTGGGACGATGAGACGCGGAGATTATATGAGGAGAAAGCGTCAGAGGGGTTCGAATTCTATAATCTTAAGACCCTCTTTGGCGCAACTCTCACGTCTGGCGATGTTGTAATAAGTAATGACCCCCTCAATGACCCCCGCAGAGGTGGTTTGCCAAAGGGACATCCGCCCATGAATGCCTATCTTGGTCTGCCCATTAAGTTTGCAGATAAATTAGTTGCAATGGTTGGGATAGCCAACCGTCCAGATGGCTATGACTATAACATTGTAAATTTCCTCCAACCGTTGCTTAATACTATCGGGCAACTTCTTGAGGCTCATCACAACCAAAGATTAGCCAAACAATCAGCAGATGCCCTAAGAGAAAAGGAACGAGAGGTTTCAACACTGCTTAGTAATCTGCCTGGTATGGCTTATCGCCGATTAAACGACAAGAACTGGACTATGCTTTTTGTCAGCGATGGATGCTATGAATTAACTGGTTACTTACCTGAGGATTTGATTAATAATAAAAAAATCTCTTTTAATGATTTAATTTTAGAGGAATATCAAACATACCTTTGGGAAAAATGGCAAAAACTAATACAAGAGAAGAATTTCCCATTTGAAGATGAGTATCAGATACGCACTGCCTCGGGAGAGATAAAATGGGTTTGGGAAAAGGGTAGAGGAGTATTCGACGAAAATGGTGAACTACTCTTTCTTGAAGGATATATTCAGGATATCACAGACCGCAAAAATGCTGAAGATTTGGTAGCAGAGAGAGCTAAAGCCTGGCAGCGAACATTTGATGCTGTCAATAGTGTAATCTGGATTATGGATAAGGACATGCGGATACTGCAGTCAAATAAGGCTGTAGAACAATATTTTCATCTATCATGTAATGAAATAGTCGGTCGTCACTGTTGGGAATATGTGCATAACACAGCTGAGCCGATACCAGAATGCCCTGTTTTTAAAGTAAGAAAAAGCCTTCGTAGGGAAAGCGTTGAATTAAGAATTAACGGTAATTGGTTTGAGATTGTATCGGACCCTATCATAGATATAGACGGCAATATAGACGGTTTTGTCCACATTATAACTGACATCACCGAACGCAAGAGAATGGAAAAGGCTCTAATAGAGAACGAGGAGAGTTATCGCAGATTATTTGAAGACCATGCTGCCGTAAAACTTCTGATTGACCCTGATACAGGACAGATCGTTGATGCCAATAAGGCTGCTGTTAATTTCTATGGCTGGAGTCGTGAAGAGCTTAAACGGATGAAGATCCAGCAGATTAACACCCTTCCGCCTGAAGAAATCAAAAAAGAGATGGAAAAGGCAAGGACATTAAAGAAGACCTATTTTGAGTTTCGCCATCGTCTTGCAGACAGTTCTATCAGAGATGTAAGGGTATTCAGTAGTAAGGTTGAGATAAAGGGAAAAGAGTATCTTCATTCAATCATTCACGATATTACAAGAGAAAAAGAATTGGAGGCTCAACTCTATCAAGCGCAAAAACTGGAGTCCATAGGACAACTTGCTGGTGGCATAGCCCATGACTTCAACAACATGCTTAATGTTATCTTAGGTTATGGTGAGATGATACTTAATAAGTTACATCCCCAAGACCCTATAAGAAAAGATATACTCCAAATCATTGAAGCAGGTCGCCGTTCTATGTCACTTACCCAGCAACTATTAGCCTTTAGCAGAAAACAGATACTCCAACCTAAGATTTTAAACATCAATGAATCACTTAAGGCAATAGAGGAAATGCTACGACGTTTAATAGGTGAAAACATTGAGCTTACTATGGTATTAGCAGAAGATATATCCAATGTTAAGGCAGACCCAGGACAGATTGAGCAGGTCATCATGAATCTTGTAGTTAATGCCCGTGATGCTATGCCTTATGGCGGGAAGCTCATAATCGAGACTGCTAATGTTGTTTTAGATGAATTGTATATCCAAAATCATGTATCAGTTGAACCTGGAGATTATGTAATGATTGCTATTACTGACACAGGTATTGGTATGGACAAAGAGATCTTATCACGGCTGTTTGAACCATTCTTTACTACCAAAGAAAAAGGGAAAGGCACAGGATTAGGACTTTCCACTGTATATGGAATAGTGAAGCAATCAGGCGGACATATCCATGTTTATTCTGAACTTGGGAAAGGCTCAACCTTTAAGATATATCTTCCTGCTGTGTATGAGACAAAAACAGAGGTAAAAAAAGAAGAGATAGATGCCGAACTCAAAGTTGGAGGAGAACATATCCTTATTGTCGAAGATGAACCATCATTACAGGATTTGTTTAAAGAAATGCTTACTTTATTAGGTTATCAAGTCACTGTTGCAGCAAATGGTGGAGAGGCTTTGCTATTGGTGGAAGAAAAAGGGATAAAGCCTGACCTTGTCATTACCGATGTCATTATGCCGATTATGGATGGGAAGGTTTTGGTGGAAAGGCTTAGAAAGAATCACCCTAACATCAAGGCGCTTTATATGTCAGGATACACGGATAACGCTATCGCTCATTATGGAGTGCTTGATGAAAGCACTCCCTTTATCCAAAAGCCTTTTACCATAAAAGACCTCTCCTTAAAAATTAAACAGGTATTAGGCACTGAAAAATAGAGAAAATAATATTAATTTCAATTCAAAATCGGTAGGGCTAAGAGGGTGGACTATTTTTTATAGAATTTTTACAAAAATACTGATATACTTAGTATAAGGAAGCCTTCTTTTAGGGTTTTGTCAAATAATTTTACCTTATTGAGGCTTCCTCTCTAAATTTATTTTAGACATATGTGAAGGTTAATTATGATTAACTGGCTGATCGAAAAAAAATGGCGCATTTTCCTTAGTGGCTTGCTTTTAACTATTATACCAGCTACTGCAATAGGCATTTATTTTTATCTTGTGCCGTATAAGATATTAAAAAACCATATCGAAAATGATATTATTCAGTCCATTCAAATAACAGAAAGCAGGATTGATGCCCGACTAAATAGCGATATAAAATATATTAAGGCTTTTGCTATAAGAAGGTCTCTTATTAATGCTCTAAAAAAGGGGGATTTTAGAGATCTTCAGAGGCATTTAGATGATTTAATTGCCAATAATCCACAATTAGAGACAGCAGGCATCGCAACAAAAGATGGTATATTGATATCAAGAGCTCCCCATGATCCAAATATAATTGGAAAGGATTTTTCTTTTAGAGATTGGTTTAAAGGTGCAAAAGAGACCTTACAACCTCATATATCTGAACTTTACCTAAGAAAAGGTATGCCGATTAGATATACATTCACAATATCCATGCCTATTTTAGATGGCAACAATTTTATTGGTGTCATCTTTGCATCTCCTGAAAGGGACTATTTTAAGGCTTATTTAGACATACTTGCTTCAGAAGATAAGCATATTTATATAGTTGATAAAAACAATCATATAATTTACAGCAGTCTAAAATTGAGCGATAATCTTGTAAAAATTCCAGAATTTGAAACCTTTATCAAAGACGATTTTATAGAAAATAAAGTTCTATCAGCCACAGACCCGATTCTTAAAAATGATGTGTTTCTGTCTTACAAAAGACTGCCCAATCCTGCATGGACTATAATAGTTACACATGATAAAACAACAGTTATGGCACCGATATCGTCATTATTAAAAATTTTGATAGGAATTTTATTGTTTTCTTCTTTTGCCACTGGAATAATTAGTATCAAGTTTGCCCGCTTAATTTATCAACTTAATGATTTGAATAAAAAGCTTATTGAGAAAGAAGATATAGATAAAAGATATGCTGAATTTCTAACAATACTTAACCAGTCATTTGCTGATTTACATAATTTTTCAAACACAATATTAAATAAGCTGGCAAAAATCACCTGTGCAGAAGGCTCTATTTTATACATTAATGAATGGGGGAGACTAAACCCAACTGCTACTTATCTTGTTACTCTTCCATCGGAAGCTGATGAGATTTCCAAAAAAGCCTTTTTAGACAAGGATATAGTGGCAATAAAAAATATTCCAAAGGATACAGTAAAGTTAGATACTGCCTTTGGAACGATAATTCCAAAGGATATTGTAGCCCTTCCATTAATATATGGTGATGAAAACTTAGGTGTATTGGAAACTATTTGTATTCATGGCTTTGATGAGAATAATATAGAACTACTAAAAAACTGTGCCATCCAGCTTTCTATAGGTATTAGTAATATAAAGCGTATGAATGAAATAATAATTCTCAAAGAGAATTTGCAAGAATCAATTGATAAACTACAAAGTCGAAAAATAGAACTGGAATCTCTAAATAACCAGATTATAGAAGCCTCTCGAGCTAAAAGTGAGTTTCTCTCAAACATGAGTCACGAACTTAGAACGCCTTTAAACTCAATTAATGGTTATACTGAAGTCCTTCTTGATGAACATTATGGAAAAATAAATGAAAAACAGAGGGAATACTTGACTATCATCTATAACAGCGGAAAGCACCTGCTTTCTCTAATTAATGAAATACTTGACCTTTCTAAGGTTGAAGCAGGTATGATGACATTAGAACTTAGTGAAGTTTACATAAAAGAGGTCATAAACTCCTCTGTTATGATGATTAAAGAAAAGGCAATGAAAAACAACATATCCTTAAAAATGGAAATATCCCCTGAAACAGATATAATCATTAAGGCTGATGAAAGAAAACTCAAGCAAATGCTCTATAACCTTCTAAGCAATGCCGTTAAATTTACAGAAGACGGTGGCAGCGTTACTATAAAAACAGAGAAAAAAGATAATTTTATCCAATTTTCTGTGACTGACACAGGGATTGGGATCAAAAAAGAAGATTTTGAAAGGTTGTTTAAGCCATTCAGTCAGTTAGAGTCGCCTTACACAAAGCAGTATGAAGGCACAGGGTTAGGCTTAGCCCTTACAAAAAAATTAGTTGAATTACATCAAGGGGAGATTGGCTTTACAAGTGAGTTTGGCAAAGGAAGCACATTTTTCTTTACTATTCCCGTTAATTTAACTAAAGAAGATACAAAAAAATGAGAATTTAGTAAAATCCTTAAGGAATTAGCAGTGGCAGTAATACTTGTAGTAGATGACAACGAAATAAACAGAAAATTGCTTATTGAATTGTTAGAATACCACGGCTACAATGTTATTTCAGCAAGCAACGGAGCAGAAGCAATAAAAATAGCTAAAGAGAACAAGCCTGACTTAATCTTAATGGATGTGCAAATGCCCGTAATGGATGGGCTGACAGCACTTAAAATAATAAAAGATGATCCTGAAATAAAAGAAATAAAGGTTTTGATTATATCATCAGTAGCTTTTAGTGATAAAATAGAAAAGGCTCTTTCATTAGGCGCTGAAGACTATATTACAAAACCCTATGAAACAAGAAAAATACCTGAAATTATTAAGAAACATCTAAAAAAAGAGTAAAAAATGGAAAGACCAGTTATACTTTGCGTTGATGACGAACCCTACAACCTTGAACTTCTTTCTGCCATTTTAGAACCTGTAGGTTACGATGTGATTAAGGCTAAAAATGGCAAAGAAGCTTTGGCAATTCTTGAAGAAAAAAATATAGACCTCATACTACTTGATGTAATGATGCCAGAGATGAATGGCTTTGATGTTACAAAAAGAATAAAAAGTTCTGAGAAGTGGCGACATATACCAGTTATTATTATAACCGCCCTCGCAAGTAAAGAAGAAAGAATAAAAGGTATTGAAGCAGGCGCAGAAGAGTTTCTCACAAAGCCCTTTGACAGATTGGAAGTCCTTGCGAGAATTAAAGTTTTACTCAAGGTAAAAGACTTAAATGACAGGGTGATAAGTTCTTATAAAAATATTATCGCTCTGACTGAAACAAGCGAAAAACTGATTAAACTTTTTGATCCTGCCTCTTTTGACTTCCTAACAAGCTTTGAGATAACTATACAAGGTTTACTCAAAAAAGAGCATGAACAATCAGGCAACCCCCAAATCATTATACTCGGTTTAAAAGACGAACAAAACATTGATTGGTATATGTACGAATACAAAAATACCAAACTATTAAAAAATAAGGTCATATTAAGAGATAACTATGGCTTTTTTAAAAAAGGGGACTTTGATGTATTCTTTTCAAATGAAGAACAAAACGAAAGATCTTCATTTCACTTTTTCTTTCGGGAATTTGGAATAAGAGTTTATAATTTTGCATGTTTTTTTAGTGAAAATCTGAGTGTCTTTGCATTAAATTATGGGAAAAAACTTACAGAATATGATGTTTCAGTTTTAAGAAGTCTCGTAACACAGATAATGTTTCTTCGTTCCCTATCCAATCAGGCAAAAGAAACAGAAGATGCTTTTAATTATACCGTATATGCCTTGGCAAGAGGTGCAGAGGCAAATGATGAAGATACCGGAAATCACATATTAAGAGTAGGTGAATACTGTGCCATACTATGTAAAGAATTGAATCTACCAGAAAAAATTATAGATAAAATAAGAATACAAGCAACTCTCCACGATGTTGGGAAACTCCATATTCATCCAGACCTTTTAAGAAAACCAGGAAAACTTACCCCCGAAGAGTGGGAATTGATGAAAATGCACACCGTATTCGGCTATAAAATAATTGGAGAACACCCACGGCTAAGCATTGGTGCTACTATTGCATTAACACACCATGAAAGATTTGACGGCACTGGGTACCCAAAGGGACTTAAAGGTGAAGAAATTCCTCTTGAAGGTCGATTAGTAAATCTGGCAGACCAGTATGATGCTTTAAGAAATGCACGAGTTTACAAACCAGCCTTTAACCATGAAACAGCTTATAAAATTATTGTAGAAGGTGATGGAAGAACTATGCCATACCATTTTGACCCTAACATTCTTTCAGCATTCAAAAAAACAGCACATCTATTTGAAGAAACTTATGAAAGATTGAAGTAAAAATATCTATAGTAGCAAATGGTATTTTTAAACTTCTGATTTTTTCCAACTTTACCCAACTTGTTAAGTTTTTTGAAAAAACCATTACTGCACAAAGCTTCAGAGGAGTAGTTTTTGTGTTTTGGGTAACACAAATTTCTCCTTCTATAAGGTCGCTCTTTGAATCCTAATACATCATAAATCTTCTTTTACTTAGAGATTGGGAAGATGCCGTTAAGTGGTTATTATAGGCAGGACAAACGGTATTGGTAGAGCCATAGATTTCTTCTGGCAGGTGCTTGAGATAGTTTATCAGAAGTGTGGAAATAAAGCTGAACCTTTTTGAATGAGCTACGCCAAGCAGAAATATTTCTTTGCACATTTCTAAACAAAAAAGAAAAGATTAAACCTTAACACCGCCTAAATTAAGTAATAGGCAATTAAGCAAATTTCTTCATCACATTGATAAATCTTATATTTTCTTTCCATATTAACAAATTTTTTTATTTAATGAAAAAAGAATTACCAGAATGGGTAGAAAAGCATAAAACATCTGGCACCAACTTTAGATTTAACTTTCTAAGCCATATTTTTTAAGATTTGATAAAATGTCTTGGTAATATTTACAAAATTCAATTAAATCATTTAAATGCTGATTTATGACATTGTAAAGTTCTTCAGGCGTTATCTCCCAGTATATATGAACTAATCTGTTTCTGTATCCTGCAAGATTTTTATTTCTCTCAGCAAAGTCCTTTGGAATTAAACCATGATCACCAAGACTTAATATAATCTGTTGATAATCCTTTGTCTTGGCATTAATACGTGAGAGAAAATGACTTCCTATTGTTAATATTCTCTCAAGACATCTTCTTAAATAATGTTCTGCAACAATATAGTTCCTCTTATCAGATAAAAAATCATTTAGAGTTAATCTACTTAATGTGTCAAGTTCTTTTATTCCTTCTTCAATCTGAGCAAGAATATTTCTCACCTTTACAGTATTTACTGGTGCTTTTTTAATCATTTTTTATTAATGCCCTATCAAATATTCCTTCAAAGTACTTAAAATCAAGATATAGCATTATCACTCTGTCTTTATATTCATAAAAGAATTCTTCATCTGCACAGAATATCAATTCACCGTCATTTACTGCATTAAATTGAAGGCTAAGAGGTGTTTCATGTAAATAAACTATATCAATGTTACCTTTAAAATTTTTTGTTAATTCTTCATAAATTTCACCATATACTTGTACAGGCGATGATTTTAAATGGGATTTGTCTTTAAACAAAACTGCAAAATCTATATCACTGTTAGGATGCATTGTTCCTTCAACAGTTGAACCAAAAATTAATATAGCAGATACTCCTAAAGATTGAAGTTTTTCTCCATCTAGACTTATTTTCATAAAATATTATAACACTAATTAAAACTGAAACTTTTTCCATTAATCAGAAAAACAAATCCTTTTTTATAATTCTGAACCAAATACGAAAAATCTCATGGCTTATTATAAGAGATTCATAGGGTATTTGCCAGTTCTAAATGACAGCAAAATCGAAAGACAGATTTTTAATTCTCAGTAATTTTGGATTAATTATGATTTACATTTATTTGTCAAATATGCTTTAAATATAGCTGGTTTAAAAATTTCTTTACTTCTTTTTTGAGTTCATCAAATTTTTCTCTTTGAAGAAAAAAGATTTTTGTATCCTTTCTTTGTTTTATCATGTCGCAAAAGGGGTCTGATTTAATTGTAATTGTGCCTAAAACAAAACAATCCCCGTCTAAAGCTTTCAGCACAATCTTTTTAAATTTCTCTGAAAAAAGTTCCATTGAACCAATTTCATCTATAACAATTAATGCGTGACTTTGCAAACCCTTTTCCAACTCTTTTACTCCAATCTCTTCAAGAGCATTTAATAGAACTCCATACTTTGATACTTTAAATTTACTATTGATGTCTTTCTTCGCAAGTAAGCCCTCTTTGCCACTTAAGGTAACAATTTTAAAACCTGTTCTCTCTCCTTTTTCTCTTATTTCTTCTGTAAAAAATCCAGAGGCGGGAATATTTAGTTCTTTTACAAGTTGTTTAATTAATGTAGTTTTTCCACATCTGGGCTTACCTGTAATTAGAATATTTTTTATCTTCATCTCTAACTAATATTTAGACATTGTTAATTGAATTCTTATAAAAACTATTTTGATGTATATTCAACATAAGGCTTTATGTCAAGAACCGGAGTGCCGTCATACATATCAATCCTTCTTACTTTTATTATGTTATCCACCACATCAATTACCTCAAGTATTGAAAGTCCAATTGGATTTGGTCTGTGTGGTGAGCAGGTGCTAAATACACCTCTTGTCTCATTTAAATGCGGTGGCTTTTGAATAAGTTTTTCAGCAGTAAAAGGAGGAGATTTATGGAAACAGAATATAACAACAATTTTTTCTCCTGACTTTATATCCCTAAGACCTACTTTGTATTCAGAATCTACAATAATCTCACCCTCCACATCTGAAACACTCCAATGCCGTGGGATTGTTTCTGCCCTTGTCTTAACATAACCTATTGGCTTAAAGATGAACTCTTCCATTTCCTTTATAAAGCCTCGTTTATATAAATAAATTATATAATTTTAGAAAATTATCCTCAATTGTTGACTTTAAATGATTCCTTGTGCTATTTTTTTATAAATGATTTCCTTTTTTAAAAAACTCATTGCTAAAAAAGAAGAAAAAGAGAAAAAGAAAGAATAATTAAATTAATTGCTGAACTTGATAATTTAACAAAAAAAGCAGAGTTAATAGAACTATTTGCAAATAAAAGGATAAAAGAGTTAGAATTAAAATTAAGCAGAATCGAAGAACAGTTTGAGGTCTTTGAGAAAATCATAGATTCTCTTGATCCTAAAAAGAGAGTTAATTGATGCGGGTGTAGCTCAGCTGGTAGAGCACAACCTTGCCAAGGTTGGGGTCGCGGGTTCAAATCCCGTCGCCCGCTTTTTTATTGGCGACGTACCCAAGTGGCTAAGGGAGCGGTCTGCAAAACCGCCATTCGCCGGTTCGAATCCGGCCGTCGCCTTTTTATTTATATGAAATATGCACATTGAAAAAGAGTTAGAAAATCTTGAAAAAGTCCTAAAAAAACTCAGGGAAGAAAATAAAATTCTTCTGGCTTATCTTTTCGGTTCCTTTGCCAGTGGGAAACCACATACTCGTTCAGACATAGACCTTGCCATATACATAAATGCCTCTGAAAAAGAAGCTATTGAAATAACTGATGAAATATTAATGAGCACAGATAGAGAGATTGAAATTCTTAGGCTTGATGATGAAGAAGAATCCCCATTTATAATTCAGCAGGCTCTTAAGGGTATTCCACTTGTAGAGCCTCATTTAGATACTCTTTACAATGTTGCACACAAAGCACTCCATGAAGCAGAAAGTATAAGATTTAGAAGAGAGCATAAAATATGAAAAAAAAATCTGAAAAATTGCTTTCTTTTCTTAAAGAAACTATTGAGTATTTTCAGAATAAAATTTATGGAGTTGACAGAGATAAATATTTTGCGAATAGAGATATAAGATATATCCTTGACAAATGTATCAATGATATCATTCTTTGCATAGTTGACCTCTGTGAAGAAGTTTTAAAAAAATACAACAGAGAAATTCCTGACACCTACAAAGAAACAGTGCTTGCCTGTTATGAATTCTTAGGGGACATTGTTTATAAAATTGCACCCCTTACAAAACACATAAATGAAACAATTCATCAATATTTAAAAATTAATTGGCAGAATATCATAACAGTAAAAAATAAAATTCCAGAAATTAAAGTTTTGTATAAAAAAGTAGAAGAAATTTTACAAAATTGAGACCTATTGGTGTTCATACTTCTATAAAAAATAGTCTCATTAACTCTATAAATGAAGCAGTAGAACTTAAATGTAACACTTTCCAGATTTTTCTTCACAGTCCTCAAGTTTGGCAGATTCCAGAATTTGAACAAGAAATTATTGATGAATTTAAAAGTTTAAGAGAGCTTCATGCACTGAATCCTCTAATAGTTCATGCCTCCTATTTGATAAATCTTATTTCATCAAATCCAAAAACTATTGCTTCTTCCAGATATTTATTGAAAAGAGAAGTCTTAATGGCAGATTTACTCGGTGCAGATTATTATGTAATCCATTTAAAGGATAACAAAGACATGGATAAAAATGAAATTTTTGCCAAAACCCGTGAAGGATTCAGTAAAATTGGAAAACTTGAAAAATGTAAAATTTTAATAGAAAACACCGCAAAAAGTAAGATAACATCTAAAATCCCAGATTTGATTGAAACATTTAACAATATTAATAATGAAAATCTTGGCGGGATTTGTATTGATACCTGCCATCTTTTTGCTGCTGGCTATGACATTTCCAGTGATGATGGTATATCAAAATTCATTGAAGAATCAAATAAATATGGTTTTGATCTAATTAAACTAATTCATCTAAATGACTCCAAAACATCAGCAGGCTCTGAAATTGACAGACATGAGCACATTGGCAAAGGACACATTGGAATCAAAGGGTTTGAAAACTTTTTAAACATAAAAGAATTATCTAATGTTCCCTTAATCCTTGAAACACCAAAAAAATCTCTCCAGGATGATTTAAAAAATCTTTCTACTGTGAGAGAGATCCTTAAAAAGTTAGAATCTTAAATATTTCTTCATATCTTTCCGCAGTTTTCTTTACTATTTCTTCTGGTAACTCAGGTGCAGGGGGTTTTTTATCCCATTTTATTGAAAGCAAATAATCCCTTACAATTTGCTTATCGTAACTGTCTTGAGATTTTCCAGGAGAATAATCCTTCATTGACCAGAATCGGGAAGAATCAGGCGTTAAAAGCTCATCAATTAGAATGATTTTATCATTATAAAAACCAAATTCCATTTTTGTATCAGCAATTATAATTCCTTTTTTCTCTGCAATCTCTGATGCCTTTTTATAAATAGTAATGGCAAAATTCCTTATTTTTTCAGCTGTTTCCTTACCAAGAATTTTTACGGTTTCTTCAAAACTGATATTTATATCGTGACCCTGCTCTGCCTTTGTACTTGGAGTATAAATTGGTTCTGGAAGTCTTTGAGATTCCAAAAGTTCAGGAGGAAGTTTAATTCCACAGACCATTCCTGTTTTTTGATAATCCTTCCATCCAGAGCCAGTTATATATCCACGAACTATACATTCCACAGGAAGTGGTGTTGCCTTTCTTACAAGCATGCTTCTTCCTTCAAGAATGTCTTTATATTTTCTTAAAGACTCTGGGAATTCTTCCACATTTGCTGAAACAACATGATTTTCTATAATATCTTTTACCTGATTAAACCAAAACAAAGAAATCTGCGTTAATACCCTACCCTTCCCTGGAATTCCATTTGGAAGTACAACATCAAAGGCAGAAACTCTATCTGTAGCAACAATAAGTAAATAATCATTCACTTCATAAATATCTCTTACTTTTCCTCTACGAAGGAATTTTACACCTTCAAGATTTGTTTCAAGCACAATTTTTTGCATATCCTCATCCTATATTTTTAGTAAATTCATGCCTTGTCCTAATTTTAAAGCATTTCTAATCGCATTTTTAACAAAATTTTTTGATGCTTTCAAGGCTTCCTTTGGATTATAGCCATTACAAATAAAAGATAAAAAAGCTGAGGAAAAAGCACATCCTGTCCCATGAAATTGTCCTTTAAGTTTTTCACCTTCTATCATTAAGAAATCTCTTCCATCATATAAAAAATCAGGAACTTTATGATTAAAATGTCCACCCTTAATAATTACTATTTCTGTGCCCATTTTATGGATAATTTTTGAAGCATCTATTACTTCATCAATAGAATTTATCTTAATTCCTGAAAGAATCTCAGCCTCTAAAATATTAGCAGTTACGGCTTTTGATAGTGGAATTAATTTATCCTTCAGTTTTAAAAGAGCAGAATCTTCAATTAATTTTGTTCCTGTCGTTGAAATTATGACGGGATCAATTATCAAATTCGTAACTTTAAATTTTAATATATTTTCATGTATACACTCAACAGCATCTTCAGTATAAATCATTCCTGTTTTAGCTCCATAGGGTTTAATATCTTTAAGAAGAGTTTTAAATTGAATATCAATTAAATCATATGATAAGGGATAAATATTTTCTACTTCAGTAGTATTTTGCGAAGTTAAGGCTGTCAATACGCTTACACCATAAACACCAAGAACCTGAAAAACTTTTAAATCCATCTGAATACCTGCTCCAGAGGTAGGGTCTGAGCCACCTATTGTTAGAGCCACCTTCATTTTTTTCTATCAAGATTATTTATTAATTCGGCACCATATAAAAAAACTGCCCAGGCATAAAAAAGCCACATAAGAAGGGCAAGAAAAGTTGATACAGAGCCATAAAGAGTACTTATTTTTATTATATTAGATACATAAAAGGCAAAAATATATTTTGCAAACTCAATCAATATAGTAGTGATTAAAGTTCCAATAAGAATGGGAACTGTTTTAATCTTCTTTTTTGGAAGAAACTTATATAGACATCCTATTATTACAAAAACAAGAAGAAAGGTAATAACGTATTTTACGAAAAATCTCATTATTGTGCTCAATTCTTCAATCATGGGAGGTCGGATCAGCTTAATTATATAAGATATCCCGAAAGAAGCAGCAACTGCTACAATTATTATTAAAATTATGAAAAAGGACATTAAAAAAGACACAAGAATATTTCTTTGTTTTGATATTTTAAAGATTTTATTTAAAGAAAACTCAATTGCTGTAAAAAGCTGTAATGAGAAAAATCCATACAAAAGTATTGAAATTTCACTGACTCCTTTTAACATAAGTAACTTTTTGATTTCAGTCATCATCTGAATTTCTATTGAAGGGAATAAATAAACTAATTTATTGTAAACAAATCTCACAATAGTCTCTTCTTTTGTAAATGTAATTAATATATTTACAATGAACATGCTTAAAGGAATAATTGAAAGAATCGAGAAAAAAGCAAGAGCAGCACTTAGATAAATACCCTCATCTTTGTAAAAATCTTTAAAACTTACAATTATCGATTTAGGAAGTCTAAGAATCATCTTATATTCAATAGCTTTATACCGTTATGATATAAAATTTTATCCATTAAAGATTCAGATAGGCTTAGTTTTTTAAGATTTTCTATCTCCCTGCCTTGATCAGCCCAAGGAGAATCTGTTCCAAAAAGTATATAATCTGAAGGATGTCTAATAATAAAGTCTTTTATTTTATCCTCTGCTAACCATCCAAATGAAAAAGATATTTCCATGTATATTGGCTTTCCAATAATTAGCTTTTCCACCTCATCCCACTGTTTCCATCCACCAAGATGAGTTGTAATGAATTTAAGTTCTGGAAACTTATTTAAAACATTCAATATTCGTTCAGGAGAGGCAATATCCCATTCAGGAAAGCTAATATCATATCCGCAATGCATTACTATAAATAAATCGTTTTCTATTAGGGATTCATAAATATAAAATGCTCTTTCATCATCTATAGAGAAATTTTGATAATAGGGATGCATTTTTATTCCAGGGAAACCTTCATTTTTTACTATTTTTAAATGTTCTTTTAACTCTTTATCATCAGGATGAACTGATAAAAGAGGAATAATTCTTTCAGACCGAATTCTTTTACTCCATTTTAATATTGATTCAAACTGTTCTGGTCTTGTAGCAATATTACATAAAACAGATGTGGAAATACCGTTTTTATCCATAGATCTTAAAAGTTCTGAAATTGTCCCGTTCAGAAATGGTTTAACTATACAATTTTCCTGAAGTTTTTGCATTGCTCTTTCGGCAATTTCATCGGGAAAAGCATGTGTATGAAAATCAATTATTTTCATAAAGGATATTTTATCTTAAAAATTTTAATTTATCAATTTATTTTTTAATAACACTATTTACATTCCGATGGAGCAAAAATAGGACATACTTCAGATGAATTCTGCTGAGGAGTTACCTTAGTTAAAAGATATGTCTTTATATTGTCATTTCCTATAATAAATTTCTTTTCTAAATCATCATTGTAGAATAATACAGGAACAGAATTTATTTTTAAACTTTTCAAAATTCCTCCAATTTCGTTAGCCTCTATGGTTTTCACTGGAATAGAAAATTGTTCACAAAATTTAATGATTTCATTACAATAAGGACAATCCTTAGAATAAACTAAAACATATCTTGAAGATGGGAATTCATTGATTTGAGGGTTTACTATGTAAATTATAAAAAATACTGCCAAAAAACAAACAAAGGCATATATAAGTTCCCTCCTTCCTTGCATAAATCTGTAAATAGTTGCTATAAAAAGGAATCCAAAAATTGTAAGACAGAAGACACAAAATTCCTTCAAGATAAAACTTTGAAATCCCAATAAGTAACCCTCAACAGTTAGAGCAATTATTAAAATTAAAGAATGGGAATAATCAGCTTTTTGTCCCTTTTTAAAAGAAAGGAAAAACAGAATAGTAAATAAAAAAATACCAAAAATAAGCAAAACAATATCTCCACCTTTTACAAAGCTTTCTACAATTCTACATCCTTCAGTCTGACAAAGACTTTTCCCTATAAGTTGAAAAATAAATTCCACAGTGGTAAGAATCAAACCAGCAAAATATATTAAGCTGATGGTTCTTGTCTTAAAAAATTTGAAAGTCATAATTTTAATTATGACATATGAACTTTATATAAATTAATAGTTGATTTTTCATCTTGTTTTTGTGTATAATGGCTAAGCATGCATTTGTTCCAAAAAAAAGAACAAATAAAAAGAATTCTTGAATCACTCCTTTTTATCTCCGATAAGCCCCTTTCCATAAAAATATTAAGCTCTCTTTTTAATATTCAAGATAAAGAAATTAAAGACATAATGGATGAACTTATTAATGAATATAAATCAAGAGAATCAGGAATTTTAATAGTTCAGATGGAAGAAAGTTATCAAATGGTAACTAATCCCGCTTATGCTGATTGGATAACTTTATTTAAAAATTTAACTCTTAATAATAAACTTTCTGAACAAGCCCTTGAAACCCTTGCAATAATAGCTTATAAACAACCCATTACCAAAGCAGAAATAGAAAAAATAAGAGGTGTAAATTCTGATTATGCAATAAAAACTCTAATGGAAAAAAAACTGATAAAAATCATAGGGAAAAAAGAAGTGCCTGGCAGACCCTTTCTTTATGGGACAACAAAGGAATTTTTAAAAGTTTTTGGTATTTCAAGTTTAAATGAATTGCCAGCAATAGATCTTCAAAAAATTAATGCTGCATGAGGAGGTGATTTATGAGTAAAATATTTATTTTTATAATAGCTTCAATAATTTTCCCCTGTCTTGTTTTTGCTCAAACATACACAGTAAAAAAAGGCGACAATATCTACAGGATTTCAAAAAAATTCAATGTTACAGTTGAAGATATTAAAGAAGCAAATAATTTAACAACTGATAAATTGCAAATAGGAATGAAACTTGAAATTCCTGAAAAAAACAGTAAAATTACAAAAAAATCAAAGGAACTTAAAAATTCAACAGAACCTCAATATCACATTGTAAAAAAAGGCGAAAATTTATATAGAATTGCCAAAAAATACAATATATCAGTCGATGAACTTAAAAGGCTAAATGATTTAAACAGTAACAAATTAAATATAGGGCAGAAACTACTTGTAAAAGCTCCAGTTAAGCCAAAGGAAAATTTATCAATAAGAGAGAATGAAAAAGTTCCTGCTTTATCTAATGCTAAATTAGACATAGAAGAAAAAAAGGAGGAAATAGAGGAAATTAAAGCATCAGAAGATCTTTCCCAAATGAGCATAACAGAGAGATTACTTCTTTTTGCAAAAAAGATGCTTCATCTGCCATACAGATTTGGTGGAAATAGCTTTAGTGGACTTGATTGCTCCTTTTTTGTGAAAAAAGTTTACTCAATGGTTGGAATTGATTTGCCAAGAAGTGCAAGAGAACAGTTTACAGTGGGAGTACCAGTTAAAAAAGAGGAACTTCAACCTGGTGACCTTGTATTTTTCAGAACCTATGCAAAATTCCCTTCTCATGTAGGAATTTATCTTGGAGACAATCTCTTCATTCATGCATCAACAAGGTCAAAAAAAGTAACAATTGACAGCCTTGAAGCACCCTACTACCTAAGTAGATACATTGGTGCAAAACGCATTCTTGGAATTAACAGAGAATCAATCGAAAAGGCTATAGAAGAAATTAAAAATCAGGAAGGTTAATTTGAATAAATAATTTTACCCATATCACGGGTGTCATATCCACCAAGAGACTGAACTGATTTTTTAAATTCTTCATCTTCTCTTATTACTTTTAAAACTGCTTGAAGTATTGGAAGTTCAAGGAATTCTTGAGGAATAAGTATATCATATCTTTCTTCTGTAACAGGAATAAAATCAAGCCCCAATGCCTGTGCAGCAGATAAAATTCCTAATCCAACATCAGCTCTTCCTGTAAGCACTGCTGAAGCTACTGCCATATGGGTGTATTCATCCCTTTCATAACCTTTTATAGACTCAGAAGATATCCCAAGCTCTTTTAAATGTTTATCAAGAAGAAGTCTTGTTCCTGAACCAGCTTGTCTGTTTATGAAAACAACATCTTCCCTTATAAGGTCTTCAAATCCTTTAATATTTTTTGGATTACCTTTTTTCACAATAAACCCCTGAATTCGGTAAACAAGATTTATAAGTACAACTTTTTTATCTAGTAAAAGCTTTTTTATAAAAGGAACATTATACTGCCCAGTTTCCTCATCAAGGAGATGAGTTCCTGCCATGTGAGCTTCTCCCTTTTTGACTGCAATAAGTCCACCCATTGAACCAACATGTGCAGAGGAAAGGGTTACATGGGGATAATTTTTTCTTAAAAAGTTATACAAAACATCGAGGGTGTTGTCATGACTTCCAATACATACAACAGTGCTGTCAATCTCCTCTTTACTACGCCATAAATTTACCACCACCTCAGTACCCTGTGAAAAGCCTTCAGAACCTCTTGGAATAACAATATACCCATCTGCTCTTACCACAGACATAAGCAGTCCTGCTCCTCTTCCCATTGGTGTTACTATGTATTTACTACCTACCCTTCCAACTTTTACTCTTACAAATTCATCAACACCTATGTTTGATGAAATCTGTCTTGAAAGTATTGCTTTGAGTTGTTCTTCTTTCTTTGTTGATACACCAAGATAAAGTTCTATAATAGGCTTAACAAAAAGGTTAAAGCATAAAAAGGCTGATACAGGATAACCAGGAATTCCTAAAACAGGCTTATTATCTATAAATCCTGCAATAAAGGGTTTACCTGGCTTTATTGCAACGCCATTTATAATAATTTCTCCGAGTTCATTTATAACTTTATATGTAAAATCTTCTTTTCCATATCCAGACCCAGCATTAAGTAAGACAACATCACATTCTTTTAGAGCATTTAATATGGCATTCTTTATTGCCTTTTCTTCATCGGGAACAATTTGATAAATTTTTGGCTCTGCTCCTACTTCAGTAACTAAACTGCCTAAAACAGCTGAATTATATTCTATGAGTTCCGGTGGGTTCGGCATCCTCTCTTTAATTGTTTCAACATCAATTAGTTCTGAACCTGTCGGAATAATTCCAATTATAGGTTTCTTTCGTACCTTTATTTCTGTTATACCACTTGCAAGCATTGCTCCAATATCTGCAGGTCGTACAACATGACTTTCAGGGATAATCAGCTCTGTTGCAACAATATCTTCTCCAATTGGTCTTACATCATTGTAAGGAGGCACAGATGCGTAAATCTCTATAAATCCTTCTTTTATATTTACATCCTCTACTGGTATTACTGCATCAAAGTCATGAGGTAATGGGTCTCCTGTTTCAATCCAATGTGTATCAACGCCGATTTTAAGTCTTACAGGTTCTCTTTCAGTAGCCTGAAAGGTATCACGGGCTCTAACAGTATATCCATCCATTGCAGCGGAGTGGAAATAGGGAGAGGAAAATTGAGCAGTAACTGCCTGAGCTGTAATCCTTCCTAAAGACTCTTTAACTGGAACTAATTCAAAGGCAATTGGGGTAGAAACCCTTTCTTTAAAAGAAGATAAAAGTTTTTCCTTTGCTTCATCAAGAGATAAAAGTTCATGAAAAACTTTCTTGCTCATTACTCAATTATTCTCAATCCGATTATATTCGATGATCGCCTTATATATCCACGCTTCTGTACAACTATATCAAGAGGAAGACTGATTATATCAATTAAAAAAGGGTCTTTATATTTTATATACTGTTCTTCTTTAAAGCTTTTTATATAGGTATTACATTCAAGACAGAGCTCTGCTCTTATTTCTTCTTCATCAAGAAGTATCTCAATTCTTGTTGAATTTTTATTAAAACAATAGGGACATCCTATTCTAAAAAAGCTTCCGCCATGTTCACAGAGAGGACAAATCATTACCCTTTCATTGTTTTCAACAATCATTGAAAGGGATGAGTCTGTTCCACAGATTGGACATTTTCCAGTATCCATAAAAGATGCCTTCTGTCCTTCTTTTCTTAAGAAAACAAAAAAGGGTTTGCTCAAAATGAAAAGCATTCTGTCAATTTCTTCCCTTGAAAGTTCTTCACTCTGAATCGGAAGTGACCATAGACTTGCTGGATCTTTAACAGGATTTTTACCACTTTTTAAAATTTCATCCTTCAAAAATGAAATTGATTCATAGGGGATTTGAAAAACAGAGGAAAAATTTTTAAGGACTATATCAATTAATTCGGTATAACTGTCAAGTTTTACTCTTTCTTTTTCTTTTTTGCATTGGTCAGTTAAAGTTTTAATTTTTTCATAAAGCTCAAGAGGACTTTGCAAATGAGGCTTTTCTTTTATTATATCTTCAATTTTCATAGTTCCTCCAATAAAATTAAGGAATTTCTGGTGGTTTAATTTGTAAATCTTCTCCAGTAAGTGCCTCTACAAGAAAGGTTTTCAATGCTTTCTTTTCATCTTCTGTCAAATTAAGAGGTTTCAACACTCTGTTTCCTTCTCCTCCACCTTTGTTGAAGAATTCAATAACTTCATCAAGGCTCTTAAATATACCATTATGCATATATGGAGCAGTTTTTGCAACTTCTCTCAAGGTAGGTGTTTTAAAGGCTTTATAATCCTGTTTTTTCTTCGTTTTAAAATATCTGCCAAGGTCTTCCTTTACATTCATGTAATCAGGATATTTATTAATTTTGGCTACATAGCGCCTTGTAGTTATAAATTTATCTTCATTAACATATTTCGGATTTTCTGGAACCATCAAAGCATGAAACTCATGATCACTTAAGTAAGCTCCATAATGGCATTCAATGCATTTCCCCTTACCTTTAAAAATCTCAAGACCCTTTTTAGCCTCTTCACTTAATGCATTTTTATCTCCTCTTAGAAATCTATCAATTGGTGCATTCTTAGAAATGAGAGTTCTTTCAAAGGCAGCAATTGCCTTTGCTATTAATTTAATATTTACTTCCTGACCGAAAACTTTTTTAAAGGCTTCTCTATATTCAGGGACAACTCTAATTTCTTCTTCTAAAAATTCAAGATTCTGATTCATCTCAAAGGCTGACATAATTGGAAATTCTGCCTGTTCTTCAAGAGTCTTAGCTCTTCCATCCCAAAAAAGATATTTGGCATAAGCCACATTCAATAAAGTTGGTGCATTCCTTAAGTTTCTTGTTGTTGGATAACTTAAAGAGATTTCAGAGGCATCTGTAAAAGCTTTTTCAGGATCGTGACAGCTTGCACAGCTTGTAGTTCCATCTCCTGAGAGTCTTCTGTCAAAAAAAAGTTTTTTACCAAGCTCAACTTTTTCTTGTGTCATTGGATTGTCTTTTGGAATAGGTGGTAAAGGTAGTGGTTCAAGTTTTTTTTTCTCTTTATCAGATGCAAAGCCCTCAATATTTACAAGAGCGAAAATGATTAGAAAAACACTTACAATAAAAATAATGTTACTTTTTTTAACATTTTGAAGCTCCTTTAAAATTATCTCCTTAAAATAATCATAATCTCTTACTCCTAAAACCTTTATTCCATTGATATAGAAAGCAGGAGTAACATAAAGATCTAAATCTTTTGCAAGTTTTAAATCTCTTTCAATTATTGAAGCACCTTCTTGATTGTCTATTGCCTTTATAAATTTTTCCAGATCGAGATTAAGCTCCTTTGCATAGCCAATTAAAGATTCTCTGTCAAGTCTTGGTGAGCCTTTAATTAATAACTCATGCATTTGAGCAAATTTACCCTGTTTCCATGCCTCCACTGCTGCCTCTGCTGCAATTCTTGCATAATCTCTATATCGATAGGGGAAAAATTTAATAACAAGTTTTATTTTACCCTCAAACTCCCTAACCAATCCATCAATGGTCGGACCGACCTCTACACAATGGGGTCATTGATAATCAATAAACTCAATAATTGTAACAGGAGCGTTTTCAGAACCAATGTATGGTGAATTCTCAATAGATATGAAATATCTCTTTTCACTTGCCAAAACAGAAGAGCAAAAAAGAAATAATAAAAAAAAGATAAAACTTAATCTTCTCATAGAATCCTCCTTTTAAAATGCCCCCTGCAGGAGTCGAACCTGCGACACCAGGTTTAGGAAACCTGTGCTCTATCCTACTGAGCTAAGGGGGCTTGAAAAAATTATACCAAATTGACCGTAACTTAAACAAATTGATATAATTTTAAAATCTTTATACAATTAAGGGAACAAAAATGATTCTTGTAAAAAGTGTAATGGTAAGTAATGTTTATACCCTTTCAACAGAAAATACAATTTTGGAGCTTTTAGAATTGATGTCCCAAAGAGGAATAGGTAGTGTTATCATAACCAATGATAAAAAATTTCCAGTACAAATACTTACGCTTAGAGACATCCCTAAAATTTTTAATTTATCATTGTCAACTAATAAAATAAGTGATCTACTTATTAAACTTAATAAAAATAATTCAAAATTGATAACTATAAGAGCATCGCAACATTTAATAACTGCGATGAATCTAATGAATCAATACAATATCAGTCATTTACCAGTCATTGATAAAAATAATCAATTAGTTGGAATAATTAGCATGAGAGATCTTTTAAAACATTTTCCAGGTGTGGTATTTATAGACCCTTTAACTGGGCTTAACAATAGAATTTATTTAGATATTCTGAAATTAAAGATAGAAAAAAGTAAAATGAAAATATGCATTTTTATGATTGATATAGATAATTTTAAAAGAATAAATGATGAGTATGGACACTCAGTAGGTGACATTGTCTTAAAAAATGTTGCTAAAACTTTAAAATCTAATATAAAAGGATTTGACGAAGTAATAAGATACGGTGGTGAAGAATTTTTAGTTATTTTATACAGATGTGAAATAAATCACATTTATAATATTGCAGAAAGATTAAGAAAGAAAGTAAAACAAATAAAAATACCAAAATATGAATCAATTAATACAACCGTAAGTATCGGCGCATACAGTTATGAACCAGGAGAGGATATAGATGAAGCAATAAAAAAAGCAGACATAGCAATGTATCAGGCAAAAAAAGCTGGCAAAGACAGAGTTTCTATATATGGAAACCAATAATATTTTCAATTTTGATATTAACGCTGAAGACTTAACAGAAATTTTCAATAATATAGAACATAATCTCTCTTTATTGGATGAAGAATTTAATGTTCTTTGGGCAAATAAAGCATATATAGAAAGACTCGGCAAAACATATGATAAAGTAATTGGTAAAAAATGTTACTCCCTTTGGCATCATAGAGATAAAGTATGCGAAAATTGTCCATGCGATGAGGCATTAAAAACTAACAGGGTAGAAACCAATGAAAGGATATCTGCAGAGGGAAGATATTATTTACTAACTGCAATACCACTGAAATACAGTAAAAATAAGAAACTGATCTTTGAAATAGGGAAAGAAATAACAGAAACTAAGATAGCAAAAGAAAAATATAGGGAAGCCATTGAATCTCAAGCAATAAATTCTATTTTAACCAACTTTACTCATCAACTCACAAATATCTTAACTGGAATATATGGTTTTGCTCAATTACTTGAAAAAAATATTAAAGAGGAGAAAATGCAGAAATATTTATATAATTTAATAATTGCCTCTGAAAAAGGATTAAAATTTGTAAATGCTTTAAAAAAACTAAAATCCTCTATTTCAAACGAAGCTATCTTCAATTTAAATTATCTCTTAATATCATTAAAAAATACGATTAAAGAAATTTTAGGAGACGATATTATATTAGAGACATCTCTTTCTGAAATACCTCAATTAATAAAAGGGGATCCTTTACAAATAAGAGAGTTGATTATTGAATTAATAAAAAATGCCAAAAATTTCATTCAAGGGAAAGGTGTTGTATCAATATCTACGGAAAAAGTTAATTCCAAAGTATTACTTAAAATTCAAGATTCTGGACAGGGAATGGATGAAGAAACACTCAAACACTGTTTTGATCCTCTTTTTTCAACAGATCCCAAAAAATTTGGTTTAGGTTTAACAATTGTAAAGGGTATTGTAGAAGCTCATAACGGTTATATAGAAATAAAAAGCAAAAAAGATTCTGGCACTACAGTTAATATTTACTTTCCCTCTGTTACTTAACAACCAAAACAGGGCATTTAGAGTATTCAACAACTTTTGAAGAAACGCTTCCAATAAGAAATTTTTTTGTTCCGTGTTTTCCGTGAGAACCTGTAACAATTAAATCAACTTTCATTTTATGAGCTGTTTCAAGTATTTTTTCAGCTGGATCGCCCTGTCTTACAAGAAATTTAATCTCTATTGGTTTACCAGATAGAGATTTTCTAATTCTTTCCATTGTATCTTCTGTTTCTCTGGTTAAAACTTCAGTTATTCTTTGTCTGTCAGCATCGGAAAGTTCTGTAAGATAGAGCTCTGGGACAACAGCAAGTACAGTAAGAGATGAATTCATACTTAAAGCGATCTCCAGTGCCTTTCTTAATGCCTTGTCTGAAGCTTTTGAGCCATCATGGGCTACTAAAATTCTCTGCATTTTTAATTCCTCCTTATATCTTTATGTCTTTTAACAAATCTCTATATTCTTTATACCACTGAACTGTTTTACTTATTCCTTCTTCAATAGATACTTTTGGAATCCAACCAATGTATTGTTTTGCTTCTGTTATATCTGCCCATGTAGCAAAGATATCTGCTGGATGTCTTGGTTGCCATTGAATTTCTGCTTCTTTACCGAGAAGTTTTTCAATTAGATTGATAACATAAATAAGTTCTACTGGATTGTCATTACCAAGATTTAAAATTTTGAAACCTTCAAGATTAAGACATGATACTGTTGCTTCTGCAATGTCTTCAATAAAGGTGAAATCTCTTTTTTGTCTACCATCGCCATATACAGTAATTGGTTCACCAGAGTCTATTTTTTTTATAAATCTAAAAATACTCATATCAGGTCTACCAAAGGGACCATATACTGTAAAATATCTTGGAATTATTGTATTTATTCCATATAGATAGTGATAACTATAGCAGAATAATTCAGCAGATTTTTTTGATGCTGGATAAGGTGCAAGGGGTTTATCAGTAAAATCAGAGACTTTAAAGGGAATCTTATCTGTATCTCCGTAGACACTTGAAGTTGATGCTAAAACAAAAACTTTTACATTAAAATCCTTAACACATTCCAGAAGATTGATTGTTCCCTTTACATTTGTGTCAAGATATCCCCATGGATTTTCTACAGATGCTCTTACTCCAGCTCTTGCAGCAAGATTTATGATTCCCTCTATTTTATGGGATTTAAAGATTTTCCTTAAAGTATCCAGGTCTTCAATGTCTCCCTTGTAAAAAATAAAATTTTCATATTTTTTTAAAGAGTTCAATCTTAATTCTTTTATTTTTGGGTCATAGTAATCGTTGATATTATCAATTCCAATAACTATAAAATCTTTTTTTAAAAGTAAATCACATGTTGCCCATCCTATAAAACCAGCACTTCCTGTAACTAATATAGTCTGCATAGTTTTATATTTTAACATAAAAATTTACTTTCTTTGTTTTATTTTTATTTCCAAGGGAGTGTATTTAAAATCAAAAGTTTCTCTTAATAAATTCTCGAGAAATTTTATATGATGTTGTTTAACTGCGGATTCATCATTTACAAAGGTCACAAAAGTAGGAGGTTTGATACCGACCTGTGTAATATAATAAAATCTTAATTCTTTTCCATGAGAAGAAAGAACTGCATCCTTTAATTTCTGGCTAAAAAGCTTATTTAACTCTGAGGTGGATACTCTTTTGTGATATTCTTCTAATATTTGATCAATAAGAGGAAATATTTTTGTAAGTCTTGTCTTATCCTCTCCAGAAACAGTTAAATAGGGAACATAATCTACAAACCATAACTTACGCTTTATTTCATTCTTAAAAAATTTTACCCTATTGTCTTTCTCTTCATTAGGTATTAAATCCCACTTATTTATTAATAAAATCAATCCCTTTTTTTGTTCTGCCACTATTCCTGCAATTTTTTGATCCTGATTAACAATACCCTCTGTTGCATCAATTACAAGGATTGCAATATCTGCTCTTTCTATGCTTCTTAAAGCCTTAAAATATGAAAGTTTTTCAACATAGGCTATTTGTGTTCTTTCATTTTTATAGTAAGAAAGCCTTTTTATTCCTGCTGTATCGATGAATAAATATTTTTTTCCATAGTAAGTACATATAGCATCAACAGCATCTCTTGTTGTTCCGGGAATAGGGCTTACAATCATTCTTTTTTTACCAAGTAAAGCATTGATAATTGTTGATTTACCCACATTAGGTCTGCCAACAATGGCAATTTTAGGCAATTTTTCTGTTTCAAGTTTGACTTCATAGTGTTTTGGAATTTTTTCTAAAATTTTATCAATTAGTTCTTCTATTCCATATCCTGTAATTGCAGAGACAGGTACAAATTCATCTGTTCCTATGGGGTAAAAATCGAATATTATGTTAAGCTTTGAAGGGTTATCTATTTTATTAATTACCCATATAATATCCTTTCCAGTATTTCTAAGTCTTCTTGCTATCTCTATGTCAAAGGGAAGTAATCCCTCCTTTCCATCAAGAAGATGAATGATAAGGTCTGCATCTGATATTGCCATATTAACCTGTTCAAGCATCTGTTTTTGAATAATATCCTCTGCCTTTTCATCAGGGAAAAATCCGCCTGTATCAACAACGCTAAATTCTCTATCATCCCATTTTGCTAATCCATAATTTATATCTCTTGTTACACCTGGGAGTTTATCTGTAATAGCTTTAATTTTTTGATTAGATTTAATTAATCTATTAAAAAGCGTTGATTTACCCACATTGGGTCTACCAACAATAACTACTGTAAACATTTTTTTTCTCCTTTTTAAGTTTCTGAAAATTCTTTAGGTAAAGATATGCCAAGGGATTTTATTTTTTTGTATAGATTACTTCTTTCAATTCCGATAATTTCAGCTGTCTTTGTCATGTTCCAGTTATTTTCTTTAAGTTTTCGTATTAAAAAATCCCTTTCAAAGGCATCTTTTGCTTCTTTTAAAGTTTTATATTTAAAATAACTCTCATCCTTTGTACTTTGTCCTATAATTCCAGTACTCTCAATATCAGACAAAGTTATTACTTCATTAACAGTCATAATCATAAGTCTTTCTACAGCATTTCTTAATTCACGAATATTACCAGGCCAGTCATAATTCTGAAGTATCTTAATTGCTTGATCATCTATGGTTTTTACTTTCCATCCCTTTTCTTTGCTAAATTCATCAATAAAATATCTAATAAGCTCGGGGATATCTTCCTTTCTTTCCCTTAAAGGAGGAATATAAATAGGAACTACATTGAGCCTGTAATAAAGGTCCTCTCGGAAATTCCCCTTTTTAATCTCTTCTAAAAGATCTTTATTGGTTGCAGAGATAATTCTTACATTAACAGTTATATCTCTGGTGCCTCCAACTCTTTGAAACTTTTGCGTTTCAATTACTCTTAGTAATTTTGCCTGTGTAAGTAATGACATATCACCAATTTCATCAAGAAAAAGAGTTCCTCCGTTGGCAAGCTCAAATTTACCGATTTTTCTTTCTATAGCACCTGTAAAGGCTCCCTTTTCATGTCCGAATAGTTCACTTTCAATTAATTCCTGAGGGATTGCAGCACAATTTACCTCTACAAAGGGAGCCCTTGAGCGATTACTTAGTGAATGAATTGCTCTTGCAACAAGTTCTTTACCTGTTCCGCTTTCACCTATTATTAAAACTCTTGAATCTCCTTTAGCAATAAGTTCAATCTGACTTTTTATTTTTTTCATTGCCGATGAAGTACCTACAAGTTCATATTTTTTATCTACACTGCTACGAAGCTTTATGTTTTCTCTTTCAAGATTTTTAAATTGTAATGCCCTTTCAGTAGTTAATATAACTCTTTCCATTGATAGAGGTTTTTCAAGAAAATCATAGGCACCAAGTTTTATAGCCTCCACAGCTATCTCTACATTGCCATGTCCTGAAATCATAATAATAGGAATATCTGAATCTTTTTCTTTTATCTTCTTTATTGCCTCAATTCCGCTCATTTTTGGAAGCCATACATCGAGAAAAATTAAATCTATTTCCTCTTTTTCGAGTATCTCTAAAGCAGTCTCTGCATCATCTGTTAAAAAAACATCGTATCCCTCATCTTCAAGAATATCCGCAAGGGTATCAAGAATTCCTTTTTCATCATCAACTATTAAAATTTTTCCCTTCAAGTAGGCACCTCTATTCTAAATATAGATCCCTTTGGATAATTATCTTCAACAGTGATCTTTCCTCCATGTTCAGTTACAATTTTTCTTGCAATTGCAAGTCCAAGTCCTGTACCTTCTTTATTCCTTGAAAAATATGGTAAGAATAACTTTTCCTTTGTTTCATCATCAATTCCTTCTCCTGTATCAGCAATTTCGATAATAAGTTTATTATTTAGTTTAACAGATATTGTTATTTCACCCTTAGCATTCATTGCTTTTATGGCATTATCAATTATGTTGATTAAAACTCTTTTAAACTCTTGGTAATCAAGCGGAACAGGTTTAACTGGTTCATTGGATATGATATTTATCTTAACATCTTTGTATCCCCTATAAAGTTCTGTAACTTCTTCTATAAGATTCAGAGGATTTACTGGTTCCTTTTTTATTTCAGGAAGCTTTCCAAATTTCTGAAAAGTATCAATTAAATTTTTAAGAGAATTTACCTCTGAGATTATTGTCTGAGTTGATTTTTCAAAAACTTTACCGAAATCTTCATCTCTATTTTTCCATTTTTTTATCAGTCTTTCTGTGGCAAGTTTTATTGGAGTAAGAGGATTTTTTATCTCATGGGCAAGCCTTCTTGCAACCTCTTCCCATGCAATTGCCTGTTGAGCCTTTACTATTTCTGTAATATCATCAAAAACTACAAGAATTCCAGTAGCCCTGTCAAATTCATCTTCCCGTAAAGATATAATTCTTGCCTTGATTTTCTTTTTCACACCCTTTATTGTTATCTCAATATCCTTTATTATTTCTGTTATTCTTTCTCCAGAAAGTTCTTTAATAAAACTTTTTAAATCTTCAGATTCAATATGTCCCAAAAGTTTTGAATAATGCATATTTTTAGCTTGCTCCTTAGAAATCTGAAGAATTTCCTCACCTGCTTTGTTAATAGTTAATATATAACCTTCTGGATTAACAAATATTACACCCGATGTAATGTTTGAAAGAATTCTTTCAAGTAATAGATTTCTTTCTGATAAATCAACATAAGCTCTATCAAGTTTTTCTATCATATCATTAAAAGAATTAACGAGAATACCTATTTCATCTGAACTTTTAGTTTGAATCTTTACTTTAAGGTCTCCCTGCGAGACCCTTTGAGTGGCTTGAACAAGCTCTTTTAGAGGGTTTGTAATTTCTTGAGAAATCTTTAAAGATGCCCATAATGCCAGAAATATTATTATCAGGCTTAAAAAACTAAGAAACATTAAATAATTGGATTTTACAGGCTTTCTTAGTGAGCCAACTTTCAAATATTCCTCATTATATGATTTAAGTTCCTCTACTTTTTTCGTAATGTGCAAAGGAATATTCATTTTTGCAACCATGATGGCACCTTTATATGGAATTGCTGCTAAAACCTGATCTCCTTCAGAGGAAGATAAAATTTGAGTTGATTTTTTCCCTTCAAAGGCTTCTTTAAAAACTTCAGGCATATTATTTAATGGACTATTTAATCTTTGAATTGTTATGCCTGTTGGAAGATTTTTTATTCTTCCCTCTGCGTAATCTTCAAGGATACTCAAAAGTTTTTCTTTTTCAAAATCATAAAAGAACTTTACAGCATCCACAGCATTGGAAATTACTTTTCTATTATACTTAGAAAATATTTTTTCAATAGAACTTTCAAGAACTCCGCTGAAGGCGACAAATAATAGAATAGAAGGAATCATTACTAAACCAACAAAAATAGTAACTATCTTTATTCTAAATCTATAACCTGGTACTTCTCTGTGTTTTTCAATATAAAGTCTAACAACACTTCTTATTACAAAAAAAGCAAGCGTTACTATGGCAATTATATTTATTACAAAAAGAGATACAATAATGAATCGTGTGGGAATCTGTTCAGGTGAAAGTCTTAAAAGGTATACCTCAAAACCTAAAACAACGAGAAGTAAAAATGTGAGGAAAACAGGGAAAAAATATTTTTTTACTTTATTATTCATGGCAGTCTAAAACTTTCTGATTCTTTAATTATTTTTTTCTCATACTTTGGTATAAAAAATAAAATATGTTCAAGAACTGATGGAAGTTGTTTTATGTTTGACTCCACAGTAACCTTTACATAATATTTACCTTTTTGTAAATTGCTTATTTCTACAACTTTTACAGGATTAATTTTCAAACCCCATTCTAAAGCATCCTGCCAATTTTTAAATTTTTTCTCTCTTAAAATTTGTCCTTCTATACTCTTTACAATAAACTCCTCTTTAATTGGATCAGATATAAAAATTCTCTGAATTTGAACGCCAGATATAAATTCATCGGGTATAATAGACCATTTTCTGTAAAATTCAATTAAGATGAAAAGATTTTTGCTGAGACCTTCCTTAAAATCATCAATAAATTCTTTTGAAGGAATAATATGCGTTGTTACTTCGATTGAGTTTTGCATTCTGTTAATGCTTATTTCCATATCTTCAATTGCAAAGGCATTGCTGAAGTTTATAAAAATTAGTAGCAGAGGTAAAAATATTTTAACTGGAAATCTCATAATGAATTTATTATATTACTTTTTACTTTACTTTTTCTTGATGTCTGTGATAAAACTAATTAAAAATTTGGAGGTGTAAAAATGAAGAAATTATTTATCCTAATTAGTTCCTGTTTGATTTTATTAACTGGATGTGCAACAAAGGAATATGTTAAAGAGCAGACCGATCCTATCAATCAAAGACTTGAAAGAATTGAAAAACAACTTGAAAAAATGAATAATGATATCTCCTCTCTTCGAACAGATATAAAAAATGTTGATTCAAAGGTAGATTCTGTTAATTTGACAGCAAAGGAAGCATTAAAAAAGTCAGAAGATGCAGTAAAAGAGTCAAAGGCAGCTTCACTTCGTGCTGATAACGCGGCTCAGAAGGCACAGGCAGCAGCAGAAACTGCAAAAAAAGCCTTTGAATTACAACAAAAGAAATAAGTTTGACTTTTTAAATTAATAAATATTAAA
>NZ_MAVV01000014.1 GCF_001707915.1 Thermodesulfovibrio sp. N1 | reverse complement strand
GAGAATTTTGCGAAATTGAAGGCTTTAGCTCTCTGAAGAGGTCAATAAAATAGCAGAATATAGCTAATAAGAGCAAATACATGGGATATTTTCAATTAATAAAGACAACGGATGTAGCATATATGTAACAGTAAGCAGGATAGAGAAGAATAAATGGAAAGTGCCGATTCCTTTAGTTAAGTCTGCGTTATAAGAATTTGAAAAAAATGTTTGTAAAAAATTTTTATGTACAGATGTAATAATAAATTCAAATATTTAATTTTTAATTAATTTTCCAAACCATTAGTTTCAGCTGTGCGTAGTTTTGTTTCTTCTTTAGCTATTTTATCTAAAATTCCATTTATAAAAGCTACACTTTCTTTTGTTGAATATTTTTTAGCTATTTCTAATGCTTCATTTATAGAAACCTGAAAAGGTATATCAGGTCTGTAAAGTATTTCATAAATTGCAAATCTTAAAATATTTTTATCAATTGTTAGAATTCTCTCAACATCCCATTTTTTAGCATATTTTTTTATTAAAATGTCGATGTTTTCTAAATTTTCTAAAGTTCCTTCAATAATCTCATTAGTAAAAGATTTTATATCTCTGTCTTCTTCTCCGCAACTATCCCAAAACTTTTCTAATTCATCGTGAATTATATTATAAAAGGAGTTTTTTTTACAGTAATCGTTAATTTCCCAGGCATATAAAAATTTAAGAATATATTCTCTTGCTTTCCTTCTTTTCATGTTAATCGTATTTTTAAATCATTTTCTTATATTTGCTCAATAACTCTTGCCATTTCAATAGCTGCCATAGCAGCATCCCACCCTTTATTACCAGATTTTGAGCCTGCTCTTTCAATGGCTTGTTCTATATTTTCTGTTGTTATAACTCCGAAGGAAACAGGAATTCCTGTTTCAAGACTAACAAGAGCAATTCCTTTTGAAACTTCAGCTGCAATGTAGTCAAAATGTGGTGTAGCTCCTCTTACTAAAGTGCCAAGACATATAATTGCATTGTATTTACCTGATAGAGCTAATTTTTTAGCTATCAATGGAATTTCAAAAGAACCAGGAACTCGAACAATTTCTATGTCTTCTTCATTAGCTCCATGTCTTATTAATGCATCAAGGGCACCTTCAAGAAGTTTTGATGTAATGAATTCATTAAATCGGCTTACAACAATTCCAAATTTTAATCCTTTTGCTTGAAGTTTTCCTTCAATTATTCTCATCATAGCCTCCTTATGGATAAAATAATTCAAACCTTCTCATTCTAACATTTATTATTAATGCAATGCCTATAAAATTTGCCAACAGGGTTGTACCTCCATAACTCATAAAGGGAAGGGGAATTCCGACTACTGGCATAATTCCTAAAGTCATTCCAATATTGATGAAAAAATAAAAGATAAAGATTGTAGTAAATCCGATTGATAGTAAATTGCCAAAAGAGTCTTTGGCTATAGTTGCGACTTTAAAATTTCTTATAAAAAATATTAAATATAAAGACAGCAATACAAGACAACCAAAAAATCCCCATTCTTCAGCAAATATAGGGAATATAAAATCAGTGTGTCTTTCAGGTAAAAATTTTAGAGGTCCTTGGGTTCCACTTAAAAAACCTTTGCCAAAAAATTGCCCAGAGCCAACTGTAATCATTGACTGGACGATGTTATAACCAATTCCTTTGGGATCTACAGTAGGATCAATGAAAGCAATTAATCGATTTCTTTGATATTCTTTTAATCCCTCCCATAAAATTTCCCATAGAAAAAAACAGAGATTAGAGCAAGGCAGACAAAGAAAATTAATAGTCGGGTAGGTATACCTTTGTAAATTAGTATTATAAAGGTTATAAAAACAATAATAAGAGCAGTTCCTAAATCAGGTTGCTTTAAAATCAAAATAAATGGTAAAAAAGCAAAAATAATTAAAATTTTGATACTCTCAAAAATGGTAAGAGGTGATTTTTTATCGGATAAATAGGCAGATAAACTGATGACAAATATTATTTTAAAAATTTCTGATGGTTGAAAGGAAAAAAAGCCAAGATTTATCCATCTTTTTGCTCCCATGGCTGTTTTGCCTGAAAAAAAGAAACAATGATTAAAAGAAAGAGCCCAAAAAGGTAAAAAATAACCCAGAAATTTTTCAATTTGGTATAATCAAAGCTTACAAAAATAAAAAGAAATATGATAGCAATCGTGAGCCAGATTATTTGTTTTATATAAAAGGGAGGACGTTCACCCTCATCTAATGGTGGTCTTGTGGCAGAATAAATAGTTAGAATTCCTATAAAACAAATGACAATTACAGTGATAAAAGTTATCCAATCAAAATTTTCAATAAGTCTTCTGTCAATTTTCAACATTTAACTGTCTCTTTTTTAAAATGTATCCTTCAAGTATATTTTTTGCTACAGGAGCTGCAACTGCTCCACCGCTTCCACCATGTTCTATAATGACAGAGAAGGCAATTTCAGGTGTATCTAAAGGTGCAAAGCCAATAAACCATGCGTGATGTTCAAAATGTTTATAAGAAAATTTTTCCTTCACCTTTTTACTTACAACTTGAACAGTTCCAGTTTTTCCCCCAAATTTAATCAAGTTTGAACGAGCCTGGGCAGCTGTTCCTGAAGGTTCGTTTACAACAGCTATTAGTGCGTCTTTTATGATGTCTAAATTGTTTTGATTTAAATTTAGTTTTTCAAATTCAGGTTGCATATTTCTTATTATAGTAGGTTTATATTTTATACCACCATTTACAATTGTTGCCATTACCAAAGCCATTTGAAGCGGTGTTACTTTTAAAAAGCCTTGTCCAATTGAAGTATTAAAGGTATCTCCAAGAAACCAATTTGTTTTTAAAACTTTTTTTTTCCATTCTTCATCTGGCACTAATCCGTTTTTTTCGTCAGAACTGAATCCCGTTGGACTTCCTAATCCAAGAGTTTTAGCATATTTAGATATTCGATTAATTCCAAGAATTCTTCCTAACTCATAGAAGTATACATCACAGGATTCTGCAAGAGCTCTTCTGAGGTTGACAGCCCCGTGTCCATCTTTTCTCCAGCATCCAAAAGTCCATTTTCCAAAACTTAATCCTCCATGGCAAGTAGTAAGAATCTGTTCAGGAGTTATCAATCCCTCTTCAAGTCCTGCAAGGGCTGTAATAACCTTAAATGTAGAGCCAGGTGGATATAATCCCTGAATAGCTTTGTTTAATAAAGGTTTTTTTGGATTATTTATTAATGCAGTCCAGTATTTAGGATCAATTCCTTCTACAAAAAGATTTGAATCAAAGGAAGGAGTGCTTACCAATGCTAAAATTTCACCGCTGTCAGGTTTAATTGCTATAAAGGTGCCATCATAATTTTTGAGTGTTTCATAGGCAGACTCTTGCAAAAAGGCATCTATGGTTAAATACAAATCTTCACCTTTTCGAGGAGGTATTTCTTTTATCAAACGAAGTTCTCTACCAAGAGCGTCCACTTCAACAACTTTTTCTCCTGGGATTCCTCTTAATTTATCATCATATATATACTCTAATCCAGCCTGTCCAACTTTAAAATAGGAAGGAAGTTCTCTAAAGGATGGATTGTTTTTTATATGTTCCTCAGTAATTTTCCCAAGATAACCAATCAGATGGGCTGTTGCCTCTTTATAAACATAATGACGTTTTATTTCAATTTCTATGATTAATCCAGGAATTTCAGATTTTCGTGCTTCAAGCATTGCAACCTCTTTAAATGTTAAATTTTCTTTTATTCTTATAGGGATATAGATGCTTTCAGGTTTTTTTTTAATTTTGTTTGCAATCTCTTCTTCAGGGATATTTAAAATTTCACTAAGAATTTTTATATCTATATTCTGTGTATATTCTGGCGACAATGAAACACTAAAGGAAGGAATGTTTTCAACTAAAGGTATTCCATTTCTGTCGTAAATAATTCCTCTTGGTGCTGGAATTTTTATGATTCTTACTCTGTTTTGTTCAGAAAGTTTGTTGTATACTTCGCCTTTAATTATCTGTAAATGAAAAAGTCTAATGACGATAATAAAAAATATGAAAAATATTAAACCCATATAAAATTTGTTTTTAAAATTGTTCACGGCTTTCTCCAGCTTATTATTAAACCTATTGGAATATTAAATAAAGCTCTTATTAAAATTGTTTTAATTAATAGAAGATTGTCAAACTGTAAGTTAAAAAAATAAATAATTATAATGCTATAGATTACTTCATCTAATAATGTTAAAAGAAAAACTATCAAACCCTTAAATTGTTCTGTCCAGTGAAAGAAAAGCTGTTTAGTTAAAATAACAAGAGATATTCCAGCAGTAGTTTTAGATATTATTGCAGGACCGATTATCCCCTGTGTTAAATCATCGAAGAAACCAATTAAAACAAAAAATAACATAGGTAATACTTCAGATGGTGTAATATTTCGTAGTTCTTCTTTCGGAAAAAAGTGTTCAATGACAAATTTATAAATTAATAAAATAGAAAAGTTTAATCTTATTGTAGAAATAGTTATCAATTCTTGGAAGAAAAAAGTTATTAATATGAGTATTGTCCATTTGAAAAAGTTTTTCATATGCTCTTTTTTATTACAGCAACCTCTTCAATATTATGCTCTCTTTGTATTGGTATGACATCTATTTTTTGAAAAAATCCTTCCTTTTTTGTTGTTGATTTTACAGCACCTACTAATATGCCTTCTGGGAAAATACCATCTAATCCAGAAGTTATAATTCTATCTCCTACAAGAATTTCTTCTTCAAGGGGAATATACTTTAAAAGGCATCCATTGCCTGTTCCGCTAAGTATTCCTTCTGTGCGAGTTCTTTCTATCCTTACAGCTACTGAAAAATTTGGATCAGTAAGAAGTAATACTTCAGAAAAATTAGAACTAACTGATATCACTTTGCCTACTAAACCATTAAATGTAATCACTGGAAAGTCTTTCTGAACTCCCTGATTACTTCCTTTGTCAATCCAGAGAGTTTTCATAAATTTATTGGATCCTTTAGATATAACATTTGCAATGGTGACTATATCTTTACGAGTTTCTTTTAAGTCCAGAAAAGATTTAAGTCTTTTATTTTCATTAATTAACTCTTGATATGATTTCTGTATTAGAGAAATTTCATAAAGTTGCCTTTTTAATTGTGTATTTTCTTCTTTTAAATAAAAAAAATCCTTTAATAAATCTTTTAAATAAGTTAAAGGAGCTAAAATTTGAGAAAAATGAATTTTCGAAAATGTTAATTTTCCCTTTGCCTGATAACTAATTAGAAAAAATGAAGCAAAAAGAATAAAAATTAACAGGAAAATAGTTAATTTTTTTATCATCAATTGACATTAATAGAGACTCTTCTTAATAAATCAAGCTTGTCAAGCATTGCACCACAGCCTCTTACAACCGCCTTTAAAGGGTCATCGGGAATTACAACAGTAACACCAGTATGTTCTCTTATAAGAATATCAAGTCCTCTTAATAAAGCCCCTCCTCCTGCTAAAACTATCCCCTTGTCAGCAATGTCTGATGCAAGCTCTGGAGGAGTATTTTCCAATGTTACTTTAATTGTTTCTATAATGAGATAAATTGGCTCATGAAGTGCTTCTCTGATTTCATCTTCTGTGATTGTTATAGCCTTTGGAATTCCACTTATTAAATCTCTTCCTTTTATTTCCATTGTTTTATTTGAATTTAGAGGATAGGCACTGCCAATGTTTATTTTTATAAGTTCGGCAGTCCTTTCTCCAATCATTAGGCTATATTTTCTTTTTATGTAGGAGATTATTGCCTCATCCATTTTATCTCCACCAACTTTTACAGCCTTTGAACAGACAATTCCGTCTAATGATATTACCGCAACATCTGTTGTACCTCCACCAATGTCAACAATCATATTACCAGAGGGCTCTCCAACAGGTAATCCAACACCAATTGCTGCTGCCATAGGTTCTTCTATTAGATATACTTCCCGAGCTCCTGATGCAATAGCAGCATCTTTAACAGCTCTTTGTTCAACCTGAGTTATACCTGAAGGTACACCAATGATAATTCTTGGAGAAATAAAACATTTTCTATTGTGAGCTTTATTTATAAAATATTTAAGCATTTCTCCTGTAGCATCGAAGTCTGCTATTACACCATCTTTGAGAGGTTTTATTGTAATGATATTTGCTGGAGTTTTACCCATCATCTCCTTTGCTTCTGTACCAACAGCAATAACTTTTCTGTTGTCTCTTCTCATAACTACTACAGAAGGTTCATCACAAACAATACCTTTGTCTTTAACATAAACCAACGTATTAGCTGTACCAAGATCAATAGCTAAATCATTTGAGAATTTACCAATTATTTTTTGAAGGAACACTCTTCGCCTCCTTTGTTTTGTTCATGATAATATTTTAAAATATTTTTTTGCTATTCTTCTATTACAGAAGTATTTGCTAAGTAGTCACCTAATCTTTTAGATTCTGAATCTCCTACAATCATTATAAATTCAAAAATAAAAATTATAATACCTAAAGCCCATCCAATGAGAGGTATTTTAAATAAAAGAAGGGCAAAAGCAAAGAATAAATTTCTTATAATTGAATCTCTAAAATTAGCAGGAGTATTCTGTTCTAATTTTACCACTCTTAAGTTCAAAAAAAATTTCCCTATACTCTTTCCTTTAAAAATTCCGTCACTGAGTAATATATAAAGAATACCTAAAAATAAGCCAGATTCAGGAAAAATTTTCCATATGCTGTAAACGACAATTAGATCTATAATTTTTGCTAAAACTCTGTAAAAAATTTTACTATGTCTCGGATTATTAGCCATTTTTATTTTCGTATTATATAATTTTATGTTTTATTATAAATAAGCACTTGCCTCTTTTTTGTATAAACAATTATGATAGGATACAATAAATTTTATGAATAAAGCAAAAATAGAAAACATAGAAATTTTAATGAGGAGGGAGAGATGGATAATAAATTTTTGAGGAAATTTTATTTTTGGGCATTATTTTTTTTCTTCTTTTTAGCCTCTTCTAATTTAAGTTTTGGAGAAATTATTGCTCAGCCAGGAACTTTTGACCATTTTCAAATTGAAGCTCCCGATAAACTTTTAGTAGGTAAAGACCATAAAATAATTCTTTATGCTGTAGATATTTTTGGCAATAAAGTAAATATGCCAAAAGATTTTGTTAGAGAATTAAGATTATCAACAACAGGTAATGCTCAAATAAATCCGAGCATTGTGAAATCTGATGAAATAAATTCCTCAGGGTTATCTATCAATATAAGAAATGAAAAATCAGAGGAGGTAGTTATAAGTCTCTATGAAAACAATCGTCCTTCTCCTGTTTTAGAAAAGAGAATTAAATTTATAGCTGATGCTCTAAATGCTTTATTTATTAAACATCCTGATTCAGTTAAGGCAGGCAAGGAATTTATGGTACAACTTTTTGGGGTCGATAAATATGGCAATTTAGCTTGTGATTATGACCCTAAAGAGATTAATGTATTTTTTAAGGGAGATTTAACTCCCGAAATTAAAGAATTTCAATTTTCTCCTTTTAATTGCACTGTAGATATCAAGCTTTATACAGAGAAAATAGGGAATTTTTATTTGGAAGCAGCTTTATTAAATAAAAATATCTATGGTAAAAGTAGAACAATTGAAGTTTTAAATGGTGACATAGCTTATTTTATAGTAAATGCTCCCCAAGAAGCAGTAGTCGATGAATCCTTTGATTTAACAATTATAGCCCTTGATAAATTCAATAACTTTGTAAAAGATTTTGCATCCAAGAAAGAAAAGATTATTGTTGAAGCAAAAGGAAAAGGCAAAATTTTCCCTTATGAACTCTTATCACAGGCTTTTTCAGATGGCAAAGCTAATATAACTCTTCGCTACAATATACCAGAAGATATTAAGATTATAGTAAAGCTTGCAGGAAATACCAATATAATGGGTGAAAGTAGCATTGTTAAAATTCAACCTCAAAAGGTAAAAAGATTTGAAATTTTTGCTCCAGATACAATCATAGCAGGTCAAAGATTTAAAGTAAAAATTGTAGCCTATAATCAACTTGATAAAATAATGTCAAGTTATAATTTATACGGTAAGAATGTAATTTTAAAAACAACAGGTACAGGGAATCTATCTCCGAATATTATCCCACCTTCAGCATTTAATCAGGGAGTAGCTATTGTAGATTTAACATATGACAGAGCAGAAAAATTTGATATTATTGCTACTACTGAACAAGAAGATATTCCATCTAAATATATTCATGTTGAAGAAAAGAAGAAAAAAGTAAAAACAAAGCCATAAAAAAGATGCTAAGGGAAGATCTGTTCTTTTAGAGCTAAAGAATATAACCCAAATTGAGTCAAAAAATGAGTGTAAAGTTATTTTAAATATACCTAATATTGATAAAGCAGGCAGATATTTCCCCAAGACAATTAAAGACAAAAAAACTATGACAGTTCTAATTGAAATATCTCCAGCTATAAACAAAACTGAAGGACCTATAAATTTTGAGTCAGAATTTATAAAAGAAATTTTTGTAAAGGAAGAAAAGGAAAAAGTTTTGGTTAAAATTGTACTTAAGAACCCACTTAGGTATCATCTTACTAAACAGAAAGATGAACTTATTGTTACATTTAGGAGAGCTTAATGGGGTTTTTTGACAAACTTAAAGAAAAGTTAACAAAAACTAAACAGACAATAATTGAAAAAATTGAAGCTATTGTTCCTGTTGGAAAGAAGATTGATGAAACAACAATAGAAGAAATTGAGGAGATTTTGATATCCTCTGATGTAGGTATAAAAGCAACAGAACAAATCACTGAACTATTGAAAAAAAGAGTTAAAGAGGGTGCCCTTAAGGATTATAATGATTTAAAGCTTCTTTTAAGAGATGAACTTTATAAAATTCTTGAAGACAATACATCGTTAAATTTATCAAATAAACCATCGGTGATTCTTGTTGTTGGAGTAAATGGTGTAGGGAAAACAACAACTATTGGAAAATTAGGGCACAAATTTGTCAGTAAAGGTAAAAGTGTTGTTTTTGCTGCTTCTGACACATTCAGAGCTGCTGCAATCGAACAGCTTGAAATATGGGCAAATAGAGTAGGAGCAGATCTTATTAAACATAAAAGTGGTGCGGATCCTGCTGCAGTGGCTTTTGATGCTTTGGAGCACGCAAAATCAAAAAATAAAGATATTGTAATTGTAGATACAGCAGGTAGACTTCATACTAAGTTTCCTCTTATGGAAGAATTAAAAAAAATCAGTAGAGTTATGAAAAAGTCCATTCCAGAGTCACCCCATGAGACTTTGCTTATTTTAGATGCCACAACAGGTCAAAACGCAATAAGGCAGGCAGCACTTTTCAATGAGGCACTCGGACTTACTGGTATTGTAGTGACAAAGCTTGATGGTACTGCAAAGGGAGGTGTAATTTTTGCAGTAAAAAAAGAAATAGGTATACCTATAAAGCTTATTGGTATTGGAGAAGGAGTTGACGACTTAAAAGAATTTAATCCTAAAGAGTTTGTTGATGCATTGTTTGATTAATTGGTTGCGGGGAGAGGATTTGAACCTCTGACCTTCGGGTTATGAGCCCGACGAGCTACCAGACTGCTCCACCCCGCGATCATTTTTAATATAACTTAAAAAATAATGCTTTGTCAAATATATGAAGATAGTTTTAGCATCCAGAAATAAGAAAAAAATCGAAGAGTTAAAAAGACTTCTTGAAGGTATCGACATAGAACTTCTCTCTGCCAATGATTTCCCTCATTTAGAAGAAGTTGAAGAAGATGGACAAACATTTGATGAAAATGCTTTAAAAAAAGCTCGATATGTAAGTCAACAAACTGGCTTGCCTGCCCTTTCCGATGACTCAGGATTAGAGGTAGAAGCGTTAAATGGGTCTCCTGGTGTAAGGTCAGCAAGATATGCAGGAGATAAAGCTACAGATGAAGAAAACATCATAAAACTTTTGAAAGAAATGAATGGAATTCCTGATGAAAGACGTAAAGCTCGTTTTGTATGTTGTATTGCTTTGGTACTTCCTGATGGGCAGGAATATCTATTTTGGGGATATGTAAATGGAAAAATTACTTTTGAACCAAGAGGTAATAATGGATTCGGATATGATCCCGTATTCATTCCAGAGGGTTACCAGATAACTTTTGCCGAGATGGAACCTAATGAGAAAGATAAATTGAGTCATAGAAAAGAGGCTCTTGACAAATTAAAGGGATTTTTGGTAAAATTGCGCACTCGTTTATAAAGAAAACTTATTATAAAATTATAAAATTTAAGTTGCTTTTTATTCAATAATAGGTTAAATTATTAACCAAAGTATTTTTAATTAGCATGCATAAAGGAGGATTCAATGAGACTAGTATTCTTAGGTGCACCGGGTGCGGGGAAAGGAACTCAGGCAAAAAGATTGGTAGAAAAATATGGTATCCCTCAGATATCCACAGGTGATCTTCTTAGAGCAGCAGTTGCTGCAGGAACAGCCCTTGGTAAAGAAGCTAAGTCATATATGGATAGGGGTGAACTTGTTCCAGATTCAGTTGTTCTTGGAATGGTAAAAGAGAGGCTTTCTCAGGATGATTGTAAAAAAGGTTTTATTCTTGACGGTTTTCCAAGAAATGTTGCTCAGGCTGAGGCCCTTGATAAGATACTTGTTGAAATGAATATGCCTTTAGACCTTGCATTAAATTTGGATGTTCCTTTTGATGATTTGATGAAAAGGCTTACTGGAAGAAGAACATGTAAGTCCTGTGGTCAAATGTACAATGTCTATTACTCACCTTCGAAAGTAGAGGGTAAATGTGATAAATGTGGTGGCGAACTCTTTCAGAGAGATGATGATAAAGAGGAAACTATAAGAAAAAGATTAGAGGTATATAAAGCTCAAACAGAGCCACTAATTGAATATTATTCTAAAAAAGCAATTCTTAATAGTGTATCAGGCACAGGTAATATAGATGAGATATTTAATAGTATCTGTGCAATCTTAGAAAAAAAGTAAATTAAAGGAGGGAAGGTATGCCGGAAGTAAGAATTAAAACTCTACCACCGCCTCATGGTGGAAAGCTTGTTGACAGGGTTGTCCGTGACCCACAGATGGCAAGAAAATTGATGGAAAAATGCTCTGCAGTTTATGACATTAAGCCAACACTTTTTAAAGGCAATCCAGTAAGAAATGTTTACAGAGAAATCATGTCAGTATGTTATGGATTCTTCAGCCCTGTTGAAGGTTCTATGACAAAGGCTGAACTTGAAAGTGTTCTTGAAAAAAGAAGACTCTTAAGTGGATGGGTATTCCCCTATCCAATTCTTTTTGATATTTCTGAGGAAGATTTCAAGAAATTAGGTGTAGGACCAGGTGACTGGCTTCTTATCAGACTTAAGGGTGAACCTTTTGCAATTCTTGAAATTGAAGAAGTTTATGAAATAGTACCAGGTGATGTTGCAGTAAGAACCTTCGGAACACCTGAGAAAAATCCTGAAGTTGTAAAAGTTCCTTTTGATCAGAAGCATACAGGATACAATATTTACTGCTCATTAAATCCAATAATTCTTGCTGGAAAATACACAATAATTAATGAGCCAAAGTTGAGACCACCCTTTGATAGATTCTGGTATCCACCAAAAAGAGCAAGAGAAGAATTTGAAAAGAGAGGATGGACAACAGTTATTGCTCACCAGACAAGAAATGTTCCACATACAGGCCATGAAGCCTTGATGAAAAATGCTGCATACATTGGCGATATTAAACCTTGTGATGGTATTGTTGTCAACGCAATAGTTGGTGCAAAAAGAATTGGTGATTTTCCAGATGAAGCAATTGTTGAAGGTCATGAAATGGTTCATCTTGCTGGTTACATTAAACCAGAGCGTCATCTTGTAACCTTTACACTCTGGGATATGAGATATGGAAATCCAATAGAATCTCTGATTCATGCGGTAATCAGGCAGAACATGGGAATTTCCTTCCATATGTTTGGAAGAGACCATGCAGCATTGGGTGAGTATTATGATATCTTTGCAACCCAGATTCTCTGGTCCAAGGGTATTCCAAGCTTTGGATTTGATGCTCCACCATATGCAGTTGATGGTGGTTTCTATATAAGACCTCAAAACATTGAAGAGTTCTGGTTCTGTCCAAAATGTAAAGAGTTTGCCTATTCAGCAAACTGCTCACATAAAGGAATTTACTCCAGATACTCTGGAAGCTTTATCAGAGGACTTATTAATGAAGGTGTAATGCCACCTCCAGAGATTTACAGACCAGAAGTTTACAAGGTTGTTGTAAAATGGTGGCAGAAATTTGGATATCCATTTAACAATGAGAAGTATCTAAAAGAGAGAGAGGAGAGATTAGAGGTAGATCTCCCTCATATGGAACTTCCAGCTCATTTAAAAAAATAAAGGAGGTGAATAATGGCTAAATATTTAGGCGTAATAATTGATGAAAAAAGAATGGCAGCTATAAAGGGTACCCCCCTGGAGGAAAAAGTTGAATCCATTTTTGGTGGAGCATTAAGAAGATTAGTTATTGAAGTTCCCGATGACCTTGGGCAGAAAGTTATTGACCAGTTTACAAAGGCAAGATTTGATGCAAGAGGATTTATTGAGGAAACTCCTGCAGCATTTAAGAGAGCAATATTCAAAAGAATTGCTGAAATGAAAGAGTTATCAGCAGCAGTAGTAGAAAAGGTTCTTGCTGAAGACCTCGATAAAGTAAAAGAGGAAGCAGCAAAGGAAGACAAAGAACTTCCTGTTCCTGATATTGATATCAGTGATGTGCTGGAATTACAGAAAAATCCAGTACAAAAACCAGCATAATAAAAAAACAAAAAAGGAGGTTAAGCTATGCCAAGTTTTGTAATGGTTGAAAAATGTGACGGCTGCAAAGCCCAAGACAAGACAGCTTGTCAGTACATCTGTCCTAATGATCTTATGACTCTGGACAGAGAAAAAATGAAAGCCTTTAACCAGGAGCCAGATCAGTGCTGGGAATGTTACAACTGTGTAAAGATATGCCCACAGCAGGCAATCGAAATTAGAGGTTATGCAGACTTCTTCCCACTCGGTGCAAGCGTTATTCCAATGAGAGGTCAGGATGCCATTATGTGGACTATTAAGTTCAGAAATGGCTCTATTAAGAGATTCAAATTCCCAATAAGACTTACACCTGAGGGTTACTGGACAGCTGATACTATTTATAAAGATCTTCCTGAACCAGATTATTCAAAAATTAAAGGTCCTGGCTATTTCAATTATGAAGCCAGAAAAGAGTAAAAAATAAATTAAAGAAGGAGGTATAAAAATGGAAAAAGAGACTTGCACATTTTCATACTGTCAGAGACCAGAAGTAATTGAAATTGATACCGATTTTCTTATAATCGGTGGTGGAATGGCTGCTTGTGGTGCTGCATTTGAAGCATGCAGATGGGCAACACCAAAGGGACTTAAAGTAACAATGGTGGACAAGGCAGCAACTGACCGTTCTGGTGCGGTTGCAATGGGTTTGAGTGCTATTAACACCTACATTGGTGAGAATAAGGTTGAGGACTATGTTAGATATGTCCGTGCAGACCTTATGGGTATTATTAGAGAAGACCTTGTCTTTGACCTTGGAAGACATGTTGACAACTCCGTTCACATGTTTGAGGAATGGGGTCTTCCAATTTGGAAAAAGAGTGACGATGGTTGGTCATTAGATGGCTTCCAGGCAAGAGATCAGGGTAAGCCAAAGCTCAAAGATGGTGGAGTTCCATGCCGTTCAGGAAAATGGCAGATCATGATTAACGGTGAATCCTATAAGGTTATTGTTGCTGAAGCCGGAAAAGCAGCCCTTGAATACAATAGAAAAGCTCTCAATATCCCTCAGAATCACTTTGAGAGAGTATTCATAGTTAAACTTCTCAAAGATGCAAAGGAGCCAAATAGAGTAGCAGGCGCAATTGGTTTTAGCGTAAGAGAGAATAAAGTATATTTATTCAAAGCAAAAGCAATTCTTAATGCTTCAGGTGGTGCTGTTAATGTATTCAGACCAAGATCAACCCGTGAAGGTATGGGTAGAGCTTGGTATCCAGTATGGAACTCAGGTTCAGGATATTATCTTGGTATGAGTGTTGGCGCAGAAATGACAATGATGGAAAATAGATTTGTTCCTGCAAGATTTAAAGATGGATACGGACCTGTTGGAGCATGGTTCCTATTCTTCAAAGCAAAAGCAAGCGATGCTCTTGGAAATGATTACTGTGCAAAAGACACACCAGAATTCCAGGATGCTGTAAAGAAATATGGTAAATGGGCAGAGGCTCTTGGAACAGCTATCAGAAACCATCTTATGATGCAGGCAATGAAGCAGGGTAGAGGTCCAATCCTTATGAATACCCACACCGCAATGCAAGAGCTTGCAAAGCAGATGGATGCCAAGAGGCTTAAACATCTTGAAGCTGAAGCATGGGAAGACTTCCTTGACATGTGTATCTCCCAGGCAGGACTTTGGGCAGCTAACAATGTAGAACCAGATAAGTCTCCATCCGAAATTATGCCAACAGAACCTTATCTTCTTGGCTCACACGCTGGTTGCGCAGGTTTCTGGGTAAGTGGACCTGGAGACATTCCTGGAGCACCAGCTGAATGGTTCTGGGGTTACAACAGAATGAGTACAGTAAATGGACTCTTTATGGCTGGAGACATTGTTGGAGCCTCTGGACATAAATTCTCCTCAGGTTCTCACGCAGAAGGTAGAATAGCAGCAAAAGCAGCAATCGCATTCATCCTTGACAATCCTAACTATACACCAACAATTGCTGAGGATATAAATGCCCTTGTTGCTGAACTCTATCTACCATTTGAACTTTATGAAAAATACAAAACCTATTCTACTGATCCTAAGGTTAACCCATACTACATAAAGCCAGAAATGTATCAGGCAAGACTTCAGAAGATTGCTGATGAGTACTTTGGTGGAATTGGAACATGGTATATGACATCTAAGACCATGATTGAAGAAGGATTAAGAAAACTTCAAATGCTCAAAGAGGATGCAGCAAGACTTGCAGCAGCAAATCTCCATGAGCTTCTCCGCTGCTGGGAGAACTACCACAGAACACTCTCCCTTGAAGCCCATGCAAGACATATCCTCTTCAGAGAAGAATCCAGATATCCTGGTTACTACTACAGAGGAGACTTTGACTTTGTTGATGACAACAACTGGCGTGCATTTGTCAACTCAGTGTATGATCCAGCAACAGATACATTTACGCTTAAGAAAGTCCCATACGTCCAGATCATTCCAGACTAATATGAGGTTGAAGAAGGGAGGGAGGCATCTCCCTCCCTTTAAAATTTTGGTTTTTGATTTAAAATAAAAGTTCGTAATGCAGTGCAAAGCTGTATTACGATTTTTTATGTTTATGATAACTCAATAAAGGAGGCTGAGAATGCATCATAATGGTAGCCCAAATCGAATATTGGTTATAGGAGGGGGATTTAGTGGTTTAACTGCAGGTATAGAGGCTGCCGAGACAGGAGCTGAAGTAATAATTGTAGAAAAAAATCCCTATCTTGGCGGAAGAGTAGCCCAGTTGAACAAATATTTTCCAAAAATCTGCCCCCCCCTATGTGGACTTGAAATTAATTTCCGTCGTATTAAAGTAAACCCGTTAATTAATTTTTATACGATGGCAGAGGTGGAATCTATTTCTGGTACTCCTGGTGATTATACGTTAAAAATTAAACTTAATCCAAGATATGTAAATGAAAACTGTACAGCCTGTAATGCCTGTACAGAAGCCTGCCCTGTTGAAAGAGATAGTGATTTCAATTTTGGTCTAAATAAAACAAAGGCAATTTATCTTCCTTTTGAACAGGCATTTCCATTAAGGTATGTTGTTGACAGAAACAAATGTCCAAAGGACTGCCCTGCTCCCTGTGTAGATGCCTGCAAATACAACGCTATTGATCTTAATATGCAAGCTGAAACCATTAATCTTAATGTTAATTCCATAATTGTTGCTACCGGATGGAAACCCTATGATGCTCAAAAAATAGATAATCTTGGTTTTGGTAAAGTTAAAAATGTAGTCACCAACATGATGTTCGAAAGAATTGCATCAAAGAATGGTCCAACAGGAGGACAGATAATTAGACCTTCAGATGGCAAACCTGTAGAAAAAGTTGCCTTTGTCCAGTGTGCAGGCAGTAGAGATGAGAATCATCTTCCTTTTTGTTCATACATATGTTGTCTTGCCTCTCTTAAACACACTCTTTATATAAAAGAGCAAAATCCAGATGCGGAAGTTTACATTTTCTATATAGACATCAGAACCCCTGGAAGATATGAAAAATTCTTCAATCAGGTCAAAGAACAAAGCGGGGTTAACTTAATTAAAGGAAAAGTAGCATCTATTGAACAGGATGCTGAATCAGATGATGTAGTTGTGGTTGCCGAAAATATATTAAATGGAGAAAAAATAAAACAAAAAGTTGATATGGTAGTTCTTGCCACAGGAATGCAGCCTGAGGGTTTGGAGTTTAAAGTTCCAGGTCTTAAGTATGCTGTAGATGGATTTGTTATTGATGCAGAGGGTATATATTCTGCAGGATGCGCAAAGAATCCTATGGATGTTGCAGGCTGTGGTAAAGATTCAACTGGCGCAGCCCTCAAGGCAATTCAGATTGGTGTAAGGAGGTAAGAAATGGAAAAGAAAATAGGACTTTATATCTGTAAAGGCTGCGGTATAGGTGATGTAATAAATACAGAAAAGATTGTAAACATAGCAAAAAATGCATTAAGAGTGCCTGTAGTAGCTGAACATGATGTTTTATGTAGCAAAGAAGGTGTTGAGTTAATTAAAAAAGATATTGCAGAGCAGGGTGTAAACAGTATAGTAATAGGGGGATGTTCACCAAGAGTTAAAACCTATGAGTTTACTTTTCCAGGTTGCTTTGTTGAAAGAGTTCCTGTTAGAGAGCTTGCTGTTTGGACAATAGAAGATGATGCTGAAAAACAGCTTGCCGCAGAAGACTACATTAAACTGGGGATTATAAAGGCACAAAAGGGAGAGGTCCCAGAGCCTTATATCATTGAGATTAACAAGACAATTCTTGTGGTAGGTGGCGGAGTCTCAGGAATGACAGCTGCGTTAGAAGCTGCGAAGTCAGGATATGATGTTGTTTTAGTTGAAAAAGAGGCTGAACTTGGTGGTTTTGCTCGTAAACTTTACAAAAAGGTTCCAACTGATGACTATACAAAAGGTGTTTTAGCTGATGTCAATATTGAGCCTCTTATAAATGAAGTTAGCTCAAATCCAAAAATTAAGGTTTATACATCATCAAAAATTGAAAAAATTGATGGTCAGCCCGGTGATTTCGATGTAACCATAGCAAAGAATGGCTCAACAGAGACAATCAAGATTGGTGCAATAATTCAGGCAACTGGATGGAAACCCTATGATGCTAAAAAACTCGCCAAAAAATATGGGTATGGCAAATTTAAAGACGTTGTCACAAATATTGAGTTTGAAGAGATTGCTAAAGCAAATAATGGAGTAATCAAAAGACCTTCTGACCACAGAGTAGTTAATTCGGTCCTTTTTGTTCAGTGTGCTGGACAGAGGGATCCTGAACATATTCCATATTGTTCTGGAATGTGCTGTGCAACAACCCTTAAACAGGCAAGATATGTAACTGATGGTAATCTTGATGCATCAGCAATGATTATTTACAAAGATATGAGAACTCCAGGAAAGCTTGAATACTACTATAAAGAAGCTCAAAATAACCCTGGAGTTATGATGGCTAAGGGCGAAGTTACAGGAATAAGAGAGGAATGGGATAAACTTATTGTTACTGTTGAAGATTCTCTGCTAGGTGAAAAGGTAGATATTGAAACAGAGATGGTTGTCTTAGCTACCGGTATGGTTCCTACAACAAAGGAGCCTCAAGATTATTTAATAGGACTTGCTCAAGCAGCTGCAAAGGGTGACGAAGAAAAAGCAAAATATATTGAAACAACTAAAAAACCTGAATTTATTCTTAATCTTGGTTATCGTCAGGGCCCTGAACTTCCTTTCCTTGAAGGAGGATTTGGTTTTGCTGACTCTAACTTTATTTGTTTTCAGTATGAAACCCGCAGAACTGGAATATATGCAGTTGGTCCTGTAAGACAACCAATGAATATGACTGAGGCACAGGAAGATGCCCGTGGTGCTGCACTTAAGGCAATACAGGTTCTTGAACATGTTGAAAAAGGAATGGCTGTTCACCCAAGAGCATGGGATACCTCATTCCCAGAACCAAATCTTACAAAATGTACAGCCTGCAAGCGTTGTACTGAGGAATGTCCCTTTGGTGCTATTGATGAAGATGAAAAGGGAGTTCCATTCTATAAACCAAACAGATGTCGTAGATGTGGAACCTGTATGGGAGCCTGCCCTGAAAGAATAGTTTCTTTCAAGGATTACAGTGTTGACATGCTTGGAACAATGATGAAAAATGTTTCAGTTCCAAGTGAAGACGACAGACCTCGTATTATTGTCCTCTGCTGTGAAAATGACGCATTCCCTGCAACAGAAACTGCAGCTCTTCACAGATTAAAACTTGACCCAGCAGTAAGATTTATTCAACTTAGATGCCTTGGTTCCATGAACCTTGTCTGGATAGCAGATGCTCTCTCAAGAGGTGTTGATGGAATGCTTCTACTTGGTTGTAAATTTGGCGAAAATTACCAGTGCCACTTTGCTAAAGGTAGTGAACTTGCCAAATACAGACTTGGTAAAGTTCAGGAAACTCTTGACAGACTTCAACTTGAGTCAGACAGAGTTCAAATGTACGAATTAGCAATTGATGAGTACTGGAGAGTGCCTCAGATTATAACAGAGTTTATGGATAAAATTAGAGAAATTGGTCCTAATCCATTTAAGGGCTTCTAAGGAGGGAAGACATGGACAAACCAGTAAAACCAGATTTACAATTTGCAAAAGAGATTATCAAAGCAGGTGGAGAATCACTAAAAAAATGTTACCAGTGCTCAACTTGCACTGTTGTATGCCAACTTTCACCTGATAAAGCACCCTTTCCAAGAAAGGAGATGCTTTATGCTCAGTGGGGAATGAAAGAGAAACTTTTCAATAATCCCGATATATGGCTTTGCCATCACTGCGGTGATTGTACTGCTTACTGCCCAAGAGGAGCAAAACCAGGTGAGGTTTTGGGTGCTGTCAGAAAACTTATGATTCAGCATTATTCTCCACCGAAATTTCTTGCTAAATGGGTTGCTGATCCAAAGTATCTTTTACTTCTGTTTTTATTTCCCTTGTTATTGTTCCTTGGAGAACTCGCAATTCTCGGCTATTTTTCAGGTACAGAAATTCCAAGAGGAGAGGGTGGTGTAATGGCTTATTCAGCTTTTCTTCCTGCTGTGCCTTGGATTGATGTTCCCTTTATGGCAATTGCAGCTTTTGCTGTAATTTGTTTTTACCTTGGAGTGAAAAAATATTGGCTTGATTTGACTGCAGGAGTGGAGCTAAAGAGAAAGGATATTTATAACTGCATATACGAAACCATAAAGGATATACTTCTTCATAAGAAGTTCCAGTTTTGTACAAGTAATAAAGGAAGATATTCAGCTCATATGCTTGTTCTATATGCATTTATTGGTTTGGCAATAACAACAGGAATTGCTGCTTTTTATGAATGGGTATTACATTGGCCATCACCATATCCTCAGACAAATATAGTCAAAATAATTGGTAATACAAGTGGAATCGCTTTACTCATAGGCATGTTTTTAGTAATTGTTAACAGAGCAAAGAATTCTGCTCAACAGGGTATAGGAAGTTATTTTGATTGGTTCTTAATAACTGTAATATTTGGAGTCGGAATTACAGGTTTTATGGCACAGATTTTAAGACTTGCAGAGGTTGAAACCCTTGGTTATGCATCCTACATTGTCCATCTTGTTTTTGTATTTGTTCTTTTTGCCTATGCACCACACTCAAAGATGGCTCATATGGTTTACAGAGCAACAGCTATGGTATTTTCAAAGGCTGCAATGAGAGAAGAAAACATAAAGAAGGAAGAAGCAGCATAATTTATTTAAAAAGAGGCGGGAACAAACCCGCCTCTTTTTTGAATTTTTGGTAATATATCTTATGAAATTCACTCCTGCCTATTTAAAGCTTTCTGAACATGAATTTATAGAAAAAGTGGAACATGCTTTTGAAATAATAAAAAAATGTAGCCTATGTCCAAGAAATTGCAATGTTGACAGAACCGCTGGAGAAAAAGGAGCTTGTAAAGTTCTTGACAAACCCTATGTTTCAAGTTGGGGACCCCATTTTGGTGAAGAACGACCTCTTGTAGGAAGATATGGATCTGGTACTATTTTTTTTGGTTATTGCAATTTAGCATGTGTATACTGTCAGAATTGGACAATTAGTCATCTTGGAGAGGGAGAAGAAATTTCCTGTGAGGATTTAGCTGGTATAATGATATATCTTCAAAATTTAGGATGCCATAACATCAATCTTGTCACTCCAACCCATCAAGTACCTCAGATACTGAAAGCTCTTTGGATTGCTATGAATCAGGGACTAAAGATTCCTGTTGTCTATAATTGTGGGGGATATGAATCTATTAAAACTTTGAAAATTTTAGATGGGGTTATTAATATTTATATGCCTGATTTTAAATATTCCGATTCCGAAAAAGCGGAAAAGTATTCAAAAATAAAAAAATATGCAGAGGTTGCTAAAGAGGCTTTAAAAGAAATGCACAGACAAGTTGGTGATTTAATTATTAATGAACAAGGTATTGCTCTCAGAGGTTTACTTGTAAGACACCTTGTATTACCAAATAAGATAGCTGGCACTGAAGAGGTAGTGAGATTTATTGCAGAAGAAGTTTCAACTAATACATATATAAACATAATGGATCAATACAGACCCTGTTATAATGCTAATGAATATCCAGAATTAAATAGAAGAATAACCAAAGAGGAGTTTGAAGAAGCAGTAAATATTGCTTTAAAACACGGGCTTAAAAGAATAGATTGTTTAATTTATTCAAAGTTCGATTATTTCAGGTTTTAGATTTTTTAAGTCAAGAATCATAAATGTTGCCTTTCCATAGAGCCAACCACAAGCTTCTCCAGGATTTAAAATTAAAGTATTATTTACTGTTCGAATATCTATTTCATGCATGTGTCCGTATACGATAATATCAAATTTATCAGATAAGGCTAATTCATCAAGCATCTGAGGTTCATGCATGAGGGCAATTTTTCTACCTTCAATTTCAATATTTCTAATTTGTTTTTGTATTCTATCTCCATACATTTTCTTTAATAGGACTCTATCACCATCATTATTTCCGAAAACACCATAAAATTCTCCTTCGAAGTTTTTAAAAACTCTCCATGTAAAGGGAGAAACAAAATCTCCTGCATGAAGAATCACATTAATTCCTCTTTCTTTTAAAATTTTCAGTATTTTTCTAATATTTTCCATATGATCATGGGTGTCAGAGATTATTCCTATAAACATTTTCCTCCTCCAGATTTATTAAAATTTTGCCAAAAGGCAATTCTTGATAGGCTCTTACTATCTTAAGCCTTAGTAATTCCAACAATGCTAAAAAGGTAACTATAATTTCAATTCGACTTATTTTATTAAGAGATTGAGTATAAAAAAGTTCTTCGAAGGTGATATTCTTTTTTTCTTGTAAAATTGTCAAAATTTCTTTAATTTTATCTTCCACTTTTATTGTATCTTTTGGAATATAAATCCGAGGTTCGGGTTTATCAAGAAGTTTTTTTAAGGCAGATATAAGGTCAAATATGTTTAATTCTTGTATTAAAAATTCTTCTTCCTGAGCAGTTTTTCTTGTAAATGCCTTTGACCAGAAAATATAACGCTCTTTTAGTTTATTAGATATTTCTTTAAATTTTTCATATTCTACTAATTTTTCTACAAGTTCAACTCTTGGGTCTTCATCTTCATTATATTGCTCAGGCTTTGGCAGTAACATTTGTGATTTTATATAAATTAATGTGGCAGCCATTAATAAAAATTCTGAAGCTATTTCGAGGTCTAATTCTTTCATTAATTCAAGATATTCAAGATATTGTTTAGTAATAAGTGAAATTGGTATATCATAAATGTCAATTTTATTTTGCTTAATTAGATGGAGAAGTAAATCCAAAGGACCTTCAAATAAAGGTAGAGCTATTTGAATTGCCATTTTTTATTTTATCATATAAATTATTCATTCTGAGTTAGCCTTTTTAAATCTAAAATTGCCGATAGAAATTTCTACTCTGGGTGATTTTTGTCGTTCTGCCCTGATCCCAAGCGAAGGAGAAAAATTTGATCCAGAAATTCCTCAAGGCATCGAGCCTCTCGGAATGACGACTTGCTCAAAAATTCAATTTTTTTCTATCGGGGAATTTAGGTTTTAATAGGCAATTTTAGAAATCAAATCAAATTATTGATATCACCATGACAGAGAACAAAATCGTATTTTAAAGGATCGGAAGGAGAGAGTTTTTTCAGGGATTCTGTAATTTCCAATGCTGTTTTTAAATTTTGAACATTTCTTTTGGTAAGCCCTATTCTTTTTGAAACCCTCATTACATGAACATCAAGGGGGATAATAAGTTCTGAAGGTTTAATTATCTTCCATAATCCAAAATCAATATCCTGAGACCTTACCATCCATCTTAAAAAGAGATTAATTCTTTTACAGGGACTACCTTTTTCTGGTTTAGGGAAAAAATGTAGAAGTCCCTTTGTTTTTATATCTTTTCCATAAACAGGAGTTAAATCAACATTTAATCCTTCTTTTACAAAGTTTGAAATTTTGGAAATAGTTGAATTACTTGTTAATTCAGGTTGATTAAAGTATATTTCCAATGATGGACCTTTTTTGAGTATCCTTTGAAGAATAAATAAAAAACCTACAATATCTTGAATTGAGCTAAATCTATATTTTATTTTCAATTTTTCAATTAACCACAAAGGTTGAAAATTAATTATGAAATCAGCAGGATTTTTCCCCATGATTTTGAATAGTTCTTCAAGGAAGTTACAGAAACATTTAATACTTCCGTAGGCAAAAGCTGAAGCTATAAAAGCAGAAACTTCTATATCAAAAGGGTTATTGTACCTTTTTGGGAATTTTATTGGGTCATGCTGTATTGCTTTATCAAAGTCAAAGGAATTATAAATTTCTTCGAGTTTTTCTTTCAAATTTTCCATTTTTGAATTTGTCTATAATAAAGAGCTATCATGAGCGACTTTGTCTTTTTTTCGCTTCTCTCAGGACAACCTCTAATTCTTTCTGTCATTCTGAGCGTCAGCGAAGAATCCCCTCTTTTTCCATATCCAGCGAGTAATGAGAGATTCTTCGGGACATTGAGTCCCTCAGAATGACAAAAAAAAGGGTTGTCCTTCTGCACTTCTTTTCCCGTCATTCTGAGATCCATTTTCCTGTCATTCTGAGCCAAAGGCGAAGAATTCCTCTTTTTTCTGAGAGATTCCTCGGGGGATTGACCCCTTCGGAATGACAAAGGGAGACCCTTTCCCTTAATTTCTAATGTTGACAGGTAAGGTGTCATTCTGAACGAAGCGTTAGCGTAGTGAAGAATCTCCTCCTTATTTTTCACATTACACAGTCTGTAAAGAGAAATCCTTAGGAGCATTAAGCCCCTCAGAATGACAGTATGCTTGAAAGACAGCTTTTCTTTAATTAACAATTTTATGTCCATTTTTTATTTTTGATTAAATTACAAATTTTATGCAATAATTAAATTTTAATACCCAATTAACAGGAGGAAGACTATGGGGATGACAATTTCAGAAAAAATCCTTGCAGAGCATGCGGGTAAAAAAGAAGTTTCTGCTGGTGAAATAATAAATGCAAAGGTTGACCTTGTCCTTGCCAATGATATAACTGCTCCAATTGCCATAAAGGAGTTTGAAAAACTTGGAGTAAAAGATGTTTTTGATAAAGAAAAAATAGCTTTAGTGCCAGATCATTTTACACCCCAAAAGGACATCAAATCTGCTGAACAGTGTAAAATACTTAAAGATTTTGCTTACAAATATAAAATCAAAAATTACTTTGAAATTGGAAGAGTAGGAATTGAGCATGCCCTTTTACCAGAACAGGGATTGGTTTTACCTGGAGACCTTGTAATTGGAGCAGACAGTCACACATGCACCTACGGAGCTCTTGGTGCCTTTGCAACTGGTGTTGGCTCAACAGATGCTGCTGTTGCTATGGCAACAGGTGAATGCTGGTTCAAAGTTCCTGAAACAATAAAATTTATTTATTATGGCAAACTTCAGCCATGGGTGAGTGGAAAAGATTTAATTCTTTATACAATCGGAGATATTGGTGTAGATGGAGCATCATATATGGCAATGGAATTTACAGGTGAAGTAATTGACAGAATGCCAATGAGCGGAAGATTTACAATGTGCAATATGGCTATTGAAGCAGGAGCAAAAGCTGGAATTATTGCACCTGACAATATAACAGAAGAATATGTTAAAGTAAGAGCAAAAAGACCATATAAATTTTATAATTCAGACCCTGATGCTAAATATGTTCAGATAAAGGAATATGATTGCTCAAAAATTCAGCCAATGGTAGCATGTCCACACCTTCCATCAAATGTAAAACCTGCAGGTGAGCTTTCTCATATAAAAATTGATCAAGTTGTAATAGGTTCTTGTACTAATGGAAGGCTTGAGGATTTAAGAGAGGCAGCGCAGATACTCAAAGGAAGAAAAATTCATCCTGAAGTAAGAATGATAATTATTCCTGCAACACAAAAAATCTATATGGATGCATTAAAGGAAGGATTAATAGAAATATTTATTGAAGCTCAGGCAGTTGTATCTCCTCCAACATGCGGACCCTGTTTAGGTGGACATATGGGAATTCTTGCTAAGGGAGAAAGAGCAATAGCAACAACAAATAGAAACTTTATAGGAAGAATGGGACATCCAGAAAGTGAGGTATATCTTAGTTCTCCAGCAGTGGCTGCTGCAAGTGGAGTTTTAGGAAGAATTGGAATACCTGAAGAATTAGGTTTTTAAAAGCCATATGATTCAATGAGATGGAGTATCCCATTAAATAGGAGGATACTCCATGCTCTGATCTTGCATTTAATCTATAATTATTTAATCAAGATAAAATTTTTTAATTTTTCACTTTTTAACAGGAGGTAGTTGAATTTCAAGCCATTTGCTCGCATTTCTGGTTTCATCACTTTCTCTTACACTATTCAGACTATCAACTATTGCTCTAACTTTTACTTTTTGTCCAGCCATACTCAAAGGAAAATATATTGGGACTAAAAGATTTGAATAGAATTCACCAACACCGCTTCTGTTTAATCCATTTATAAAGATCCCGTCTGTTAAAACTTCCTGTTCAGCTCCTGGAGGTGAAATTAATTCCTGCATAATTGACACTTTAAATCTTTCTCTTGCTGGAGCATTTCCACGGTTTTCTATACGCAATTTTATTTGAGCTATGATACACTCACCTCTGCAGGCACTGGCAAAGCCTATACGGGGATTTCCATCAAGATTTATTCTCCCAACAATTATAAGATCTGGCATGGCAGGAAGTCCTATTTTTTGTTGACTCTGAGTTGATGGATCTGCAGGAGATGGCGCAAATTCTTTTGTTTTCTCACAAAATGCTTCAGAACATAAGATTGAAACAAATAATACACAGATTATGAAAAATCTTGTTTTCATTCATTCCTTCCTTTTTATCTTTGTTTCATTGAAAATGTTCCACTGCAACACTTGCCTGCAATAGCAGTATAGGTACCATCAATTACTTCCCACTTGCCTGTAGCGCTTCTACATATTTTTGCTTTTACTTCATGAACACAATTTTCATCTGGGCTGCCAGGCACTCCTTTTGCTTTACCTATTAGGCTACAACAATTACTTCTTGGTATAGGTGTTACTGTTCCTTCAAATTTTGCCTTAACTGATCCTGTTGAACTCTCTATCACCTCACCGTAAACCGCTGAACCACAATCTGTTTGCTTGATTGCCATGGTGAACTTTTCTGTTTTTGGTCCATAGGGACAGTTTGGTGAATCCTTACTTATACCCTCATACTTACCTGAAATACAGCATTTAATTGGTTTAACGGTAAGTTTTTCATTTTCTCCAGGCTTAATCGTGAGTTTTTCCTCTGCCAGAGCAAAACCCAAAAATGTTAAAACTAACAAAACTATGAACATAATTTTAAAATAAATTTTCATTTTAAACCTCTTTCTTGTTTTTAATTTTTCTTCCTACTGGAAGAATAGGTCTTCCAGCAGGAATTTTTTTATTATCTAAAAAGGGCATTTATATCAGTTCCACTTCTTTCCTTTTGATTGTTATTAACATTGCAATCATCATTCTGTGGGTTGCCATCAAGTCTTATATCAGGGTCATAGGCAATTATTACTTTGTAGGAAGGAGGGAATTCTCCTTCTGCAGGAGATGAAGCATTCCAGTTACGTTCGTATGTAATTATAACTTGCTGACCCGGATTTAAATTCTGAAACTTTTTCTGAGCCACAAGGCGTGCAGTCCCACCCATTGGAATTTCATAAAGATAGACTGCCTGTTGATTCGCTCCAGAAATGTATGGTGCTAATCCAGCATTCTTAACTACTCCTGTAATTCTTACCTTTCCTGAGAACTGACTTGTCTTTGAAATAATGGTAAAATCAATTTTCTCTACCGCAGGATCAGGACATTTTGGCAACGGTTTAACTTGTTTTAACTTATCAGTATCAACTGGAGATTTAAGGGTATCTTTTGGTTGAGGAATCTGTGTTTCTGCTATTGCTATTGAAAACATAAATAAAGCTAAGGTCAAACTTAAAAAACTAACATATAAAAATGATTTTCTCATCTTATCCTCCTAATTTTTCATTTTACTTTTAATTAAATTCTCTTCTTTTAACAGTAAATTTTTTCAAGATTTTCATAACCTATTGTAGAGCCTTATTCAATAATATCATGTTGAACTTGTCCATCAAAACCCGCTGGAATAAAACTGTTATTGCCAATATTCACCTCCCTTCTTTTATTTTCTTCCTTATAAGTAAGGTTTACTCTCAATTTTGTTCAAAAAATTTTTAAGAATTATCATGGAGATTAGTAAAAAATAATATTTATTTCATGGCTGGAACTTTAGGAAAAATTGGAACACCTGAAGAATTAGGTTTTTTAAAAGATTTAAAATTTTTTCCTCCATTCTATGCATTTTTTTTGCTTCATAGGCAGTTACTTCATGGTCATAACCCATGAGGTGAAGTATTCCATGAATCAAAAGTCGAGTAAGTTCCTGCCAGAGGGATACTCTATAATGTTTTGCCTGAATTTTTGCCTGCAATGGATCTATAAGTATTTCACCAAGATAAATTTCTTTGAGATTATTGTCTGTTTCTAAATAAGGAAAAGATAAAACATCGGTTGTACTTTTTTTGCCTCTGTATTTGTAATTTGTCTCCTTCATTTTTTTGCTTCCAATCAGAACAACAGATATTGTTAAAACATCAAAATTTTCAATATTACATTTTTTTAATTGTCCGGTTTCCTTTAAGATTAAAATTATTTTTCTGACAATTTTAGATAACCTTTTTAATGAAACTTTTATCTTTCTTTGTCTATTCGCTATCTCTACTTGTAATTTCATTCTTTTTGGGTTTTTCTTTCTATTTCTGGATAGGGAATTCGTCTGTGGAAGATTCCAGTTAGTACATATTCAAATCTCTTTTTTATCTCTGTTAAATCTTTTAATGTTATTTCGCAATCATCAAGCTGTCCATCAAGAAAGATATTTTTAATTATTTTGTCTATTAAATTTGAAATTCTTGCAGGGGTTGGGTCATCAAGGGTTCGTGCTGAAGCCTCTATAGCATCTGCAAGCATCACTGTAGCTGCAAGCTTTGTTTGGGGTTTAGGTCCGGGGTAACGATAATCCTGTTCAGTGGGCGGAGTTTCCGATTCTTTTAGAGCTTTCTGATAAAAGTATGTAATCAATGCTGTTCCATGATGTTGTTGAATAACATCTTTAATTATCTCTGGAAGTCCAAATTCATTGGCAAGTTCAACTCCGTCTTTAACATGGGAAATAATAATCATACTGCTTAAATGGGGATTTAGTTTTTCATGTTTACTAATGCATCCTGTTTGATTTTCTACAAAATACTCTGGCATTCGTATTTTACCTATATCATGATAATAAGATGCTACTTTTGCAAGCAGAGGATTTACTCCAACAACTTCTGCAGCAGATTCAGCAAGACTACTTACAATCATGCTGTGATGATAGGTTCCAGGAGCTTCCAATGATAATTTTTTCATAAGAGGATGGTCAATATCTAATAATTCTATAAGACTAAGTGGAGTGGCTATCTTAAAGAACTTTTCTATGACAGGCAAAAATAAAAAACATAAGGCAGAGACTGAAAAGCCATTAATTACAGAAAAAATCATCAAAAAGTAAATTGAATTCAAAGAGATACTTTCTGTAATAAACAAAATTGAAAGGGAGCTAATAAGAGTCAATAAAGTAATATAGGCTCCTGCAGTTATTATGTCTGTTCTTTTCTTTACTTTTAATAAACTGAAAGCTCCAATAAGACATGTAATAAAAACATATATAGGAAATAGAGAAATTTCTATCCATATCCCTATCATAAGGCTTAAAATAAGAGAAAATATGATAGCTGTATGAAAGTCAAAAATCATGACGATCATTACAGCACCAATTGCAAAGGGAATTCCAAAATAATGGATTAGAGGATTGTCAATTTCTAATCCTTTAGAAAAAACAGAAAATAAATGTTCGAATAATCTGATAATAATTAAATTAAAAATAATCATGCTTCCAAGAAGCAGAAGCATCTTTTTCTTTTTCAAATAGGCAGGTTTATATCTTTTTAAATCTCTGTAGAAAAAAACAAAGAGAATGAAAATCAAAACATTGATGCCTAAGAATGAAAAAATTCCTGATTTATAATCATGAAGCAATAGAGAGATTAAAAAAGATAAAACAATAATTGAATAAAGCATTGGCCTTTCAATAAATTTGTCTATAGGAGTTGTCTTCTGTTTTTTTCTGAAACGTTCTATGAATTTTCTTAAATATGTCCTGTTTGGATTAAGGGGTTTAAGTTGAGGTGTATCTTTCATGTTTTTCATAGGCTCTTATTATTTCCTGAACAAGTCTATGTCTTACAACATCCTTTTCAGTAAAATATATAATCTTTATTCCTTCAATATCTTTAAGAATTTTTAATGCTTCTACTAAACCTGATACTTTCTGAGGTGGAAGGTCTATTTGGGTAATATCTCCAGTTATCACAGTTTTTGAGCCAAAACCAAGTCTTGTAAGATACATCTTCATCTGTTCTGTTGTTGTATTCTGGGCTTCATCAAGAATTATAAAAGCGTCATTAAGAGTTCTACCCCTCATAAAGGCAAGCGGTGCTATTTCAATTGCTCCCTTCTCAATGAGTTTTGAGGCTCTATCAAGGTCAAGCATGTCATATAAAGCATCATAAAGAGGCCTTAAATAGGGACTTACCTTTTCTTCAATTGCTCCTGGAAGAAATCCTAATTTTTCTCCTGCTTCTACTGCTGGCCTCACAAGCACTATCCTTGAGACAACTCTATTAAGCAAAAAATGAATTGCCATTGCCATGGCAAGATAGGTTTTACCTGTACCTGCTGGTCCAATTCCAAAAACTATATCATACTTTAGCATTGCCTCCATATATTGCTTTTGTGTTTCTGTTTTTGGGATAATTACTCTTTTCTTAGAAGGTATTGGTATTCCACCCTTAAATAGTCCAACGATTGAAACAGGTTTACCTTCCTTAAGTCCCTGAAGTGAATGCATAATATCTTCAGGCTTGATTATATAACCCTCACGATTTATTGTTCTTATATCTTCAATTATTTTTTCAGCTTTTTCTATGTCTTCTTCACTTTCTCCTTGAATAATAAGTTTGTTCCCTCTTACACTTAAAGTTACATTTAATGCATCCTCAATGAGTTTAAATATTTTATCTAACCCTCCATGCATGAAGGGATATTCTTTTTCTTCATTAAGTTCTATTATGCGGGCTATGACTTTCCTCCTTTAGTAGAGCTTTTAATTATAAAATTTTCAAATCCTTTGGCATGCAATTCCTGAGATATTTTCTTTGCCATTGAGAACCTCTCATATTTCCCTATTCTGACTTTATATAAATCCTCTTTAACCAGAAAACTGTCATATCCTGCTTTTTTCAATCTTTCTTTTAAATTATAAACATTTGTCATTTCTGAAAAAGCTCCTACTTGAATTGTATAAGTTGATTTTTTAATAGTTTTAGATTTAGCTGTTGTAAAAGATTTTTTTAAAACTTCATGTTTTTCTCTTTGTTCTAAAGCTTGTATTTGTGTTTTAGTTTCCATGTTTTCTGATTTCTTTTCCTGTTGTTGCTTTTCTGCTACTTCTATCTTTGGTGTAGGTATATTTTTTTCATCCTTTTGAGGAGGTTTTTCTACATTATCTTCAGTTTTTGGTTGAGAAGTTTCATTTTTATTTGCGAAGGCTGTCCCAACAGGTGTTGATAGAACTGTTTTTTCTGAGTCTTCAGTTTTTTGGATATATACTTCTTTTATAGGAGCTGTAATATATCCCAGAGTATAACCAATTGCTATTCCAATTAATGCAATACCTAATAAAATTGCAAAAAATATTTTTTTGTTCATTACTAAAAGTTCCTCACCTTTTTGTTTCATATGATTAACATAGCATCACCATAGGAAAAAAATCTATACCTTTTTTCTATGGCTTCCATGTAAGCTTTTTTAACTTTTTCAATATCACATAAGGCAGAAACCAGAGCAAGAGGAGTTGATTTTGGTAAATGAAAGTTTGTAATTAATGCATCTATAATTTTAAATTTATATCCAGGATAAATAAAAATATCTGTATTACCTTTTATTTTTTCATTATCCGAACCCATATCTTCGTATATCTGAGAAGCATAACCTTCCAGTGCTCTTGTTGTGGTGGTACCAACAGAAAAAATCCTTTTACCTTTCTTTTTAGCTGAATAAATTTCTTCTATCACGGTTTTTTCTATTTCAAAATATTCAGAATCCATTTTATGTTCCTTTAAATTCTCAACTTTTATTGGCTTAAAAGTTCCGACTCCAACATGAAGGGTTATCTCAAGCAGTTTTACTCCTTTGTTTACAATTTTTTCGAGTAGTTCCTTTGTAAAATGTAATCCTGCTGTAGGTGCTGCAATAGAACCACTCTTCTTTGCATAAACGGTCTGATAGTGTTGTTTGTCAGATTGATCGGGCTTTCTTTTAATATAGGGAGGTAAAGGCATAAATCCTTTTTCATTTATAAGATTTTGCACATCTTCAGCATTCATATTTTTGAAAACAATCTGCCATCCCTCTGATTTTCTTAGTTCAGCGCTAATTTCATCGATAAAAATTTCACCTTCATATTCTCCCTTTTTTATTACTTCCCATACTACATAGTGAGATGAAGCTTCTTTTTGCCTGATAAGAAGAATCTCTATTTTCCCTCCTGTTGGTTTTGTAGCAATAAGTCGAGCGGGAATAACTTTTGTGTTATTGATGATAATTATGTCTTCCTCATGAAAATATTCAACAATTTCTGAAAAAATTTTATGTTCTATTTCCCCAGAATCTTTATGAAGAACAAGAAGTCTTGATTGATCTCTTTGCTCAAGAGGTTTCTGAGCAATTAAATCTGCTGGTAGTGGATAATCAAGTTCAATTATTTTCATTGATTTGAGATATTTCTGTGTTCGGGTAAAAATATTGAAGTATTTCTTTGTAATTGTTTCCTTCCTGTGCCATCTGAAAAGCACACCATTGACACATTCCAACTCCATGACCAAATCCGCATCCTTCGAATACTATCCCATCTTCTTCGATTTTTATAGAATTTATTTTAGTACTTGGAAGAGTAGTCCATTGAAGAAGTCTTCTTAATTCTGTTGCTTTTATTACTTTTTTATTCTTTCCATTTGTGAATTCTAATTCTTTCACTCTTCCTGTTGATGTATAACTTAGAATTTTAACATTATTTATATTGTTCATTGATAAGGCTTTTGCAAGGATTTCAAAAGGTATTTTTTTCTCCCATAATGTATATGGTGATGGAGTAGAGGGTACTTCAACAGGCTTAAGGTAGGGGTATTCTCTTCCGAAAACCTCCTTTGGATCTTCAGTTTGTCCTACGCTGCAGGCATGATAAAAAGCCATAATTGGTTCACCATTGTAAGTGAGAATTTGACCTTTTGTTTCATTAACTGCATTTTCTACTTCTTCTGTTGTTTCTTCTCCTTTATAAACCTGATGGAACACAGAAGAAGTTACATCATAAAAACTTTTGTTTCTGTTTCGTATTATGTGAGCTAAAGCATATGTTCTTGCTAAAACAGCCTGGGCTTTTAATGCCTCTTTAGGCCAATTCACTCCTACTTCTGATGCAACTACCCCCTTTACATAATCTTCAAGTTCAACAACATTTATAAGATAGTATCCATCATTGTCCTTCCATAGTTCAATTTGCCCTTCATATTTTGATCCCTTTACAAATGCTTTTGCAGAAACTTTTTTTACTTTTTCTAAATCTGTTGAGGAAGGTCTTCTCTCTCCAAGAAGAACACGAATAAAGGAAATATCATTTTTTTCTGCTGTATAGGCTCCATTAGAAAAAATCAATATCAATGATAATATAAAAATTAGACTTAAAAAATTCATCGCTTGCTCAAAAAGTAAAAGATTAAACTAAATAGAATGCTTAAAAGTATTGAAGTACCTATAGGCAGATAAAGTACGAAATTTCTCTTTTCAATTACAATATCACCAGGAAGCCTTCCAATTAAAGGAATTTTCCCAATAACCATAAGGAGCAATCCGAGCAATACTGTTACTGCTCCAATTAGAATTAAAAATTTACCAATCTCATTCATAGTTAATCACCTTTAAATATCTCTCCGCTTCTGAATAAATACAACCACAATATCGCTGTTTGTATAGTTCAAGTACTTTACTTAATTGCATTGCCTTTGAAAACCCTTTTCTAAAATCCTCTGCATAGAAATTAACCCCAAAGGCTTCTCCAACTTCTTTACCAATTTCTATTATTTTATCAAACTTTTGATAGGGACTTACCAAAAGAGTTGTTGTAAAATTTTTAATTCCTGTTTCTTTTGCTTTTTTTGCTGTTTTTTCAAGTCTCAATTTATAGCAAATTAGACATCTTTCTTTTTCTCTTCCTGAAACCATACGAATAAACTTATAAAAATCTCTGTAATCTTCATCATAAATAACAGAGAGATTCCAGAGTTTTTCAAGTTTTTTTAAAGAATCAAGCCTCATCATATATTCTGTATAGGGATGAATATTGGGATTATACCAATAAAGAGTAATTTTAAATCCTTTATCTTTCAGAGATTCAAGAGGATAAATAGCACAATTACTGCAACAAGAGTGAAGTAAAATTTCCATGTTTAAAATAACCTTTCTGGTATTCTTTTTTTCAATACTTCATAGGCTAATCGGGTAGCAACCCTGCCTCTTGCAGTTCTTTCAATAAATCCTTCTTGCATTAAATAGGGTTCATAGACATCTTCAATTGTATCTTTATCTTCTCTTAAAGAGGCTGCAATAGATTCTATTCCAGCTGGTCCACCATTGAATTTTTCAATTATTGTAAGAAGAATTTTTCTATCCATATCATCTAACCCATAGTCATCAACATCCATTGCATGGAGTGCTTCTTTTGCTATAAATAAATCAATGGTTTCTTTATTTTTAACTTGAGCAAAATCCCTGATTCTTTTAAGTAATCTGTTTGCCACTCTTGGAGTACCACGAGACCTTCGAGCAATCTCTGAAGCAGCATCTTCTTCTATTGGAATTCCTAAGATTCTTGCTGACCTTTTTACAATTTCTTTAAGCTCCTCAGGAGCATAAAATTCAAGTCTAAAGACAACTCCGAAACGATCTCTTAAAGGTGAAGTGATTAAACCTGTTCTTGTAGTGGCACCAATTAGTGTGAATCTTGGAAGATTAATTTTTATTGAGCGAGCAGAAGGTCCTTGTCCTACAATAATGTCAAGATTAAAATCTTCCATTGCAGGATACAAAATCTCTTCAACCATTCTTGGGAGTCTGTGAATTTCATCAATAAATAGAATATCTCTGTCAGAAAGATTTGTAAGAATCGCCGCAACATCCCCAGCTCTTTCAAGAACCGGACCAGAAGTGCTTTTAATATTAACACCAAGTTCATTGGCTATAACAGTTGCAAGAGTGGTTTTCCCAAGTCCAGGAGGACCACAAAAAAGGACATGATCAAGGGGTTCTCCTCTTAAAAGGGCTGCTTTTATGAAAACTTCAATATTTTCCTTTATTTTTTTTGCCCTATAAATTCTTTTAATGTCTTAGGCCTTAGAGTAATATCTAAAAGTTCGTTATTCTCCATGTTTACCTGCAAGTACTGCTAAGCATTCTTTTATAATCGTTCCTTCATTTTTATCTTTACTGTAAATCTTATCTAAAACCTCCTTTGCCTCAGTTTTTTTATACCCTAAGTTTACTAAAGCAGACAAAATATCCTCGTAAATCTGATCCTTTTCATAAACAAGGGATGGTAATACACCTTTTAATTCAAGGAGAATTCTTTGAGCTGTCTTTTTACCAATTCCAGGCACTTTACTTAAAGATTTAATATCTTCCTTATCAATTATTTCCTGTAAAGTTTTTCTATCATAGGTAGAAATAATATTCATTGCCATTCTTACACCTACTCCAGAGATTTTAATTAATTCTTCAAAAAGCTCTCTTTCATGGCTTTCTAAAAAACCATAAAGTTCAATGGAGTCTTCTTTTAAATTTAAAGAAGTATAAAGAAGAATATCCTTATCTTTATTAATGTCCTGAGAAACTCTAATGGGTACCTTAACTGAAAATCCTAATCCTCCAACCTGAATTACAACTCTATCAGGCTTAACAGAAACAACCTTACCTTCTATGAAATCAAACATTAGTTTATTTTAACATAATGCTAAAAGCATAAAATAAAGTATCGCCTGATTTGTTTACTTAATCTCAGATATTTTCTTTTTAAATTCAGATATTGTGAAGGGTTTGTTTATTATTTTCATACCTTCTTTAATCAAGGCATTTATCTGGGCAACATTGTTTGCATAACCTGTCATAAATAGGACTTTTACGTCAGGTTTTATTTTCTTAAACTTTTTATAAAGTTCTGCTCCTCCAATTGAAGGCATTACAACATCAAAAAGGCACAGGTCAATTTCGTCTTTTATTTTTTTAAACTTTTCTAATGCTTCAAATCCATTTGAGAAAGAAACAACATTTAATTCTATGCTCTTTAACATTTCCTCAACAACAGCTCTAACTTCATTGTTATCCTCAACAAGAAGAATACTTTTTATCTCAACTGATATATCCTCATCCTTTTCTTCAAATAATTTTTCCTCCCTTTCCATAAGAGGTAAATATATTCTGAAAGTCGTTCCTTTTCCTTCTTCACTGTAAACATTTATAAATCCTTTATGTTGATGAATTATTGAATATACAGTTGAAAGTCCTAAACCAGTGCCTTCTGTTTTTGTTGTAAAAAAGGGATCAAAAATCTTATCTATAATATCCTTTGGTATTCCTTTACCTGTGTCAGTAAAACTTATACATGCATAATCTCCTATCTTTGCGAAAGGATATACTCTTTTTGCATCAGCATCAAATTTCTTGTGTTCAACTACAATTTTTATCATCCCACCATAAGGCATTGCATCTATTGCATTAACTGTTAAGTTAAGTAAAATCTGGGTAAATTGGGTTCTGTCAAGGCTTACTGATAAGGGTTTATCAAAGAGTTCAAATTCAAAAGAAATGTCCTCCCTTAATGTGGGCGTTAAAAGTTTAATTTCCTCCTTAAGAAGTTCGTTAATGTCATAGACTTTAAATTCCATTGGTTGACTTTTCGTAAAAACAAGGAGTTTTCTTATAAAATCCTTTGCTCTTTCAACACCCTTTGATATATTTTCTGTATGTCTTTGTATCTGGGGATTATCCTTTGTAATCATCTGAATAAGTTGATTGCTTCCTGAGATTACTGACAGAATGTTGTTAAAGTCGTGGGCAATAGAGCCTGTAAGTCTTCCAATACTTTCCATTTTTTGGGCTTGAAAGAGTTGTTCCTGAAGTTTTCTTTTTTCTGTTATATCCTTTATTGATGAAACAATAAAAAGAATTCCTTCTTTTTCATCTCGAACAACTGAAGATGATAAAAGAGCATAAAAGGGTTCACCATTTTTTCTTTTAAAGGTAACTTCAAAATCTTTAACATAACCCTTTAATTCTAATTCCTTTAAAATTTCTAATCGCTGACCGATATCGTGATAAATCTGCCAGGCTTTTATTTTTAATATTTCTTCTTTATTTTCGTATCCAAACATTTTTAATCCTGCTTCATTTATATCAAGAATATCACCTTCTGTAGTAGAAAGAACTATTGTATCAATGGAAGAATCAAATATTTTTTGAAGTCTCATTTCTCTGTCATATATGCTTTTTGCCATCTGAGAAAGATTATAAGAGACTGTATCTAATTCGTCTAATCCCGATTTATAGGGAGAAACATTAAATTGTCCCTCTTGTATTTTTTTAATCATCTTTAATATTTCCTTTATGGGTTTTGATAATTCCCTTGATAGTATTAAGCTTATTGCAATGGAAAGAAATAAAGAAACTAATAAAATAAGAATCATATTTTCTCTTAAACCATAAATTACAGAGAATGCACTATAATAGGGCATTCCTATGAAAATTATTCCATCTAATGTGGGAATCTTTTCTGCTTTAAATATATATCTTTCTCCGTCAATCTTTCCTTCGATTAATTCTGCTACACCAGAGATTCCCTTTTTTACAAAATCTAAATCTGACCAGTTTGTCCCTTCATTTACTACTTTTTCATTAATATGAAAAAGTACTGTTCCCTTTTTATTTACAACAAAGGCATACATTCCTTGATTTTTAAGTATTTCTAAAACAGAATTTATCCCTGGAACATTTAAAAAGGCTAATACAATTTTGTCTGATGTAAGTTTTGACATTACATAATAAGATTCTTTGTCAATTAATAAAACATGGGGACCAAAAAATTGTGATTTACTAGCATTTTGAAAAATCGGAGAATATGATAAATCTATACCTATCATTTCCTGTCTTTTTGGAAAAATATCTTTGACTACTCCTTCTTTATCAACAACAATAAGATGCTTTATTGATGGTCTCTGAGAAAGTAAAAGTTCGACTTTTTCACGATTATAATTTTCAGCAGACAAAAACCCTGCAATTGCTTCTAAATCTCTGTATCTTTCTGAAATTGCCCTTTCAAGATAAAAGGAAAAAAGATTTATGTAGGTTTCATAATCTTGTTTTTTTTCCTGTTCAATATGTTTTTTTGAAAAAATATGAAAACCTGCATTGGTTAATAATACTATTATGAGAGAGAGGGAAATTAATGCTCCAAGAATATATAAGTGAAATGTCTTTTTCATTCCTGAACCCTTACCCATTTTCCCTTTTCAACTTTTACAACAAAAGGTTTTATAACTCTGTCACCAAATTTGTCAATAACAATCTCTCCCTGTAAACCTTGGAACCTACCAGTTTTTATTATTAGCTCTTTCATTTTTTCCCTTGTTGCACCACTTTCAACTGCCTGCTTTATTATCATTACTGATTCAAAACCTACAACTGCTCCCATCTCTGGTTCGTATCCAAATCTTTCAATGAATCTCTTTTTAAATTTTTGATAGAGTTCTCCTTTATATTCTTCATCAAAGGTTTCAATGCTTAAAAGTCCTTCAATTCTTTTTCCACCATTATCTATAAGTCTCTGAAATTTTGCCCAAGGCGAAGAAAGAAGTATTATATCTGGATTTAAAATTCTTAAGTTTTGAGCAATTAATGCAGTATTGTAAACCTCTGTAATTAATAAAACAGTATCTGGTGAATAACTTAAGATTTTCTTTGATAGTTCTTTTATATCGGTCCAACCTTCCTTAAATGGGATAAGAAAAAATTTCACATCTTTGCCAAAATTTTGCATAAAATTTTGTGCAAAATCTATGGTATATATTGGATTTAGTGTATCATATACTATGACAATTTTTTTAGGATTTATTTTTTCTTTAACATATTTTGCTAATACTTCAGCATCATCTTTATTTGTAGGTCTTAATCTAATCATGTAATCATCTAAACCTGCAAGTTCAGTTGATGTAGGGGTTGGTGCAATTGTTAAAATCTTTTTTTCATTTATGAGTGGCAAAAGAGCTTTTGCTGTTGTACTTGTTGCAGGACCGATTACTGCAATTACTCCTTCATTTACAAGTTCGCTATAGTTTTTCTTTGCCTGTTCAATATTATATTTGTTATCTTTGATAATCAATTTTAAGGGTTTTTCCTTTATTCCTCCTTCTTCATTTATGAGTTCAACGGCAAGTAAAGCACCATCTCTTATTTCCCTTCCTAAGTCTGGATATACTCCTGTAAGAGTTACAGAAAGTCCAATTTTTATTGGTTGTTTATTTTGAGAGAGTGTAAACCATAGGATTATAAAAACTAATATTAAACCAACTGATATGTAAAGAATTTTCTTTTTCATTTTTTATCTTCCCCTCTGAAAAGGTTCTGTATAATTTTAACATTTATTAATTAATGTGTCATTCTGTTCCCTTTTTCTGTCATCGTATATTAATCCTTAACACCGCCTAAATTAAGTAATAGACACAAGTAAAATTTATTATCAAATTGATAAATTGTATATTTTCCTACTATATTGACAAAAAAGAATTACCAGAATGGGTAAAAAAGCATAAAACATCTGGCACACAGATTATCCAGATTGGGAGCAATTATTATTTATACAAAATAAAGTCCATATGGGATAGAAAGAAAGGAAGGGCAAGAAAAGTAACAGAGAAATATCTTGGCAAGATAACTCCGCAGGGTCTTATAAAGCCAAAACATGAAAGACTAAAAGAAGGATTAACAAACATAACAGTAAAGGAGTTTGGTGCAACAGATTTTTGTTTTCCATCACCTCTGATATTTATGAATTACTTAAGAAGTATTTTCCTGTTTATTATAAGGAATTATATGTATTTTCCCATTTTAAAGATTTTTTTCACTGTACAGCAATAAAAAAATGTTGGACATTATTTACATAAACATCAGGATTTTTAAGGTGGAACAGGATAAAAAGGAGATTGCAAAAGCTTTCACCAAAAAAA
>NZ_MAVV01000013.1 GCF_001707915.1 Thermodesulfovibrio sp. N1 | reverse complement strand
TTTTCCTGATATAGAAAGACTTGCCCTTAAAATTAAGTCAGGAAGTATTTCTCCAAAGGAACTGAAAGCATTAAAAGAAGGTTTAAAAAAGATACCTAATATAAAATCAAGCCTTGCAAAGGCTGAATTATTAGAAATTAAAGAACTCTTTGATAAACTCTTTGAACTAAATGAGATGGTAAATCTTATTGAAAATGCCCTTGTTGAAAATCCACCTCATACTGTAACAGAAGGATCAATTTTTAAGAAAGGTTATAATGCAATTATTGATGAACTGAGAATTTTAGCTCATGAAAGTAAAAAATATATTTTGAATATTGAATTAGAAGAAAGGAAAAAAACAGGAATAAATTCGCTTAAAATAGGATTTAATAGAGTTTTTGGATACTATATTGAGGTAACAAAGCCTAATTTACATCTTGTCCCCTCTTATTATATAAGGAAACAAACCCTCGCTAATGCTGAAAGATTTATAACAGAGGAACTTAAAGAGCTTGAATCGAAAATTATCGGAGCTGAGGAAAAACTAAAAGCCCTTGAACAAGAACTTTATATAGAATTGATAAATAAAATAAATCCCTACACAGACTTTATACTTCAAAATGCTAATACATTAGGTTATCTGGATTTTTTATGTAGCCTTGCCTCAGTAGCATCAAAAAATAATTATGTAAGACCTGAGATATGTGAAGATGAAATAATAGAAATACATGATGGAAGACATCCAGTTATAGAAAGACTTATTCAATTGGGCAGACTTCCTGAACAGAGATTTATCCCCAATGATCTTTTAATAGGTTCAGAAGAACAAAAAATTATAATCCTTACAGGTCCAAACATGGCAGGAAAATCTACATATCTGAGGCAGAATGCTCTCATTGTATTGATGGCTCAGATTGGTTCTTTTGTCCCTGCAACTAAAGCAAAAATAGGAATAGTAGACAGAATTTTTACTCGTATAGGAGCTTCTGATTATCTATCAAAGGGACAGAGCACCTTTATGGTTGAAATGATAGAGACAGCAAATATTCTTAATAATGCTACATCAAAAAGTTTCATAATACTTGATGAAGTAGGTAGAGGTACAAGCACTTTTGACGGAATAAGTATTGCTTGGGCTGTTGTAGAATATATCGCTGAAAAAATTAAAGCAAGAACTCTTTTTGCTACTCACTATCATGAACTGACCGAACTTGCTTTTAATATAGAATGTGTTAAAAATTATACAGTTGTTGTTAAAGAATGGGGCGATGAAATAATTTTTTAAGAAAAATAGAAAAGGGAGGAACTGACAAGAGTTATGGTATTCAAGTGGCAAGACTTGCAGGGCTACCACAGGAAATATTATGCAGAGCAAGAGAGATTTTGCAGAGATTGGAAAAAAGAGAATTTCAAACCTTTAAGCCACTGGCAAGACAACTTGATCTTTTCTTTCAGGGAGACCCTATTTTAGTAGAGTTAGCAAAAATTGATATAGAAAATTTATCTCCCCAAAAAGCTCTGAAAAAACTTAGAGAATTAAAGGAGATGCTTAAAAATGATTAAAGTGGGGCTTACAGGAAACTACGGAATGGGTAAAAGCACAGTGGCAGAAATTTTTCATAAACTTGGTGCTTATGTTATAAACACAGACAAAATTGTAGAAGAACTTCTTGAAAAGAAAGAAATAATCGAAGAAATCAAGAGATTATTTGGAGAAGAAGTTTTAGTAAATGGTAAGTTAGACAAAAAATACATAGCAAAAGTAGTTTTTGATAATCCTCTTATGCGAATATATCTTGAAAATATTCTTCATCCAAGGGTTTTTGAAAAAATTGATGATTTAATAAAGAACATTCCTAAGAGAGGAGAACCTCTAATTGTAGTTGTTGAGGCTCCAATTATTTTTGAAAGAGGTTATCAAAACAAATTTGATATAATAATTACAGTCTATACACCAGAGAAAATCGCAGTTGAAAGACTCAAACAAAAGGGAATTTCTGAAGAAGAGGTATCACGCAGACTTAAATGTCAGTTTCCAATAGAGATGAAAAAATCAAAGTCAGATTATATAATAGATAATTCTGGAAGTATTGAGGAAACTTCCGTACAGGTTGAGGCAATATTTCAAAAACTCATCACTTTGGAGAGAAAATATGCAGGTAATTAGGGAAGTTAAAAAAATTGAGCATGCTAATACAGTTATTACAATAGGTAATTTTGATGGCGTTCATCTTGGACATCAAAAACTTTTTGATTTTGTAAAGAGAAAGGCAAAGCAAATTAGTGGTAAAAGTATTGTTGTTACCTTTAATCCTCATCCAATAAAAGTACTTTTTAAAGAGCATCCATTAAAACTTATAACAACAGTAGAAGATAAAATAAAATTAATTGAGAAGTGTGGAATAGATATTACAATTTGCATACCCTTTACATTGGAATTTGCTCAAATAGAGGCAGAAGATTTTGTGAGCAAAATACTTTTAGATAAATTTAATGCAAAATGGATTATAGTTGGATATGATTACAGGTTTGGCAAAAATAGACGAGGAGATCGAGAAATGCTTAAAAAACTTTCAGAATTTTACGGATTTAAAGTTACAGTAGTTAAAGCATATAAAAAAAGAGGAAAAATTTTAAGTAGTACTGCTGTAAGAAATGCTCTTATGGAGGGTAACATTAAAGAGGCAAACCTTTTTTTAGGTAGAGCTTATCACATAGATGGAGAAGTGATAAAGGGAGCTGGCAGAGGTTCATCAATTCTTGGATATCCCACAGCAAATATACTGCCAAAACAGGAGATAATTCCAAAGGAAGGAGTATATGCTGTTAAAGTGACCATTAAAGATGGATTAACTTTTAAAGGCGTTGCAAATATTGGCAAAAATCCTACATTTGGCAATACAAATTTAAGTTACGAAGTTCATATCCTTGATTTTAAAGAAGACCTACTTGGAAAAATCATAAGAGTTCATTTTATTGAAAGACTTAGAGATGAAAAAAAGTTTACTTCTTCAGAGGAACTTAAAAACAGAATAGCTCAGGATATTGAGTTCGCAAGAAAAATATTTCGGAAAGACAAAACAAAACTTTTTTTAGATTTTTAAACTTACAGGGTCTACTTCTATTTTATAAGTAATTCCTTTGAAATCTTTAAGCTTATCAATATTTTTTGATAAATCTTCAATTAGTCTTCTTTTTTCCTTTGAGCGAAGGATAAACACAAATTCATATGTTTGTTCTCCTTTAACTGGACCGATTATTTCTCCTGATATATTAGATTTTAAGAATCTTTTTAACTCTTCAATTATATCTGTTGAGGTTGTTTTTTTTAGAAGGAAACTTATTTTAACCAATCTAACAAAGGGAGGGAAATTAGCTTCTCTACGATTTTTAAGTTCCGTCAAGTAGAGTTCTTTAAAATTGTAAGAACGGAAAAATTTGAAAATATCCATTTCTGGTTTTCCTGTCTGAATAAAAAGTATACCTTCTTCCCTTATAAGATGGCTGATAGATAAAACTTTAGCAAAGGCATTTTCAATTGCCCTGTAATCAGGAATAGTAAGGAAGAAATCAAAATCTACAAAAACAGCTCCTTTAAATATTGACGTATATGTTTTTTTAAGCTTGCTTGCCTGTCCAATAAAAATTCCCTGCATTTGATTTTGTCCTAAATCAAAATCTTTTATTTCCACATCTCTTTTGGAAAAAATTTTTTGAAGTTCTTCTTTTAATCTTTCAACACCGATGCCTAATGGATAGAGGTCTAAAGAGGCACAGTAGGGACAAGATTCGAAGGTTTTAACAGTTAAATTACAGCGATTACATCTAATGGTTAAATTATTCTTATTAAAAATCATTCTACTTCCACATCTATCACATTTAATTATTTCTCCACAGTCTGAACATCTTAAAAGACTAAATCCAGCTCTTGGAGAAATCACAAGTACTTTTTCTTTTTCCAAAAGTTTCAGATTAAGCAGAATATCAGGATGAAAAAGGTTGTTTCGAGGTTGCCTTAAAATTTTTATTTCAGGATGTTTAAGTTGATTAAAATCATCAATAAATTTAAATTTTCCAGATAAAACATTATAATAAGAAGTTACTGAAGGTATTGTGTCAAAAAGAATTACAGGACAATTTTCAATAAAGCCTCTTTTTACAGCGCAATCCCTTGTTTGATATCTTGGAGATTCTTCAGCTTTATAAAGCCAACTTGATTCTTGGGAAATCATAATCATAGAGAGTTTTTTAACAGGAACAAAAATTGCAGATCTTGTTCCAACAATTATTTTTACTTCATTAGATATTATTTTTTTTATGGAGTTTTTTAATTCAGTTTTTGTCATTTCACTATGAATTAATACAGCTTTATCATTAAAATGCTTTTCAAAATATTCAAAGCATGATATAGCATCTCTGATTTCAGAAAAAATCAACAGCACAGTTCCCTCAAGATGTAAAAGCTCTTTTACTGCTTCTATCATTAATTTTATTTCATAAAGGATATTTGGAGTGTGAATTAGTAATGTCTTATATTTAGATTCTTTAGCTAAGTCTGTTATTTTTGATAATGTTTCGATATTTATTGGGATACTTTCAAAGGATAAATTTATTTTTTTCTTATTTAGTAGCTTAGAAGAAGATTTTTTTCCTCTTTTTCCTTTTAAAATGGAAATTATCTCATTAAAGAAGGTTGCTCTAAGAACAGTTCCTGTTTCTGTGAGATAATAAAAACTCATCCATTTCAAAAAATCGATAAAACTTTTTGAATAGGCTTCTCCGAGAATAGATTCAATTTTTTTTATCTGTTCAACTTCAACAGGTTTATAATCTTTTTTATCTATTACAATTCCTTCAACTAATTTGTTTTTTAATGGAACTGTTACTGCATAACCTGTTAAATCAATCTCCTTTTCGAAATAGTATGTTAACACTTTAACTTTTTGGGGAATAGATACATCGAAATAAGGCATAATGTAATTTTAACAGTTTTATGGTATAATTTATTCAATGTTTAAAAAAGAGTTGTCAATAATTTTTCTCTTCTTTATTTTTATTTCTGGATGCAGTATGCCTCAAATAGTAGTTTTAAAGGATCCTCTTACTCCTGAAGAACATCTTCAACTTGGATTAAGTTATGAAAAAAAAGGACTTATTGATGAAGCAATAAAACATTTTAAAGAGGCTTCAAAATATGATGCAAGAGGCTTTCTTTTTCTCGGAAACTTATATTTTAAGCAGAACCAATTTGATGATGCTGAAGTAAACTTTAAAAAGGCGATTAAAAAAGACAATAAACTTGCCGATGCCTACAACAACCTTGCTTGGCTTTATTTAACAAAGAACATAAATCTTGATGAAGCGGAAGAATTGGTTAAAAAAGCAATAGAACTTGAAAAGGAAAATACAGAAAAAATTAAGTATTATCAGAATACTCTTGATAAAATTAAAAACCTAAAAACCAAATAGGAGGTGCTTTATGTTTAAGAAATTTTTATCAATTTACCTAATTGTAGCCATATTGGTAATCGGAATGGTTCAATCTGCTACTGCTGCTTTTATCCCATCCGAATTAACTCTTAACACAAAAGCACAGGATTTGGAAAAAGTTCAAAAATTTCTCGAAATGAAAATTGTTTCGCAAAGACTTAAAGATTTTGGATACTCTGAAAAGGAAATTATGGACAGGCTTTCAAAACTCGATGAAACAACTTTACATAACCTGGCATTAAAAATTGATGAAATTAAGGTTGCAGGTGATGCTGGATTAGCTGTAATTTTAGCTTTGGTAATCATAGCATTAGTAGTTTTAATTATTAATCTTACAGGACATAGAGTGGTTGTAAAATAGATAAAAAATAGGGTTGACAAAAAGATATACTCAATGGTAAAAAATAAAAGTCAAAGGGATTTCGGTTTTGACATTAAAAAATCATAGTTGAAAGGAGGTGAATACGTAAGATGAAGAAAATATTGGCATTAGTACTTTCATTAATTCTTATGGTATCCTTTAGCTTTGCTTTGGGATGTAAGAAGGCTGAAGAGCCAAAGAAACCTGAGGCACCAGCACCTGCACCAGCACCAGCACCTGCACCAGCACCTGAGGCACCAAAGGCTCCTGAGGCACCAAAGGCTCCTGAAGCACCAAAGGCTCCTGAAAAAGCTCCTGAAAAACCTGCTGAGAAAAAATAATTTAGCAGGATATAATGAAAGCAACACCGGATTTATTCTGGTGTTGCTTTAAAGTTTTTAAAAGTGTTAAACTTTTTGAAAGAGTGGGTACTCCCACTCTTTTATTTTGATGGAATAGAGGTATCAATTGAATATTAAAGAATTAAAAGAAATCATAAGTAATTATGCAGTTGAAGTTAGCGAAACCGAGGGAGTTGAAGTTATTGACATAGAAGTTCATCCTGGGGGGAAAGGATTGGTAGTTACAGTTTTTATTGATAAAAATGGTGGTGTTACTGTAAAAGATTGTGAAAATTTTTCTCGTTCTTTGGAGGCAATACTTGATATTGAAGATCCTATAAAAAGTTCCTATATATTACAGGTATCTTCTCCAGGTATAGACAGACCTTTAAAAGGAAAAAGAGATTTTTTAAGAAACATAGGAAAAAAAGTGAAAATAACTACAAAAGAGAAAATATCTGATAAAACATTTTTTATTGGTAAAATAATAGATGTTGGTGATGATTGGGTGAGAATAGAAATTCAAGAGACTGATAAAAAGGGTAGAAAAAAATCTGAAAGGGGAGAACTTTTATTTATTCCATTAAATAAAATTCTTAAAGCACAAATTTATATAGGGTAATGATATGGGAAAAGAGTTAAAACTTTTAACAGAACAAATAATGAGAGAAAAGGGTATTAACAAGGATGCAGTAATAGAACTGCTTGAGGCTGCTCTTATATCAGCTATTAGAAAAAAATATGGAAATAAGTCAACTATTAAATTAAAAATAGATCCCCAAATATTTGATATAAAAATTTTTGAGATTAAAAAGGTTGTTGAGGAAGTTAATGATCCTTCTTCAGAAATTTCCATAGAAGAAGCTAAGCAAAAATTTGTAGATAAAGGCATTGGAGATACAGTAGAAATTCCTCTTTCCATTCAAGATTTTGGAAGAATTGCTGTACAGACTGCAAAGCAGGTTCTTTTTCAAAAAATTAGAGATATTGAACGTTCTATAATATATGAAGAATTTAAAGATAAAGTAGGCAGTATCATAAGCGGAACAGTTTTAAGAAAAGAAAAGGGAAATTTCTATATTCTTGTTGGTAAAGCTGAAGTAATTTTGCCTGAGAAAGAAATGCTCCCTCAGGACAATTTAAAAAGGGGAGATATAATTAAAGCCTATATATACGAAGTTAGACAAACAGCTAAAGATCCAATTATAAAAATATCAAGAACCCATCCTAATTTTGTTATAGGATTATTTCATCTTGAAGTGCCTGAAATTCAGGACGGAATAGTACAAATAAAAAGCATTGCAAGGGATCCAGGAGAAAGAACTAAAATAGCGGTATTTTCAAAGGATCCATCTGTAGATCCAGTGGGTGCTTGTGTGGGTATGAAAGGAACAAGAGTTCAATCTGTTGTTAGAGAATTAAGAGGGGAGAGGATAGATATAATACCCTATAGCGAAGATCCAAGTTTATTTATTGCTAAGGCTTTGACACCTGCAACTGTTTTAAAGGTTGGGATTAATGAATCAGAAAAAACTGCAATAGTAGTAGTGGAAAATGATCAGCTTTCTTTGGCAATTGGGAAAAAGGGGCAGAATGTGAGATTAGCCTCAAAATTAACAGGCTGGAACATTGATGTTTTAAGCGAATCTGAATATGCTCAATTAAAACTTAAAGAGGCAGACAAATCTCTTCAGGAAGGTTTCCGTAAAGAAACTTAAATTGAAGTCGTCTATTTTAAAAATTTAAAATGCTTGTAGACAAAGGATTAGACTTACCTATACGATATCTTAAAGGAGTAGGTCCTAAAAAACTATTACTTCTTCAAAAATTAGGAATAAACACAGTAAAGGATGCTGTTTATTATTTTCCTATACATTATGAAGACCGTAGAAACAAAAAAAAGATTTATGAAATAAGTATAGGTGATTTTGTAAGTATTGAAGGTGTTATCGTACAAATCAATGAGATTAAAACTAAAAGAGGATTAACAATCATAGAAGCAATAATTTCAGATAAAACAGGATTTATAAGAGCAAAATGGTTTAATCAAAACTATCTCAAGCGAATTCTTAAAGAAAGAATAAAAATAAAAATATTTGGTAAAGTTCAGTTAGATTATACAGGTACATCATACGAAATACTTAATCCCGAATTTGAAATCTTAGAATTTTCTGAAACGGAACAGGACAGAAAAATCGTTCCTGTATACAGACTTACAGAAGGACTATCTCAGAAACAGATACAATTAGTTATTAATTCAGCATTAGAATACTCCTTTAATTACATAGAAGATTTCATGCCAGATAATTTATTACAAAAACTTAATTTACCCAATCTTTATGAAGCAATTTATAAAATTCATTTTCCTCCCGATGATTCTGATATTAATCTGCTAAATGAGAAAAAAACTCCATATCATAAAAGAATAGCCTTTGATGAATTATTTCTCTTACAGCTTGGCATTCTGATGTTAAAAAATGAAAGATTAAAAGAAAAGGGGATATCAATAAAGGGAGACGGAAACTTAATTGATAAACTTATTAAAAATCTTCCCTTTAAGCTTACAAAAGCACAGAACAGAGTTATTAATGAAATACTCAATGATATGGAAAAAACAGTGCCTATGAATAGACTTCTTCAGGGAGATGTGGGTTCAGGTAAAACAGTTGTAGCATTGATTGCAATGCTGAGGGCAGTTGAATCAGGATATCAATCTGCTTTAATGGCGCCAACAGAGATTTTGGCAGAACAACATTATTTTAATCTTTTGTCCCTTCTAAAAGGTTTGAAAATAAACATTGTAATCCATACATCTTCTTACAATAAGTATACAAATTTAATATCATCTGGAGTAGCAAATATAGTTGTTGGTACCCATGCTCTTATTCAAGAAGATGTACAGTTTAAAAATCTTGGACTTGTAATAATTGATGAACAGCACAGATTTGGTGTTTTACAAAGGTCGATTCTTAAGAAAAAAGGTTTAAATCCTCATACTCTTGTAATGACAGCTACTCCTATACCAAGGACATTAGCGCTTACTGTTTATGGAGATCTTGACTATTCTATAATTGACGAGCTTCCGGCTGGAAGAAAACCGGTTTTAACAAAGGTTGTTGAACCTAAGGATAAAAAAATTGTTTATAAAATGATTGAGGAAGAAATAAATTCTGGTGGACAGGTTTATGTTGTTTATCCTCTTATAGAGGAATCAGAAATTTTAGATTTAAAGTCAGCTACACAGGGATACGAAGCTCTTCAAAAGATTTTTCCTAATTATAAAATTGGACTTCTTCATGGAAGAATCCCTCCAAAACAAAGAGAAGAAATAATGAATGAATTTAGAAAAGGTAATATACAAATACTTGTTGCAACTACAGTTATTGAAGTAGGAGTTGATGTCCCAAATGCAACACTTATGATAATAACTCATGCTGAAAGATTTGGACTTGCCCAACTTCATCAATTAAGAGGAAGAGTCGGAAGAGGACAAAGGTTATCAAAATGCATTCTTATACCTTATAAAATGACAGAAGAGGCAAAATTGAGATTAAAAGCTATGGTAAATTCTAATGATGGGTTTAAAATTGCTGAAGAAGATTTGAATATAAGAGGACCGGGAGAATTTTTTGGGACTAAACAATCAGGGATGCCGGACTTAAAATCTGCTAATTTAATCAAAGACAAAGCTCTTTTACAAATTGCAAGAGAAGAAGCGGAAATACTCTTAAAAAAAGACCCCTATTTACAATCCTTCTCCTCTTTAAAAATCCGATTAGAGGAGTTTTGGAAAAATAAAATAGAGACCTTTTCTGTAGCTTAGTTTTTGTTGTGAGCGTAATTTAAGAAAACTTCTATCTTATTTTTACCATTTTTCTTTGCCTGATAAAGGGCTTTGTCTGCTTTATCTATTGATGATAGAGGATGTTCATTGTAAGATATTTCCTTAACGCCTATACTAACAGTTATATAAAGATATTCCCGTCCAACTCTAATTGGTTTTTTAGCGACATTCATTTTGACTCTATCTAAAGCCATGATAGCATTAATTTCATCGGTATCAGGCAAAATTATAAGAAATTCTTCACCTCCATATCTTGCTACAATATCACAGGTTCTTAAAGAATTTTTAATCTGCAATGCTACATGCCTTAAGACTCTATCTCCTACAAGATGACCGTATGTATCATTTATAATTTTAAAATTATCTATGTCAAGAATAGCAACACAGATAGGTTTTCCGCTCCTTCTTGCTCTTGCTATTTCTTCGTTAAGTCTGTTCATACCTGCTTTTCGATTATAAACTGAGGTTAATTCATCGAAATAAAGTTGGGTTTCAACCTGATCAAGGGAATGTTTTATAATCTTTTCCATTTTTCTTTTTAATGTTTTTGCAATGGTGAAATTGGAAATAATTAGACCTAAACCTGCTAATAATATGCCTGCAAGCACTTCTTTTTGTTCATATTTACTGAAATATAGAAAAATAGCCCATGTGGCGATTAGCATAAGAATATTTAAAACTATAAATCGGTTCATATTTTTTGATAAGTTTATTGATATCTGTCTTATATTCATTCTAATACCTCCATAAATTTTTTGATAATTTTGAAATAACAATTTACATGCCAGGGAAGTATTTCCTTGGCTAATACTACAAGTCTTATAATTTTAAGGAATTTCTTAGGAATTATTAATCTTGTTGACAAAAAGTATGTCAATAAAATAGGCAATTTTTGCCTACAATAGTCAAAAATTTCATCAAGATTCATATTTTTGAAAAAGGATTTATAGGGTTTAGTATAATTAGTATAATTAGATATGGGTGAATTAAAAGCCTTTTCAGAAGAAGTAAAAAGTTTTCCAAATTTTACAATTGTTAAAGCTTCAGCAGGAAGTGGAAAAACTTATTTTCTCACAAAGACTTTTGTTGAATTTCTTCTTTCAGAAAAAATAATTCACAATGAATTAAAGAATATTCTTGCCATTACTTTTTCAAATAATGCTGCCATAGAAATAAAGGAAAAGATACTGAACTGGTTAAAAAAAACTTTATTTTAAAGAAGAAGATGCTTTAAAGGAGTTTTGGCATCTTAATTTGTCTGATGAGGCAATTACAGAGAAGGCTGGTATTTTAATAGAAAAAATTCTTGATAATTATTCTGATTTGCAGATTAGAACAATTGACAGTTTTCTAACAAAAATATTTAAAGCAGAAGCTATTAGATTTGGTTATTTTGGTGATTTTGATATTCTCATGAAAAATGAAAATTTCCTTTATAGTGCCTTTGAAAATTTCTTAAATTTATTCAGAGATGAATCTGAAATGACCTCCTTTATTATGGAAGTTATAGATAAAATGGAAGAAAATCTAACAGTAGACTCCAGTTATATATGGAATCCTGGAGAAAAAATTTTTGATGAATTGAAAAATATTTATAATCTTCTTTCTATCAATGGTTATAATTTATCTTACGAAGATATTGAAAAATTTAAGGGATATCTTAGAGATTTTGATAAGGCAAAGGAAAAATTAAAAAGGGCAGTGATAGATTTTGAAAAAAAAGTTCAAGACAGTGGAGGCAGTTTTAGATCAGATAGTAAAATCCCAGGAATAATTGAATCACTTAAGAAGGATGATTTTAATGCTGTAATGAAAGGAACTTTTAACAAAAATCCTGTAAAAAAAAGTACTCCTCAAATAGATGAAGCCTGGAGCAATCTAAAGAGAGCTGTTGCTGATTATGTAACAATTTACTGTAAGAAATATTTCTTGCCCTATTTTATTGTCTTTTTCTATTTTGCAGAAAATCTTGAAGCCCTTAAAAGGAGACAACAGAAGATATTTATTGAGGATGTTAATAATCTAATAAAATCAAAGCTTGATGAGCTTTCAATCCCTGAAATTTATATTAAGCTCGGTGAAAGAATCTATCATTATTTTATAGATGAGTTTCAGGATACCTCTCCTGTGCAATGGAATAATTTGAAGATGCTAATTGAAAACTCTCTTTCAGAGGGTGGAAGTCTTCTAATAGTTGGCGATACAAAGCAGGCTATCTATGGTTTTAGAGGAGCTGACTATACAATAATGACTGAACTTATTAAAGAAGCAGAAAGCCCCCAAACTTTTAAATCTGTTCCCAAATATTACATACTTAACTTATCAAAAAACTACCGTTCTGGTGGAAAAATTTTAAATTTTGTAAAAAATTTTTTTAAAAAGGAACTTAACGAATATCTAATTAATATATCCGATGACAGGGAATATTATGTCGAAGATAACGATCCTACAAATTCTGAGTTTGCTATCCCTCTTGTTCTTTCAGGACTCTGTGATTGTGAACAGCAGGAAAAGGATGATTTAAAAGAAATCGGTTGCGTAAAAATTGAAAAAATTGAATATGAAAAGGGTGATAAAGATGAAAAAGAGGAAAAGGAAAGGAAGACAATTATCCAGTTAATTAAGAAAATCAGAAAACAGGGATTTTCTTATTCAGACATTGCCCTTTTAGCCTTTAAAAACGAAACACTAACAAACATAAGTACATGGCTTAATGAAGAAGGATTTGATTTCTTGTCATATAGCAGTCTTGATGTACGAAAAAGGAAGATTATTGCTGAACTAGTTTTTCTTCTCAAATTTCTTGATTCTCCTGTTGATGATTTTTCTTTTAGTAGTTTTTTGCTTGGAGATATATCGAAAAAAGTCTTTTCAAAGGAGTTTACAAACTGGGAAAGTAAAGTTGAAAATTTTTTGCTTTCTTGCAACAAAAAATTGAATTATGATGGTCAACCATATTACAAAAAGTTTCAAAAACACTTTCCTTATATCTGGAAAAATTATTTTTCCAATATCTTAAGGAAAACAGGTTTTTTACCTCTTTATGATCTATTAACAGAAGTTTATAATCGGTTTTCTCTTTTTGACAATTTCCCTGATGAAGAATCGGCATTGATAAAATTTTTAGAGGTTATTTTAAAGTTTGAAGCAGAAGGAAGCGGATTGAAAAAATTTATTGAATTTTATGAAACAAGTGGGGATGAAGATGAACGATTTTGGGATATAAGTAAACCTATTGGCAAAGATGCAATGACTCTTATGACTGTTCATCAGGCAAAGGGATTAGAATTTCCTGCTGTAATATTGTTAACGGATATTAATACAACTAAAATAGATAAAATTGTTTTTGATGGTAATGATTTCCTAAAGCTTCCTGATGACAAAATTTTGCAAAATGAATACCTGAAAAGAATAAAAAAAGTAAAAGATAAATTTTTTAATAGAAATTTTACTGATGATCTCAACAAATTATATGTTGCTTTAACAAGGGCAAAAGAAGTTTTATACATAGTAGTGTCCTGTGAAAGGAAGGATGAAAATTCAAAAAGTAAAAGCTGTCCAAGAAAAAATCAAGTAGTTAAGTGTTTATATGAAAATCAAGAGTATTCCATTGAGCAAGAATATTACCGTATGATTCCTAAAGTCAAACAGGAAAATAGTCAACAAATATTTGTAAATCATTTTGTAAATAAAAACTTCTTTGATTATCCATTGGAAGAAGAACCTGTAAATATTTATGAAATAAAGAAGGGAGAATTCATTCACAAATTAATGGCTTCTATTTTATTTATCGAAAACAAAGATTTCTTTGAAAAAGACCTTGAAGAAAGAATAAGAAAACTTAATTTTGAATTTAAACAAAACTATGACCCTGAAGAAATAAAAACTCTAATAATGAAAACGATAAATAGATTTGAAAAATATTTCAGATATCAACCTAAAAGAGAGATTTACACAGAAAAGGAGATTCTTGATTTAGATGGAAATCTTCACAGAATTGATAAATTAATTGTAGATTCAGATAGAATAACAGTTATCGAATATAAATTTGGTATTCTCCCCGATGAACAGAAGGCAATAAATCAGACAAAGCTATATATGGAACTTCTAAAGGAACTCTATTTTGACAGAAAAATAGAAGGGTTTATTTATTTATCTACCAAGGACAGAATAATCAAATTATGAGAAAAAAAGTATGAAAGAAATAATACTGTCTCCCAGAGAAAATATGATAGAAAAGATTGTAGATTATATAATTGATAAGGCAGACAACACCACGGATTATTCATCAACCTTGATAGTCTTCCCTAACAAAAGACCAAAATACTTTATGATGAAATGTTTTAAGGAGCGCATAAGAAAAGCTATTTACCCTCCAAAAATTTTTTCAATGGATGAGCTGATTGATTACATATTCAATAGTTTTTTCAAGGACTTTAAAGATCTTTCCTTTCCTGATAATATTTATCTTCTTTATCAGATAATCAGAGAGGATTTTCCTGACTTTTTAAAATATGAGGAAACCCTTTCTATGATTAAATCCTTTTATGAGTTTTATCCCTTAGGTTTGAAAATTTTTGATACCTTTGAGGAGCTCTTTATTGAAATGGTAAGCCCAGAAAAATTCAAATACTATGATTCTCTTATTAGTTCTTACAATTCTTTGTATAAAGTATACGAGATGTTTTATAAATTCATTGAGAATAACAGATTTGCAACAAGATCTTTTAAATACAGAAAAGTTGCGGAAAATGAAATTTTTTCAATTTTTTCAGAATTTAAATCTATAATTTTTTGTGGTTTTTTTGGATTAACAAGAGCTGAAAAGAAATTTTTTAAAAAATTAGATGAACATGTCCAAAGTGGAGACATTTCAGAAGATTTAACTTTCTGGATTTACGAAGAAGAATCATCAGATGAAAAAAAACCTGATATTAAAATTTACCAATGTCCTGACAGACATGGTCAGATTTATCTAATCGGGAATATTCTAAATGAAAGAAAATTAACTGAAGATATCGTGGTTGTCTTACCTTCTGAGGACTTACTTTTCCCTCTTTTAAGGCAAGGATTAACATTTTTAGAAGAAAAGGAATACAACATATCGATGGGGTATCCCATAATAAGAACTCCTATTTGGAATTTTTTTGAGTGTCTATCTCAACTTTTAAATAATATTTTTACCGATGGCAGTGGTAAACATTATGTGGCTCTATCAGAGTATCTGCAGTTTGTTCTTCATCCCTATGTTAAAAACATAAAATACCATGAGGAATTTTTATATTTTAATGAAATCCATAAAAGTGCTACTTTAACAAGAATAATCTTTCACTCCATTGAAAACTACTTTTCAGAAGAAGGAAATATAGTTTTATCAATCGAAGATATAGAAAATTCTGTACTTGAGAGAGTATATCAAAATACAGAAGAATTAAAAGAATACAGTCTCAGCAAGATAAAAAAGCATTTAAAGGAAATACACAAAACGCTTATTTTTCCCTTTTTAAAAATAGACAATCTCTTGGATTTTGCTTCAAAATGCAATGATGCCATTGAATTCATATACTTACAAAGCACAGCAAGGTATCACCCTCTTTTTTTTCCTTTCTATCAAATTTTTTTAGATAAACTCAGAGAACTCTGCCATAGTCTTGCAAAAGAGACAAAATTTAAAGATATAGTAAGCTATTTCAATTTTTTAAAGGGATTTATAAAGAGTGTAAAGTATCCCTTTGAGGGACTGCCTGTAAGGGGGCTACAAATTCTTGGTTTTCTTGAGACAAGAAATATAAGATTTAAAACTGTTTTTTTCCCAGATTTAAATGAAGAAATTTTTCCTCCTCTTTATGAAGACTATATAATGCCATTAAAATTAAGAGAAGCCCTTGAATTACCAACATTTAAAGACAGAGAAAAGTTAATTGAATATTATTTCCGAGTGCTTATAAATGGAGCAGAAGAAGTCCATTTATTTTATGTAAAAGATGAAAAGAGGGAAAGATCAAGATTTTTAGAAAAAATTATATGGGAGAAAGAAAAGTTAAAGGAGTCAATATTAACTCATTCTGTTTTTTATAAAGTTAATTTATCAGCAGTAAAACCCCAATCCATAGAAAAAAACGAAACTCATCTACAGATTCTTAAAAATATTGATTTGAGTCCTTCTGCCATTGATACCTACTTAAAGTGTCCTTTAAAATTTTATTATTCTTATCTTTTAAGATTAAGAAATAAGCAGGATACAGAAATAGATTCAACCTTTATAGGAACTATACTTCATAATGTTCTGGAAAAATATTTTAGGCTTTTTGTCCATAAAAATTATCTTAGCTCAGAAGATATAGACATTACCCTCGTTGAAAATTTTGTTAAAAAAGAGTTTGAGGAACGATACGGACATTACATTGTAGGTAATCCTTACTTAATTATGAGACAAATGATAAAAAGAATAAGAGAGCTACTTGAAAAATATTATTTGCCAATTATTAGAAAGAAAAAATTAAAAATAATGGAAGTTGAATATCCTTTTATTTTTGAATGGAGAAATATAAAAATTACAGGACGTATAGATCTTGTGGAAGAAAGGGATGGGAAAATATTTATAGTTGACTTTAAAACATCTGGCAGGGAAGAATCCTATAAAATTAAAATAGATGCTTTAATTGAAGGCATAAAAGATTATGAAAATACTAGAAAATCAGAAAAAAATGAATATTTATCTTACTTTGTAGAGGATAAAGTAGGAAGTATTCAAATACCCCTTTACATAATAGCATACAGTAAAGAGAAGAAAATATCTTTTGAAGATATTGAGGGAATATATCTCTTAATTGGAAAATCAAAATTAAATAATATCGAATTTAAGCCATTGAATAATTTACGGTCTCAAATTGAAGTTTTAAAGTATATAAAAAATTTACTTTCAATGACAATTGAAGAGTTATTTAACATACAAATTCCTTTTTATCCCACTAAAAATTTACGAAAAAACTGTCAATACTGTGATTATCAGGCAATATGTGGCACTCTATGGATAAAGCCAAGATTATAACCTCTTTCACTAAATTTACAAAATTTTTTCAATTTCTGTTAAAATAATTTATCTCCCGTTTAACGGGAGAATTTTATTTTTGAGGTTTTTTAAAATGAAAATTGAGGTCTTTGATATACCAGAAGAAGGACTTGCTTTAGCGGTTGAAGAAACTCCAAAAATAGAAGGAGTAAAAATTATTCAACCTTTTAAAGCAATTTTAAGGGTAGACAAAAGAGGGGTTGAAGTATTTATAAAAGGAGTTGTCAGTGGAGAAGTTGAACTCCAATGCGGTAGATGCCTTAAAGAATATATATTACCTATAAAAACTTTACTTGAAGTTACATATCATCCTGTTCAGCATTTAAATAAAGAGGAACTAATAGAGCTAAAGAGAGATGAAATGGATGTTGATTTCTACAGAGAAGGATTAATTGATACTGAGGATATTATTAGAGATCAGATTTTACTAAATATTCCAATGAAACCTTTATGTTCTGAGGATTGTAAAGGTTTATGCACTATATGTGGAACAGATTTAAATTATTCTGAATGTGGATGCATTGTCCAAGAAATTGATCCAAGAATGGCAATATTACAATCACTTTTAAGGAGGATGAAAGCAAATGGCTAATCCAAGACATCGGCATACCCCTTCAAGAAGGGATAAAAGAAGAGCAAATTGGTTTAAAATGAGCTTACCATCTTTGGTTGAATGCCCAGAATGTAAGGAACCTAAGCTACCTCACAGAGTATGCCCAAATTGCGGAACCTATAAAGGTAGGAAATTATTAGAGGTCGAAGAGTAAATTTAAAAAATGTTAAAAATTGCTGTTGATGCAATGGGGGGCGACTTTGCCCCTGAAGTAAATATCTTAGGTGCCTACGAAGCCGTATCAGATAATGAAGAAATAGAAATTATCCTTGTTGGCGATGAAAAGAAAATAAAGGAGTTTCTAAAAGAAAGAAAGGATTTTAAGGGTAGGTTACAAATTTTAAATGCAGAAGACCAGATTTTAATGGATGAAAATATATCTTCTGCTATCAGAAGAAAAAATACATCCATGAGAAAGTCTGTTCAACTTGTTAAAGAAGGCAAGGCTGATGCTGTAATAAGTGCAGGCAATTCTGGAGCGATGATGGCTTTAAGTTTTCTCTTATTAGGAAAACTTCCTAATGTTGACAGACCAGCAATTGCCACTGTAATGCCCTGTCTTAAAGGACACTTTATTCTACTTGATGCGGGTGCAAATGTTGATTGTAAAGCAGAACATTTATTCCAATTTGCCCATATGGGTGATGCCTATCATAAAGTTCTTTTTAATTCCTCCTGTCCTCGAATAGCTCTTCTTAGTATTGGTGAAGAAGGAACAAAAGGAAATGAGGCAACAAAGGAAGCCTTCAGACTTCTTCAAAAATCCAAACTTAACTTCATAGGTAATATTGAAGGAAAAGATATATTTTTCGGTTCAGCAGATGTTGTTGTTTGTGATGGTTTTGTAGGTAATATTGTTTTAAAAGTAGGTGAAGGACTTGCTGAGGCATTAATGAAAATGCTTAAAAAAGAAATTGCTGATATAATAACAGGAAAACTTGGTTATATGATGATAAAACCTGCAATAAAAAGTTTTCGTAAAAAAGTTGATTACTCTGAATATGGTGGAGCCTTATTACTTGGGATTAATGGAACAAGCATAATATGTCATGGAAGATCTTCAGCAAAGGCAATAAAAAATGCAATAAAAGTTGCTGTAGAAATGGCAAAAAAGCAAATATATAAAAAAATCTTAGACAGTCTAAATTATGCGGAGGAGATAAATGAAAGCCAGAATACTGTCAACGGGTTCTTATGTCCCTCAGAAAGTGTTAACAAACCATGACCTTGAAAAAATGGTAGAGACATCCGATGAATGGATAACTGAACGAACAGGAATAAAAGAAAGAAGAATAGCATCACCACAACAGGCAACAAGTGACCTTGCCTATGAGGCATCAATTAAAGCATTGAAAAATGCCAATTTAAAAGCTGAAGATATAGATTTAATAATTGTTGCTACTGTTACACCAGATATGCTTGTTCCATCCTGTGCTTGTATCCTTCAGATGAAGCTTGGAGCAACTAATGCAGTAGCCTTTGATATAAACGGAGCCTGCTCTGGTTTTATTTTTGCTTTGGCAGTAGCAGAAAAGTTTATTAAAACAGGTGCATCAAAAAGAGCATTGGTTATAGGAGCAGAGACTCTCTCAAGATTTACAGACTGGACTGATAGAACAACCTGTGTCCTTCTTGCCGATGGTGCGGGCGCGGTTATACTTGAACCAACTAAAAAGGATGAAGGAATAAAGATTATAGATATATTTTCTGATGGAACAATGTGGGATTTTATTCATATGCCTGCAGGTGGGGCAAAAATGCCTGTTACAGAAGAAGTAATAAAGCAAAGGCTTAACTTTATAAAAATGAGAGGCAATGAAACCTTTAAAGTTGCAGTAAAAACCCTTGAAGAAACTGTTGATAGTACGTTAAAAAAGGGAGGAATAACTTCTGCAGAACTTTCCTTATTGGTTCCCCATCAAGCAAACATAAGAATAATTCAGGCAATGGCAAAACGTCTTGACTTATCTATGGATAAAGTAATGGTTAACATTAATAAATATGGAAATACCTCTGCTGCTTCAATTCCAATTGCTTTAGATGAGGCTGTTGATGGGGGAAGAATAAAAAGAGGTGATTATGTAATGCTTGCAGCCTTTGGAGCCGGGCTTACCTGGGGTTCAGCTTTGATTAAGTGGTAACTATTTCTTTTTATTTTTTCTGTATTTCCTTATATGCCATATTCTGAAAAGGCGTTCAATTTTTTCTTTAAATAGCCATACCGTAACTGTTACAATGATTGCTATACCAGCAAGGCTTATGAATTTTTTATATTCATGATGCCTAAGATAATCTCCACTTAGTGAAAGAAGAGTTGTTCCAAAAAGTCTACCAACCCCTGCAATCACTGTAAATTCAAACAAACTCAGTCTACTTAATCCTAAAAAATAACTTAGATAATCCTTAGGAAAACCAGGAATGAGAAAAAGAAAAAAAACTAAAAATGCACCTTTATGGTGTAGAAGATAATCGAACTTACCTAAAATAATAGGGTCAACAACTCTTTCAACAAAGGGTTTTCCAAAAACTCTTCCAAGAATAAAAGCAATTACTGAACCAAGGGTAAGCCCTATTGTTGAAAGAACAGTTCCCCAAAAGGTACCATATAAATATCCCCCAAGAAATCCAGTAACCTCACCAGGAATTGGAGCTGCCACAACCTGAAAGGCTTGTAAAATAATAAAACCAACCACCCCGAAAGGACCAAGAGATTGAATAAATTTTTTTAACTTTTCTTCATTAAGAAATAATTCAATAATTCCAAATTCATAAGCCAAAAATACTAATAAAGCAACAAGCACTGCTAAAGCAAAAAGCCTTAGCAGTGCTTTAAAGGTTAATTTATTTTTTAGCACGAGATAAAAGCTCCATAAATGGAGTTATTAAATCAATGGGTAAAGGAAAGAGAATTGTTGAATTTTTCTCTGAGGCAATTTCCTTTAAGGTTTGTAAGTATCTTAGTTGCAATGCTGCTGGTTCAGAAGATATTATTCTTGCTGCCTCGGTAAGTTTTTCAGCAGCCTGAAGTTCTCCTTCTGCATGAATAATTTTTGCTCTACGCTCTCTTTCTGCTTCAGCCTGCCTTGCCATTGCTCTTAACATTTCCTGAGGTAGGTCAACATTTTTAACTTCAACAGCAGTAACTTTAATTCCCCAGGGTTCAGTTTGAGAGTCAATCACTTGTTGTAGTTCTGCATTAATCTGTTCACGATTTGTAAGCAAATCCTGAAGTTCGCTTTGTCCAAGAATACTACGAAGAGTAGTTTGTGCAATCTGGCTTGTGGCATAGTAAAAGTCTTCAACTGCTGTTACTGCTTTAATTGGGTCAATCGGTCTAAAATAAACAACAGCGTTTACTTTTACTGAAACATTATCTTTTGTAATAATGTCTTGAGCTGGCACATCCATTGTAACAATTCTTAAGCTTACTTTAACCATTTTGTCAATTACTGGCCAGATAAGAACCAATCCTGGTCCTTTAACTGGAATTACTCTTCCAAGCCTGAAAACAACTCCTCTTTCGTATTCTTTAAGAATTTTGATTGCGCTACTTAAAATGTAAATAGCTAAAAAAACAATTACAATTACAGTTAAAAAAGATGTTTCAAAAAACATATTAACCTCCTTTTTAGATGGTGATATTAAATTTTAAACTTATATATTATTATTTTGCAAATTATGATTAAGTTTCAGGGTTTTAATTTTTGTTATACTAAAGAAGACATTCTTTTAAAGTTTTTTCATGAAAGATATAAAACAGAAAGGAGGAGAAATTAATGGAAATACCACTTAATAAAACACCTGCGTCTCCTGAGGAAAGAAAGGAACTTATTGGCAACATAATTAAACAACAGGAAGAACTCTTTGCCCAAAGCATTGGTTACATTCAAAGATTAATAATAGAAAAATTGATTGATTTAGGATATAAATTTAGTGATATAGAGATAAACAAGGGCTATGAAGTCATTGTTTCTGAAAAGGAAAAATTTTTTGCCACTGTTGATATTCTTTTATGCCTTGAAGGAAAAGTTCTATACGCAATCAAGTGTACACCTGCGAGTATTGAATCATGGGAGAGATTCATGTTTGCCTTTTGCAGAGTTGTTGAACCCTATCAGATTCCTTTTGCAATGGTCACTGATGGTCTAGAGGGAAGAATGATCGATATTATTACAGGAGAAGTAAAAGATTCTATGGATATTCCAAAAAGAGAGGAACTTCTACAAAAACTCAAATCACTTAATTTTATTCCTTATCCTGAAGAAAAACTTCCTAAGGAAAAAAGAATACTTTATGCCTTTGATGCAATTAAGTGTTGTCCAACCTATAACCTATGAAAAAGATTAAAATTGCCCTATGTCAGATAAATCCTACTGTTGGAGACATTGATGGAAATCTTAAAAAGATTCTCTTTTACATAGAAAAGGCATCAAAAGAAGCTGAGATTATTGTATTTCCAGAGCTTGCAATAACTGGATATAATCCTGAAGATTTATTATTTTATCCAGCTTTTATAAAAAAAGCAGAGAATGCTTTAAAAGAAATAGTTAAAAATGTTAAAGATTTTATTGTAATTGTTGGTTTACCAGTAAAAAGGGAAGATCTTTATAATTCTGCTGCTGTAGTTGCAAATCAAAGTCTTATTAATATTTATCATAAAATTTATCTACCAAATTACAGTGTTTTTGACGAGATGAGATATTTCAAGCCAGGCAACAGAACTCCAGTTTATGAATACGATGGTATATTCTTTGCTGTAAATATTTGTGAAGATATATTTCATCCATCACTTCCAAGTCTTATTCAGGCATCAAGTGGTGCAGAATTGATAATAAATATAAGTGCATCACCATTTTATTCAGGAAAATACAAGAAAAAATTTAGAATGCTTTCAACAAGAGCTTACGACATGGGAGTTTATATTTGCTATCTAAACATGGTTGGTGGACAGGATGAGACTGTTTTTGATGGAAGAAGTTTAATTATTTCACCTTCTGGTGATGTTATTGCATTAGGTAAGGATTTTGAAGAAGATTTAATTTTGGCGGAAATAGATTTAGAAGATGTTGTAAGAACTCGAATGAGAGAACCAAAGATACGATGGGAAAGTGAATTTGAAGATGTAGAAATAATCAAAATTCCTTTAAAAAGAATGCAAAGGTTTGTAGATTCTTCGCCTTTGGCTCAGAATGACATAAAGAGGGCTCAGAATGACATAAAGAGGGTATCTCAAAATGACCTAAAGAGGTTTCTGGTTGATGATGAAGAAGCAGAGGAAGAAGAAATCTTTAAAGCCCTTGTTACAGGATTGAGAGATTATGTTAACAAAAACGGTTTTAAAAGAGTTTGTCTTGGCTTAAGTGGAGGGATTGACTCCTCCTTTGTTGCATTAATAGCCACGGAAGCTCTTGGTAAAGAGAGAGTAGTTGGTGTTTTTATGCCATCAAGATATACATCTCAGGAAAGTAGAGAAGATGTATACGAACTCGTAAAAAATCTCGGGATCGAACTTATTGAAATATCAATAGATGAAATATTTCAGAAATATCTTGACAACTTTAAAAATGTATTTAAAGGGCTTCCAGAGGATACAACAGAGGAAAATATTCAGTCCCGAATAAGAGGAAATATTCTTATGGCACTTTCAAATAAATTTGGCTGGCTTGTGATTACTACAGGAAACAAATCAGAACTGGCAGTAGGCTATTCAACCCTTTATGGAGACATGGCTGGTGGATACGCAGTAATAAAAGATGTATATAAAACAATTGTTTACAGGGTTGCAAAAGGGGTATCTCATGGAAGAATCCCCGAAAGGGTATTTACAAAAGCGCCTTCAGCAGAATTAAAACCTGGACAGACTGATCAGGATACTCTGCCAGCCTATGAAGTTCTTGATAAGATTTTATATTTTCATATAGAAAAATGTATGGGCGAAGATGAAATTGTTGAGTACGGATTTAACAGAGAGGTTGTGAAAAAAGTATTACAGATGATCAAAAAAGCAGAGTTTAAAAGAAGACAGGCGCCTATAGGAATAAAAATATCTCCAGTATCCCTTGGCAAAGACTGGCGCTTCCCAGTTACAAATAAATTTTGAGGAGGGGATAAGATGAAAAAAATATTTATAATTTTAATCAGTATTTGTTTTATTCTTTCAATATCTATTGAACAAGGATACTCACAAACTCAGGTGCAGGTTACAAAAGATAAGGTTCTTCAGTATGCTAAACCTAAAAAACCATTAAAAATAAAGCTTCACAGGGATAAAAAGGGAGAGTACAGCTGGGATATCACTGGTGAAAGTGTTGATGATATAATTAAAGCTGACAAAAGATTAAGGCAATTATTGAAGGAAGAGTAAATGGCAAAAGGAAGGCTTTATATAGTTTCAACTCCTATTGGAAACCTTGATGATATAACATTCAGAGCAGTTGACACCCTTAAAAAAGTTGATTATATTGCCTGCGAAGATACAGAACATTCTTTAAAGTTACTTAATCATTACGGAATAAAAAAACCTTTGATAAGTTACTGGTCAGAAAAGGAAAAAGTTCGGGCAGAAGAGATAATTGAAAAAGTTAACTCTGGACATTCAGTAGCTTTAATTACTGATGCGGGAACTCCCGGAATTTCAGATCCCGGAGCAGTTGTAATAAAAAGAGCAATAGAAGAAGGCATTGAAATAATTCCAGTACCAGGTCCTACAGCTTTAATCACTGCATTAAGTATTTCAGGACTTTCTACAGAAGAATTCACCTTCATAGGCTTTCTTCCTGTTAAACAGTCGCAAAGAAGAAAAAAACTTCTTGAGTTAAGCTCTGAAAAAAGAACTCTTGTATTTTACGAAGCACCCCACAGGATACTTCAGAGCCTTGATGATATGCTTGAAGTCTTTGGAGACAGAAAAGTATGTATAGCAAGAGAGCTTACTAAAATGTTTGAAGAAGTTTTGAGAGACAATCTTTCAGAGATAATTGAAAGACTTGAAAACTCTAAAATAGCTGGTGAATATGTTATAGTAGTTGAAGGTGCACCTGAGTCAACTCAAAGCTTTGAAGAGGCATTAAGGGAAATAAAAGAGCTTATGAAAAAAGGAAAGGGAAGAAAAGAAGCAGTCAAAATAGTAGCTGAGCTTTATGGATTGAGTAAAAAAGAACTTTATGAAAAAAGTTTGAAGGAACAGGGATAACAAAAATAAGCATATTAAAACTTTAGAATAATGGAAATTAAGTAAAAGAGAATGATGAAAACAGCATATTTAATTAAGCCTGGTAAAATAGAAATTGTTGAAAAAGAAATCCCTTCTCCAAAGGAGGAGGAAGTTTTAGTTAAAATTAAGGCGGCTTTAACCTGTGGTACAGACTTAAAAGCCTACTTAAGAGGTCATCCACTAATTCCAATGCCTGGTCCTTTTGGTCATGAATTTTCTGGAATAGTTGAGGAAGTTGGACAGGCAGTTAATGGATTTAAAAAAGGTGATGAGGTTATGCTTGTTCACACTGCACCCTGTGGAGAATGTAATTACTGCAAAAGAAGATTTTTTAACCTATGTGAAATTTTAAAGAAGGATATGATGCTTGGAGCTTTTTCAGAATTTATTGTTGTAAAAGAAAGAGTTGTTAAACTGAATATGTTTCATAAACCTGAAGAAATAGGCTTTGAAGAAGCAGCTTTTCTTGAACCTCTTTCCTGTGTTGTTCATGGAGTAAAAGCACTTTCTCCTAAAAGAGGTGAGAAAATACTAATAATCGGAACTGGTCCTGTTGGTTTACTTTTTCTCCAGGTTCTTAAAGCTATGGATGTTGATGTTGCTGTATTAGGCAGAAACAGGCATAAATTGGAATTAGCTAAAGCCTTAGGTGCTGATGAGGTTTATAATTCCCATGAGAATCCTATAAAATTTACTGATGGCTTTGGTTTTGACAGCGTTGTTGAATGTACAGGTCAAAAAGAAATATGGCTTAAATCCATTGACTACTTAAGAAAGGGAGGAGTGAGTTTACTTTTTGGAGGACTTAAGGCAGGAACAGAAGTATGCTATGATGCTGGTAGACTTCACTATGATGAAATAACTCTTAAAGGTGCTTTTCATTATACACCAGAGGATGTTAAAGAAGCAGCGGATTTAATAAAATCAGGTAAACTAAAACTTAAAGAGCTTATATCAGAAAAGTTTTCACTTTCTGAAATCTCTAAAGCCTTTGAAAAACTATCAAGAGGGGAGGGTATAAAGTATCTTATTGAAATATGAAAAAGATAAAAAAAGAACAAATAATTGAAACAGTAAAAAAACTTTACATGGAAGCAGTTGTTCATTTACCTCAAGATGTTTCAGATGCATTAAAAAATGCCTATAAAAAAGAAAAGGGACTTACCCAAGAAATCCTAAAACAGATAATTGATAATGAAAAAATTGCTCAAGAAGACAAAATTCCCCTTTGTCAGGACACAGGAGTCGCAGTTTTGTTTGTTGAATGGGGAACAGATGTAATATTCGAAGATGGAGAACCTATAGAGGCATTTAATGAAGGAATAAGAAGAGCAGTAAAAGAAGGTTATTTAAGGGCTTCAGTAGTTGATGACCCTTTATTTGAAAGGAAAAATACAAGAGATAACACCCCTTGTATTATCCATTTTGAAGTTTTAAAGTCAGATAAAGTAAAAATTATTCTTGCTCCAAAGGGTGCTGGAAGCGAAAATATGTCAGCCTTAAGAATGTTAAAACCCTCTCAGGGACTTCAAGGTGTAAAAGATTTTGTAATTGAAACAGTAAAAAATGCAGGAGGGAATCCCTGTCCTCCTGTCATTGTTGGTGTTGGAATTGGAGGAAATTTCGAAAAATCTGCAATTCTTGCTAAAAAAGCTTTATTAAGAAAAGTTGGTGAACCAAATAAAAATTCCCTCTATGCAAATTTAGAAATGGAATTACTCAATGAGATAAATGCACTTGGAATAGGTGCAATGGGAGTAGGGGGAAGCATCACTGCACTGGCTGTCCATATTGAGTATGCACCATGCCACATAGCCTCGCTTCCAGTTGCTGTAAATATTCAGTGTCATTCAGCAAGACATAAGGAGGCAGAGATATGAGCTTGCTTAAGACAGAAGGATTAAGGCTTAAGATAGAGACCCCTCTTACAGAGGAGGTTATAGAAAGCCTTAAGGTAGGAGATATGGTTTTAATAAATGGATATGTTTACACTGCAAGGGATGCAGCCCATAAAAAAATTGTTGAATTAATAAAAAATGATGCACCTCTTCCGTTTTCACTTAAAGGACAAATTATTTATTATGTTGGACCAACTCCTGCTCCACCAGGAAAAGTCATAGGTTCTGCAGGTCCTACCACTTCTTCAAGAATGGACAGTTACACTCCTCTTCTTCTTTCTTTGGGGCTTAAAGGAATGATTGGTAAAGGACAGCGTTCAGAGGAGGTAAAAAGAGCTATAAAACAATACAAAGCAGTATATTTTTTAGCAACAGGAGGAGCAGGTGCTCTCCTTAGTAGACACATTATTTCCTCTGAAGAGATTGCTTTTTCTGAATTAGGCACAGAATCAATAAAAAAGCTTCTTTTTAAAGATTTTCCTGTCATTGTTGCCATTGACTGTCATGGAGGAGATATTTTTAAAAAATTGTAAAATTTTATAACAGAATTAATAGATTTGCCCTCCCTATGAAAAAATTTAATTAAATGTTATAATAAGCACATTTATATAAAGGGAGGGTTATAAAATGAAAAAGTTATCACTAATTTTACTGTCCTTTTTGTTTTTAATCAATTTTACTGCAATTTGCTATGCCATTGAAAATGAATTTGGTGCATCATTAAGATTAAGACAGGAAATATGGGACAATGTTGTTGACCTTGGAACAATGCCATCAGTTCAACCTGATAGAAACTTCTTCAGACTGAGAATTCAACTATGGGATAATGTAAAGTTTAATGAAAACTTCGGAGCCTATGTTAGAATCACAACAGAGCCAAAGTATTACGATAGCCCATATCTTTTACCTCTTGACAACAGAACAAATTTCAAACACTTTGACCAGGACGAAGTTGTTATTGATAATCTCTATATTGACATCAAAAAACCCTTTGACCTTCCTGTAAGTTTTAGAATCGGAAGACAGGATTTTTTAGGAAAGGATATGTATGGTGAAGGTTTTCTTATTCTTGATGGAAATCCTGGAGATGGTTCGAGAACATTTTATTTTAATGCAATAAAAGCAAAAATAGACATTACTCAGGGACATTCAGTAGATTTGGTTTATGTATCAAATCCAAAAACAGATATATATCTGCCAAGCCTTCATCCTGCCTATTTTGATAGTGCATCAGGAGGGCTTTATATTGATCATAAGAAAAGACTTACAGGTTCAAATGAAAGAGGTTTTTGGATTTATGGAAGGCATAAGATAATTGAAGCATTAAATATTGAACCCTATTATATTTACAAAAAAGAAAAGGAATATGATGTAATCAAAGAAAATTACATAAATACCTTTGGAATGAGAGCTGTATTTAAATTAAGCGATTTTTCTTTAAGAGGTGAAATCGCAAAACAATATGGTAAGTATGAAAACGGTAATAAAAGAAGTGGTCTTGGTGGATATGCCTTTGCTGGTTATACTTTTAACAAATGTCCTGTAACTCCAACATTAGAAGTCGGATATGTTTATCTTTCCGGAGACAAAGCAGATACTTCAAAGGATGAAGGATTTAATCCTCTGTTTTCAAGGGCTCCTCAATGGAATGAACTTTTGATTTACACATTAATACCTGAAACAGTAGGTAAGGGAGGACCAATTCCCGGTTACTGGACAAACCTTGAAGCATTGGTAGCAAACTTAAAGTTAAAACCGATAAAAGATATGGAAATAAAGCTTTCATATCAGCATTTGTGGGCTGATGAGAAAACAAATATAACTTCTAGAACATATAAAGACATGTTCTCAAACAATGGTAAAAATCGTGGTGACCTGTGGGCATTTATAACAAATTACAAATTTACAAAAAATCTTGATGGAATGCTTCAGATTGAATACTTTGAGCCTGGAAACTTCTACTCCGATAAGGCAAGAAATGCCACCTTCATAAGATGGCAACTTCAGTATAAATTATAACAAGGGGGTGGAGGATGAGGAAATTACGATACATAACCATATTAATTCTCATCCTCCTTTTTTATTCCAATTCCTATGCATGGGATTGCCTTACCCATTCATACATTGCTAAAAAGGCTGGAATAAGAATTCCTGAGGCAGCCTGTATGCCCGATGTTATCCGTGATGAAAATTATGAGCTTTTAGCTCCTATGCATTATCATAATGCTGCACCAAATGCAGTTGTAACACCAGAATATATTGATAAATATGATGTGAAAGAGGTAATAGTAAATATTGATGGAAGGGCAGTTAAAATTTTGCTACCCCATCAGGCAGGAGTACTTTACTGGAAAATTGTTGATCTTTATGAAAAAATGAAATCCCTTGATAAAACAAAAAATGATGATCGATTAACCTATGAATACTATCTTGTAACAATTGCTCATTATATCGGAGACCTCTCACAACCATTACATAATTTTCCTTACGGAGAATCTCTATCAAGTGATGGGAAAATATATATTGAGGAGGGCAATTTTAATAAAGAATATCACACAAGATTTGACGAAGCATTTAGTGTTTATCTTAATAATCCTAAAACAGAAGAAAAAATAAATAAAGCAATAAAGGAAATAACAATTTCTAATAAACAAGATTTAAAGTATGAGATCTCCAAGATTGCCAATTCAGCAATCAAGATTGCCAATAAATGTTTTAAAGAAAAGAGAATACCCACTGAAGAAGAACTCATTGAACAGATTTCATGGTCAGTTTCTTTGTTAAAGGCAGTTATCAAATCTACCATGATAGTTCAGTAATAAAGTTATTTATATTTTATGTCACCCTGACCCTCATCAAAATGAGGCAAAGACAAAGATCTCCTTTTTTTGAATTGAGATACGTTGATGTTATAGAAAATAAAGGCTATGGTATAATTTTCATAAGAATAAATGAATCACAGGGAGTGTGCAATGAAAGAAATTCCCGAAGAAATAAAAAAGGAGATTGAGAAACTTGTAAAAGAAATAAATTATCATAACTATCGCTATTATGTTCTTGACAGCCCTGTTATTTCCGATGAGGAATATGACATGTTGCTTAGAAAATTAAAAGAACTTGAGAAAAAGTGGGGCTATGTTTTACCAGATAGTCCTACCCAAAGAATCGGCGCTCCGCCTTCAGAAAAATTTGAAAAAGTACAACATCGTGAACCAATGCTTTCACTGGATAATGCCTTTACAATTGAAGAATTAAGAGAATTTGATGCCCGCATAAAAAGACTTCTTGGAAGCAACGATGAATTAGAATATACCGTTGAGCCAAAGTATGATGGCTTAGCTGTAGAACTTAGTTACAAAGAAGGATTTCTCTATAAAGCTTCTACAAGAGGCGATGGTTATGTAGGTGAGGATATTACCCAAAATATTAAAACAATAAAAGCAATTCCATTGAAAATTGAGGGAGTTGAACACATTCCAGAAGAAATTGATATTCGCGGTGAAGTCTACATGAATATTGACGAGTTTGAAAGAATAAATAAGGAAAGACAGCAACGAGGAGAACCTGTATTTGCTAATCCAAGAAATGCAGCATCTGGTTCAGTCAGACAATTAGACCCTGCTATTACAGCAAGTAGAAGACTGCATATGGCATGTTATGGAATAGGATATGTAAAAGGAATAGAGTTTAAAACACAGTTTGAGTTTATTAAATGGCTTGAGCAGGCAAGATTCCCAATCCCTGTATATGTTAAGGTAGTAAAGGGTATTGATAAGGTGATAGAGTGTATTAAAGAAATTGAAAAATTAAGAGAAACCTATCCCTTTGAAACAGATGGTGCGGTTGTTAAAGTTAATCATTTTGAATTTCAGGGACGCCTTGGAGCAAAAACTCGTGAACCTCGGTGGGCAATTGCCTATAAATATCCAGCCCATCAGGGAATTACAAAACTTTTGGAGATTTTACCAAGCGTAGGTAGAACAGGAGTAATTACTCCCGTTGCTATTCTTGAACCAGTTTCTATTGGTGGAGTTACTGTATCAAGGTCAAGCTTGCATAATTGGGATGAAGTAAAAAGAAAAGATATAAGAATTGGTGATTATGTCATAGTTGAAAGAGCTGGTGAAGTAATTCCTCATATAATTGGAGTTGTCGTAGACCGAAGAACAGGAAATGAGATAGCATTAGAACCACCTAAACACTGTCCAGTATGTGGTTCTAAGACGATAAGAGAGATAGGTGAGGTTGCAGTAAAATGCATTAATTTTAACTGTCCTGCACAAGTTGAAGAACGCATAAAGCATTTTGCCTCTCGAAGGGCAATGAACATAGAAGGATTAGGGGAGAAGACTGTAGAACTTTTCCATAAAAGGGGGCTTATAAAAAGTTTTGTTGATATTTATAAACTAAAAGAAGAAGACATAATAGGCTTACCAGGTTTTGCAGAACTTTCATCAAAAAAACTTATTGAAGCAATAAACAAGAGCAAAAATACAACTTTTGCAAGATTTCTGTATGCTTTAGGAATAAGTCAGGTAGGTGAATATGTAGCAAAACTTATTGCTCAACATTTTAAGAATTTTGAAGACCTGTATAATATAAAAATTGACAGCCTTATTGAGATACCTCAAATTGGAGAAAAAACAGCCCGAGCAATTGAACAATTTTTCAATAATCAAGAAAATTTAAAAGCAATTGAAGAACTGAAAAGATTAGGACTAAAAGTCGAAAACCCAGATTATCAAGAAAGGGAAAGGATTTTACCTCTTAAAGGGCTTACCTTTGTTATAACAGGCAGTCTTTCAAAGCCAAGGCATGAAGTTCAGGAAATGATTGAAAAAGCAGGTGGAAAGGTATCATCTTCTGTTTCAAAAAATACAAATTATCTTATTGTAGGAAAAGAGCCGGGAAGTAAACTTGCAAAGGCACAAGCTTTAGGTGTAAAAACTATTTCTTATGAAGAATTATTAAATATGATAGGGTAGCTTTATTTGTATAGGATAAAAATTTTTTGCCCCGGTAAAACAAAGGCAAAATTTATTAAAGAAGGCATAGTTCATTATATCAAGCTTGTTCAACCATATTCAAAAATCGAGTTTACTGAAGTTAAGGAAGGATACGGCGACAGACAAAGAGTAATTGAAGATGAGTCAAAAAACATACTTAACTCTGTTAAAGGAGATTTTATACTTTTACACCGAGAAGGAAAATTAATAGATTCTTTAGAATTTTCTAATCTGATAAAAGCAAAATCAACTCATCAGTTTGTCATAGGAGGAGTTTATGGAGTAAGTGAAGAAGTTTTGAAAAAAGCTTCCTTAATACTTTCCCTTTCACCACTTACTTTTACCCATGAACTTACAAGACTAATCCTTCTTGAACAAATCTATAGAGCCTTCACGATTATTCATGGGAAAAATTATCATTACTGAATAATTCGCATAGACTAAAAGCATTAATGAACGATTTTATGGTATCTTTAATAAATGGAGCTTATAAAAACTTTTTTACTTACCTTTATACCTCTTTTTGTTGCCATTGATGCACCAGGTATCTTACCTATTTATATTTCCCTCGTTGAGGGAATTCCAGAAAGAGAGAAGAAAAAGATTGCCCGACAATCGGTCATAACAGCCTTCCTTGTTGCCATATCTTTTTTATTCCTTGGAAATATTTTATTTTCATTGCTTGGTATAGGATTAGAGGATTTCATGATTGCTGGAGGAATTCTTTTATTGATTCTTTCAATTTCTGAAATTCTTCGAGTAAGGGAAAGAGAATTTTCCATGAGCGAGACTCTTGGTGTTGTGCCAATTGGAACTCCTCTTTTGGCAGGACCTGCAACTCTGACAACTTTAATAATTCTTGCAGGTACTTACGGATATCCAATAGTTATTTTTTCACTTTTTCTTAATCTTATAATTGCTTGGGTTATGATTGAAAAAGCTCAGGTTTTAATAAAAATTTTTGGAATTCATGGCATAAAAGCCTTTGCTAAGGTAATGGCACTTCTACTTGGAGCCATAGCAGTAAGTTTAATAAAAAAAGGACTTATGAGGATTTTAAATTTATGAGAGGATTAATCCATATTTATACAGGCGATGGAAAAGGAAAAACAACAGCTGCTGTGGGGCTTGCAATCCGAGCAGTAGGAAATGGACTAAAAGTTTTCTTTGTTCAGTTTATCAAAGAGAGTTTTACCGGTGAATTGTTAACTTTTTCAGCCTTTCAGGATTCTATACATATATATCGATGTAGTACAGGATTTATAAATGGTAAGCCTACAGATGAGCAAATAAAAAAGATAAAACACTGTCTTAAAGAATTAGAAGAGATTATTACTTCCTATGACTATGATATTATCGTATTTGATGAACTTATAGTTGCATTGAGATTAGGATTACTTTGTAGAGAGGAAGTAGAAAGGTTACTTAAATTGAAGAAGGAGAAAACAGAAATTGTCATTACAGGTAGAGGATCACCAGAATGGCTTATTGACATGGCTGATTTAGTCACAGAGATGAAAAAAATAAAACACTATTTTGACTTAGGCATTACTGCAAGAAGGGGGATTGAGTATTGATGAAGCCAGAATGTGTTTTATACCTTTTAAGACATGGCGAAACAGAAGGACCCAAAAAAGTTTACAAGGGACATATAGATGTTCCATTAAGTGAAAATGGCATAGAGCAAGTAAGTAAAGTGGCTGAAAATTTAAAAAAATTTTTAAGCCGATATGAAATAGACCGAAGAATTATTCTTTCATCCCCTTTAAATAGAGCAATAAAAACTGCTGAAATAATCGGAAAAATTCTTTCAACGGAATATATTCCAATGGAGATACTTAAAGAGAGAAGCTTTGGAAGATGGGAAGGAATGAGCATAGATGAAATAATCTCTCTTTATCCTGATGAATTTGAGAGATGGAGACAAAATCCTGCTCTTTTCTCACCACCAGATGGCGAAAGTACTATGGATGTGAGTAAAAGAGCAAAAAAAGTAATAAATGAAATATTGAAACTATACAAAGGTTTTCAGGTAATAATAACTGCCCATGGTGGTATAAACAGGGTTATCCTTTGTAATATTATGAATATTCCTTTGGAAAAAATTTTCTGTATTGAGCAAGATTTTGCATGCTTAAATATAATTGAGTTTTATGATGGCTATCCTGTTGTAAAGTTGTTAAATGGTGTTTTTTGGAGATGAATATTCTTGAAAGTTTATATCTCTTTTTTTATCAAAGACAAAAGAAAAAAGCTCTCTTTAATCAAAAAAGGCTTCCCTTTCCTGTAATAAGTGTTGGTAATCTCACTTTAGGAGGAACAGGAAAAACTCCTTTTACAATTGCTTTGGCAAAGGAGTCTCAGAAAAGAGGATTCACTCCTGTTATTCTTTCACGAGGATACGGAGGAAAACTCAAAGGTCCTCTTGTTGTGACTACAGAATATAAAGCAGACGATGTTGGGGATGAGCCTCTTATGATGTTTTTTGAGGGTCTTACTGTGATTAAAAGTATTGACCGATACAGAGGTGGTCTTTTTGCTATAGAAACACTTTCAATAAAAGACAATGATAATCCTATATTTATCCTTGATGATGGATTCCAACATAGAAAACTTTACAGGGATATAAATATACTTCTAATTGATGGAATTAAAGGTTTTGGCAATAAAAAACTCTTCCCCATTGGACCATTAAGATCGCCCTTAGAGGAAATCAGAGAGGCTGATATAATTTTTATAACAAAGGAAAAAAATTTTGAACTTACTACACAGTTAATTAATCTTGGAGTAAATTCAATATATAGTGCTCCATTAGAAATAAAAGGTTTATTTGACATTAATAATAAGAAAATAGAGCCTAAAGGACAGGCAATATTTGCCTTTGCAGGAGTTGGGAACTTTGAAAGCTTTTTAAAAAGTCTAAATTTATTAAACATCAATATAATCGGTCATAGAAAATTCATAGATCATAAAAAATATACAAAGCTGACAATCAGAAAGATTATAAAAGATGCGAAAAATTCAGATTTGATTGTTACAACAAAAAAGGATTTTATAAAAATTGCAGGCAATTTTGAAATTGATGGAAGATTTTGCTATTTAGATATTTCTCTTTCAATTCAGAAAGAAGCATTAGCAGAGATATTTTCAAAGTTAGATAACATCCGAAATTTATGAAAAACTGTCTTTCGCTTATTAGATATTCTTTGGCAGTTCAAGCACGCTTCGTTAAAGCTAAATATAAAGTTATAGGCTTCAAGTTGAAGACTGAAGTTTCTTATTGAGTATTTTTTATTCTTTAGCTTTTAAATTGCTTAAAAAAGCTTTTTTATGTTATATTTCCGAATCTTTTATCAATAAATTGATAGGGATTCAAAATGAAAACTAATTATTACTTAATGGAAAATAATGAAGAAATTTTTAGATTGGAATTAAAAACAGATACAGAAGCAGTTAAAAAACAGGCTAAATGGGCTGGTATAAAACCCGGAATGAAGGTTGCTGATATAGGTTGTGGAGCAGGCATAACAACTGTTGTATTATATCAACTGGTTCAACCTGGCGGTGAAGTATTAGGAATAGATAGTTCTATAGAAAGAATAAATTATGCGAAAGAAAATTATGGTAAAAAAGGGATAGAATTTAAATACTTTAATATACTTGAACCTTTAAATATCGAGCATTCTTTTGATTTTATCTGGGTAAGATTCCTTCTTGAATATTATCGTAGGGAATCTTTTGAAATTGTAAAAAATATCTCTAAGCTATTAAAACCAGGTGGTATTTTATGTTTGATTGATTTAGATCATAACTGTTTAAATCATTATCAACTTCCGCCAAGATTAGAAAAAACCTTATTTAAATTAATGAACTCCTTAGAATCGGAAGCAAACTTTGATCCCTATATAGGACGTAAATTATATTCCATGTTATATGATTTAGGATTTACTAACATAAAGGTCAAAGTCGAAGCCCATCATCTTATTTATGGAAAAATTAAAGAAAAGGACGTTTATAACTGGTTTAAAAAAATAGAAGTTGTCTCAAAAAAGATAAAATTCAAATTTGAAGAATATGAAGATGGATATGACGGATTTTTAAGAGAATTTAAAGAATTCTTTTTAAATTCAAGAAGATTTACCTATACTCCTCTCATTTTATGTAGAGGCCAGAAGTCTGTTTTACATTGATTGAAGGCAGGTTGACACTATAAGTCTTTTTATAAAACCTTATAAAGGAATCTACAATTTCCTCATCGTAGTGGACCCCTCTTTTTTCAATTAATAAAGAGAAGGCTTCATCTAATGGTAAAGCATTTCGGTAGTGTCTATGAGAAGTAATGACATCAAAAAAATCTGCAACAGCAAGAATTTTAGCACCAATCGGAATTTGATCACCTGTAAGACCTTTAGGATAACCGCTTCCGTCAATTTTCTCATGATGATAGGTAATCACTTCAACAATACCTTGATATTTTTTATCAAATTCAATCTGTTCTATTATTTTTTGAGTCTTATCTACATGTGATTTTATTTCTTCATATTCATAATTAGTTAAGGGTCCTTCTTTTTTTAAGATAGAATCAGGGATTCCTATTTTGCCATAATCATGAAGTAATCCTGCTACATAAATCATTTCTATAAAATCATCTGACATTCCAAGTTCTTTAGCAATTCCTTTAGCATATTCTGCGACTCTTTCAGAATGTCCTCTTGTTAAATTATCTCTTGCATCAATGCTTTCTGCTAAAACTTTTAGTGTAGACTGGAATTGTTTTTCCTTTATTTCAAAAAGTTTTGCATTATTGATGCTTATACCAATTTCCGTAGCAATTCCCATAAGTAAATTTATATCTCTTTGAAGCAAAGGTCTTTTTGATTTAACATTATCAACTGCAAGAATTCCCAATGATTCTTCATTATAAACTATAGGGCAACAAATAAATGATTTTGTACCGAGCTTCTTTGCAAATTGAAGACTTCGAGGAGAAAGATTTAATGCTATTTCATCTAAATCATTAACTAAAATTGGTTTTTGTTCTCGAAAGGCAACAATAAAAGGTCCCTTAGACTCAGGCTTGTCAAGATGAAAATTTGTATTCTTTATATATTCATACTGTTCAAAGTCATATCCAAAACCTGTTTGAGGAATAAGTTTTGTTTTGTCCTCATTTGCAAGAAGGATAATTCCTCTATCATAATCAAGTCTGTTTTGTAAAATTTGTATGGTTTCAGAAAGTATATCTTCAATTTTTATTTGTTTACTTAAAACCTGTCCTATTTCATTTATTAAAAAAGCCTGATCATAATTTATTTGTATATTTTCTAAGACTTCTTCAGATGCATCCTGAAAATTTTTTAATGAAGCTTCTAATTCCTTGTTTTTAATTGAAGCAGAGACATTTGTAAGGGTTAATATTAAAATAGCAGATAAAGGTAAAGCAAATAAAGAAATTTCTGGATAAAAAATAAAAAATATTATGTTCAATACTAAAAATAACAAAGCCAGATAAACTACCAATCTATTTAATCTTGCTGAAAGTGATTCTTCCCAAGAGATTATATATCGGCAAACATTACCGCCATGGAACATGCATTCTGGATGTTCTATTTTGGGTAATCTGTAATTAAACAATAAAGCAATTGCTTCCCAAAATCCCATTCTATTTTCACATTGAAAAATTTTTTCTTCTATTCCTTTAAAAGGAGTTACAGTTATTTCAACTCTATTCCTTTTTATTTTTTTTGATTTGTAATGTGATGATCTGGTGAACTTATTAGCATATTCACCGATAAATTCATAAACTTTCGCAGGTCCAACAAGGGAAAGTATGTATTGTCTAATTAGCCCAAGAGCATCAGGTGAGGCAGCATATCTACCTGCTTCTCTTGCAATATTTGGATTACCTGTTAATTTCACTAATTTTTCATAGAATCTGTCTATTTGTTCCTGCGTAAACCAGTGCCCTTCATCATCTACTTGATATGGCTCTATGCCTGCATAATTTAATATTTCGTAAATATCAACATAACTGTATTTATTTTTTATTAGTTGAAGATAGATTTTTATGATTTTACTGTTGTATAAAGGTTTATTTTTCATTATTTCTAATCCATTTTCTTAAATATTTAAGAAATTCATCTGAATACTTTGGATTCAGAATCCATAAACTATACACCTTTTTATATAAAATCGGCTGAAATTCGAAATAATTTAATGGATAAATAAGAACAGGAATTTTTTCCTTATCATAATGTTTTGAAAGTAAGAATACTGTAAAATATAACAATTGATCATTTAGTAACTCAGGCTTCATAACAATTATGTGAATGCAGTTTGCCAAATTAGAAAGATTTAAACCGGTTTCCGATATTGTAAGTGATATTATCGCAATTAAATCTCTATTTTTTTTCAAAGAGTATATTTTTCTTTTTCTTTTAAATCCTGCTTTTTCATACTCAAAATTTAAATTATGAACATTAATCATTTCTGGTTTAAGGTCTAAAGCATCAAGCAGGAGACCGCCTGAATTAAATTTATAAAAATTTTCTAATTCTGACAAGTCATCTTCAGTACTTTTATTTAGTTTCCATCCTAATAAATCATAGGGCTGTAACGTCAAAATATAAGAATTCTTTCTAAAATTGAAATATCCAAAATTATCAATAGAACAACCTTTTAAATTATTTAATTCCTTTTGAAAACCCCCAAAAACACGAGCTGGGAATTTATTATTAGGTCTGAAGTAACAAATGATAAAATCAATAGATGTTGAATTCATATGATAAAAATCATTTACATATCTGCTAATTTGATCTAATACTGACAAACCAGCTGATAAATTAATAGATCTGCTTGCATGATGATGAAATAGCCATGTTTTTTCATATAATCTTAACATTGATATATGTCCAACAATTTTACCTTTATCCTGATATATAAAATGCCTTGCAATATGAGGATTTTCAAAATATAGTTTCTGATAGATTTTTTTTATTTCCTCTTTATTTGATTGTAAAAAAGCATATTTTTCAGCATAGAAAAAACCAGTATCAAAGAAAAACTCCCATAGTGCATCAAGGTCAACCCTGTTACATACATATGCTCTATCATCTTTTGCTCGATGAAGGAATGATGAGAGTTTAGCCTGATCTTGAATATTTAAATCAAGGAATGTAATGCCAGATTTTACAGTTGATTTTTCATCATCAATTTGGTTTATTTTTCTGTATATAACTTGAGCTTTGCAATTTATGGTAAATCCCGGTGTAAATTCTATCTCAAGCTCAGGAATTATTAATCCTGGTAAAAGGATTGAATCATTATAATATTCTTCTACTGAAACCCCTGAACCAGATATGTCTTCAACTTTAAGTGTTACAGTTCTATCTGTTAAAGGATGTTTAAAAACAATAACTGGTAAAGGACATAATTTATATCGTGGGCTTCTTATTTCTTTCGGTTTAAATATTGGTATATTTTCGTCTACAGGTTTTAATACAACCACAGGGTTTGGAATAAGTTTTCCTTTATCATTGACTATGTTTTTTCTTATTATTTCACATTCTCCTGAATAAAAAATGTTTTCTTCTTTCCTAAAAACTGCTGTAACTCGAGATTCAAGAATTAAATATTGATGGAGGGTTTGTAAGCTAAAAAGCTCAATACAAAAGGCTGTATTGCTAAAATCAACGAGTTTTCCTCGTAAGACAATACCAGATTTAAATATTTCAACATCTATATCTTTACATTTATATCTTTTAAACTTTCGTGAATTAAGATCATAACTTATTTCAGGAAGAATGAAAGATATTTTTTCTTTATTTATATCTTTTAATTCTGGTTCAACTAAAATAAACCTGTAACCATCTGCAATAAAAAAATTCAGAAATTTATAATCACTTAGATTTTCTTTTCTATCTAATAATATGCAAACTAAGGTATCGGAAAAACAGGGTTCAATCTGAGCTCTGACAGATATAACATTGTTGTACTTGAGATGTTTAAATTTTAAAATTATGTATTCATTCTGAAAATTTATGTAGTTTAGAATATTGATTAAATTTTTTTTAAAAATTTTTTTTGCTCTTTCTTGAAATAATTTTGATTCGAATTGTGAATTAATTTTTACATCATCTAATTTTTCCATTATTTTATTAATTAATGTTTTTTAGTTATTCTATTTTTCTTTAAAACATTATCTATTGTCAATAACATATTT
>NZ_MAVV01000012.1:10000-41364 GCF_001707915.1 Thermodesulfovibrio sp. N1 | reverse complement strand
GGATCCTTTTTTAAGAAGAGGACTCACTTATATAGTAGATGGATTGAATAGTAATCTAATAAAAGATGCCCTTGAAAGAGAGATTTTAGCCTATGAAGAAATGTTAAAAAAAGCATCCCGTGTTTTTGAATCTGCAGGAGGATATGCACCGACAATTGGAATTATTGGAGCAATATTAGGTCTAATTCATGTTTTAAAAAATGTAGCAGACCCAACTAAAATAGGTGTAGGAATAGCAACTGCCTTTGTGGCAACAATTTATGGAGTTGGTTCTGCAAATCTTTTGTTTATTCCTATTAGTAAAAGACTTATAAATAAAATGGAAGAAGAAATTATACTGATGGAACTAATGATTGAGGGAATACTTGCAATAGAAGCTGGAATGAATCCTTACTATTTAAGAGCAAAGCTTGAAGCTTTTATTAATGAACGTCAAAAAGAAAGATTATAATGAGAATTAGAAAAAATCTTCATAAGGAAGAAGATAATACCCATAGATGGTTAATATCATGGGCTGACTTTTTAACTCTTCTATTTACTTTTTTTGTTGCTCTTTTTTCTCTTTCAACTATGGATTTATTTAAGGCAGAAAAATTCACAGGTTCTCTCAGGAAAGCCTTTAAAGTGATTGATGAACCTATTCCTTTTGAGGAAGACAGAAATAAAGCAATCATAGAAGACTTAAAAAAACTTCTAAATGATATATCAGGTATTAATGTAAAATCTGATGCAAGAGGCATAGTTATAAATATTCCAAGTTCAATTCTTTTTGACTCAGGTTCTGCCTTATTAAAGACTGAAGCTACAGAGGCTTTAATAAGAATTTCTGAAGCTTTGAAAGAAATCCCAGGGAAAATATTAATTGAAGGACATACTGATAATGTTCCCTTGTCATCCCATTCCATATATAAATCAAACTGGGAATTATCTTCAGCAAGAGCATCCTCTGTTCTTCACTTTTTAATTCAAAGGGGACTTTCTCCAGACAGATTTACAATTGCTGGATATGGAGAATACAAACCTGTAGCATCAAATGATACCCCTGAAGGTAGAGCTCAAAACAGAAGAGTTGAACTAATTATTCTAAGATGATTATAATATTTGAGAATTTTTCTGGAGTAAAAAAGTATGAGAGAGTTTTCAAGAGTTGATGCTTGCATTCCTTTGTCAGTAAGATTAGTTAGTGAAGAAGAAAAAAATAGAATTAAATCGAGACTATCAGGCGATTTAACTTTTTTGTCTTCAAGACCTGTTGATGAACCAGTTGATAGAGCATTGGCAGAGTGGCTCAAAATGATTAATCAAAAAATTGATTTTCTAATTAATTTAGTCACAATGCAACAGCAAGGTTTTTCATCTCTTCCTCTGACACAGGTTGATATAAGTGGTGGAGGTATTAATTTTTATTCTGAATACCCATATGAAACAGGGGACATATTGGAACTTAAAATGGTACTTGAAACTCCTTCACCAATTGCTTTATATATCTATGGAGAAGTGATAAACTGCGAACCAAAAGATAAAGGATATAGGGTCGGTGTAAAATTCATTAATATTGATGAAGATGTAAGAGACAATATAGTAAAATTTGTATTTCATAGACAAAGACAAATTCTAAGGCAGAAACGGGAGGTTTAATGCTCGTACCGATAGGGTTATTAGGTGTTTTGGGAGCAGTAGTCGGTGGATATATAATGGCACACGGTAATCTTTCTGTTCTTTTTCAACCAGCAGAATTCGTTATTATATTTGGTGCTGCTTTAGGAGCTCTTGTTATATCTGCTCCAAAACATGTTCTTATAGGAGTAATCAAGGGAGCTATAAAGACAATTACTGGTGGTGGCGGATATTCTAAAAAGGATTACTTGGAAGTATTGTTACTATTAACAGAGATATTTACTAAAATCCGTAAAGAAGGGCTAATCTCAATTGAACAGGATGTAGAAGAACCTCAAAATAGTCCTATATTTTCTAAATATCCAAAATTTATGAAAAATCATCATGCTTTAGGACTTCTCACAGATACTCTACGCACAGTTATGACTACAACAGTGTCTCCCTATGAACTTGAAAGTATTCTTGATAGTGAACTTGAAACATTACATGAAACAGAATCTGCTCCTGCGAAAAATTTAAATCATATAGCTGAGTCTTTACCTGGTTTGGGAATTGTAGCTGCAGTTCTTGGAGTTGTTATTACAATGGGAAAAATTAAGGAGCCCCCAGATGTTTTAGGACACAGTATAGGTGCTGCATTAGTAGGAACATTCCTTGGTGTTTTAATGTGTTATGGCTTTGTAGGTCCCCTTGCAAGAAGGCTTGAGGCAAGTGTAAATGAAGAAAAAGAGTATCTTCAGGTTATAAAATCAGCATTAGTTTCCTTTGTAGGAGGTGCAGCACCCCAGATAGCCGTGGAGTTTGCAAGAAGAGGTATTCCACCCCATCTAAGACCAAGTTTTTATGAATTAGAAGAAGAAATAAGGGCATTAAAGAGTGGCAGATAAATCAAAAACTACAGTAATAGTAAAAAAAATTAAAAAGGGACATGGCGGACATCATGGTGGTAGCTGGAAAGTAGCCTATGCTGATTTCGTTACAGCCATGATGGCATTCTTTCTTCTGTTATGGCTAATTACAATGGTTGAACCTGAGAAAAGAGCAGCAATAGCTGACTATTTTAGAAATTTCAATCTCTTTCAACAATCAGGAAGATCCTTTATGGAGCAATCCTCTTCTATTCATAAAGAAGTCAAAACAACTGTGGAACCTGTGACAGGAGAAAATCAAGCAGAAAGACTCAGTGAACAACTAAAACAGGCAATTGAACAGAAGTTAAAGGAACTTAAAGATCATATTATGATAGAAACTGTTGAAGGAGGAGTAAGAATTCAAATTATAGACCTTGAAGGCGACCCAATGTTTCCTCTTTCATCATCGGCACCAACTGACAAGGCAAAACAAATTCTAAAAGTGGTTGCAGAAAACATAAAAGATGAAAATGCCCGTATAGCAGTAGAAGGTCACACCGATGCAGTTCCTTTTAGAGGAGGTAAAACAACAAATTGGGAACTTTCTACAGAAAGAGCTTCCTCAGCACGAAGAGAACTCGAACAAAATGGAGTTGATCCCGCTAAAATTGCAAGAGTAGTTGGATATGCTGATACAATGCCTCTTATAAAGGATGACCCAAAAGACCCAAGAAACAGACGAATAAGCATAATCTTAATGTTTGAAAAGGGACAAAAACCTTCTCAGATTAATTTTTTACAGGAAAAACAAGGTTAAGAGCATTTTTTGCAATTCTTATTTCAACTGGAGCTTTACCAAAATAGTCTCCATCAATCTGAACATGGGAATCACCTAAAATTTTTATGTTTTCTGTCTTAAAATATTCTGTTTTTTTCATCTTTAAATGATATCCAAATATAACACCTAATATTTGTGTTGTAAAAGTTATCTTTGAAGAAGTTTTAGACAGAAAAACATAAAAATTTGGCTCCATCAAATTTGCATGAGGAGCAATTTTAAAGTTTCCTCCGTAACAGGAGGCTTTACAAACAACAGCAGTATATGCCTTTTTGTTTTCAGAATTTATTATCTTTAATTCCTTGGGTTTAAACTTCAGAAGAGTTTTTAGTCCACTCATAATATATGCGATTTTTTTTAAGTATTTCTTGTTTTCAGGATTAACATTGTAAACAGCTTCTCCATCAAAGCCTATACCAGCCATTAGAATAAAAAAGCGTTGTTTTTCTTTATTTTTTATTTTACCAAGATGAATTTTTTTGACAGTTCCCTTTAATGCTATGTCAATTGCTTTATCAATATTGTTTGGGATTTTTAATTCCTTTGCCAGTACAGAAGTTGTACCCATAGGTAATATTGCAAGGGGTATATCGGAAAAACAAAGACCATTTATTACTTCATTGTAGGTTCCATCTCCTCCAGCAGCTAAAACAAGAACGGAATTAACTTCATTAAGATGTTCACTTTTTATATGTTTTGCAAAAATTTCCGCATCACCTTGTTTTTTTGTTAAAAATGTCTCAAATTGAATATTTTTAGATTTTAATATACGTTGAGCTAACTCTATTTTTTTTAATGCACCACCACCAGCAATAGGATTTCCTATTAGATAAATTTTCTTATATTTCATACAACCAATACTGGTGTTTTCTCAAGAAAATTTACCACTTTTTCAATATCAACGGGAGATTTTACAAAAAAGACTCTACCACCTGTGTCATCGCCTTGATTTTTTATATTTGTTATTCTTAAGTATCCAAAATTTCGCGAGGCAATGTATCCAGTTGTATAGTCTGGATTATCGGAAATACAAATTTCAGCAATAATTTCATTAAGATAAGCAACTTTAGAGGCAATTGTGATTGCTTCAATAACTCTCTGAGGATTTGAAGATAGTTTTCTTATTTTTCGAAGAATCCTATTTTTTGTTTTTTTATCCATCTGAATTCGAGAAACCCTTACACCTCTTTGTTTGTCTTTCTCAAGTCGCTCTGTTGTATTGATATCAATTAATGAAGCTCCCCTCATTTTACAATTCTTTATAACTTCAAAGGCTTTGTATATGCAATTTTCTGATATACCAAGCGTAATAAGATTTTTTTTTACTATATTAAAAGCCTCTTCAGGAGATCTACAAAATATTGTTTTCACGGGTAGGGCTTCTACCTTTTTAATAGGTTCCTGAATTTTTTCAACGGTAAAAACTATTTTATCTGGTTGTCCCTTTGAATGGTTTAAAGCCCTTTTAAAAAACTCTTTTAATGCCCTTTCTATGTTAACCAAATCATATATTCCTTCAGCACCTGATATATGTTTTTCTGAATCCTTTTCAAATTTTGAAGCTCTCATTCTAACAGACCACATAGTCAACCTCAAGTTCATGTTTTTTAATAAAATCTAAATCGTCTTTGTAATCTCTTCCTAAGGTTGTAAGATAATTACCTGTCATTAAAGCATTAGCTCCTGCTATAAAGATCCAAGAGGTAAAATCACCAAGCAAAGGTCTTCCACCGCATACTCTTATATCTTTATCTGGAAGTATTATTCTAAATAGAGAAATTATTTTCAAAGCCTCCATTGGTGGTAAAGGTATACAACTTTCAAGGGGAGTGCCTCTAATAGGAGTTAAAAAATTTAATGGAACAGAATCAACATCACTGTCTTTTAAAAATTTAGCCATATCTACTCTATCAGACCAGCTCTCTCCCATTCCGAATACTCCGCCAGAACATACAGAAAGTCCTGCTTTTTTTGCAGATTCAATTGTTTCAACTTTATCAGCAAATTTATGGGTAGAACAAATTTTACTAAAATATCTTTCTGAAGTTTCTATATTACAGTGAAGTCTCTGGAGTCCCTTATCTCTTAAATAAGAAATTTCATCGTATTTGATGAGTCCAAGGGAGGCACAGACATTTATATCATTTTTTCTTAAAAGTTCAATATAATTACCAATCTTTGTTAACTCATCCTTTGAAGGTTTTTTACCGCTTATAACTATTGAAAATCTCTTGACTTTATTATTTTTTGCCTCTATTGCTTTATCTAAAATTTTTTTAGGTTCTATTAATGGATATTCTGGAGCATCTGTTTTATATCTTGAAGACTGAGCACAAAAAGCACAGTCTTCAGAGCATCTTCCGCTTTTGGCATTAACAATTGCGCATAACTCTATTTTATTGCTTTTATACTTCACTCTGAGAGTATTAGCTAAAAAGAGTATTTCATATATATTTTTTTTATTAATCAATTCCAAGATATCTTCTTCTTTCCAATTAGAGCCGAGGGAATCTGACATATGCTCCTCTTTATTTAGTGATTACCTTCAGATAACGCAAATCTTTAAGAACAATTTTTCTACTTTTTACTGCTATAATCGATAAAAATAAAATTATAAACAGAAGAAAGATTCTGGCAAATATCTTTGTTGGTTCACTAACTAAAATTATTGAAGTAAAATCTTTAATTACCCAAAAATAAGTAATCAAGACAATAAATACAGGCGATACAAAAGCAATAACATATACAAAAGCCTTAGGTATTTTTAAGGATGTATTCTGAATTAGTTCATTGTAAAAATTATTAATTCCAAAAATCCAGACAAAAACAATAATTTCAATAAGGCCAAATAAAAGTAGCATTACACATCCTGCCCAGAAATCAATTTCATCAATAAAATTTGGCACAAAAGCAGAAAGATGGGCTCCAATAGTGATTAAAATCATTGATACAGTTACAGACTTCGTATGGCTCCATTTCATTTCATCTTCAAACAATGCTATCAAAGGTTGTGTAAGGGCTAAAGATGATGTTAAAGCTGCTAAGAAAAGCAATAAAAACCAAATAAAAGAGATTAACCATCCTAATGGGAAATTCATAAGCACCGCAGGCATTGTCATAAATCCCAGTCTAAAAGTGCCTTCCTTTGCAAGTTCTGGAATTGCAACGGCTGAAAACATAGCAAAGGCTGCAGGAATGGCAATTGATGCACCAATAACAACTTCTATGAATTCATTTATCCCTGCAGTCCATAATCCAGCCTTTACAACATCTTCCCTTTTTTTAACATAACTGGCATAAACAGCTATTGCTCCCATACCCAATGAGAGAGTAAAAAATATCTGTCCCGATGCTTCAATCCAGACTTTAGGGTCTTTAATACCAGAAAAGTTCAAATTATAGATAAATTTTAATCCCTCTAATCCTGCCCAATCTCTACTTGATAGAGCAATAAAACCAAGTAGAATGCCAAAAAGAATTATGGCAGGCATTCCTATCTTTGCAGTCAACTCTATTCCCTTTACAATTCCTCTCTGAAGAATTAACCAGTTTATTGCTAAAGTAATAATCAAGAAAGTATAGGCTGTAATAGAAGGATTGGTATAAGCTCTAAAAAACTCAACATAGGGTTTAACAGCTTCCTGGGGATTATCGCTTATCATAGGAATAGGCATTTTTTGGAAAAGAGATAAAAATGCGAATCCCAAAGTCCAAGACTCTATGTAAATGTAATACATACAAATTAAAAGAGGAATTGCTACACCAAAAGAACCCAAAACCCTTGCCCAACTGGCATGTTTGAAAAAAAGTCCCAAAATGCCTGTCATAGAACCATGCCCATGTTTCCCTGCATATTTACCTATTATCCACTCAATAATCATTAAAGGAAGTCCCATAAGAAAAAAGGCAATAAAATAAGGAACCATAAAGGCTCCTCCACCATAAAGAGCAGCCTTTGAAGGAAATCTAAGAATATTCCCTAACCCAACAGCATTACCTGCTGTTGCAAGTATTAGACCTACTCTTGATTTCCAATTCTCTCTTTTATTCATAGTGGTCTTATGAAAAATTTATATTGGTATATTATAATCAATTTTTCAAATAAACACATATAATCTGAAATTGCCGATAGAAAAACGCTGATTCGGAAGGACAGACTAAGTGAATTGTCATTCTGAGGCACGAAGTGCCGGAAGAATCCCCTCCTTTTCAATCGGAATGAGACCCTTCGGCTACACCTCAGGGTGACAGGAAGGGAAAAAAGGAATGAGACCCTTCGGGACTTCGTCTCTCATGGTGACAAATGAAGAGAGTGTTATCGTATATTTAGTTTGCCTGAATAAATAAAAAGAAATTTAAAAATACCTTGAAAATTCATAGGAGAGTGTTATTATACTAAACTTATGCTTATTAAAAATTCACCAGGTCTTTATGAGAAGATTTCTTTGCTTGCAGGTGGAGCAAAGTTTGATGTTTCCTGTGCTTCAAGTGGAGTAAGTAGAAAAAATAACCATTCAAATATGGGAAATACATCAAAATTTGGTATTTGTCATAGTTGGACATCTGATGGAAGATGTATTAGCCTTCTTAAAATTCTTTTTACCAATTTCTGTATAAATGATTGCGCTTACTGTATAAATAGAAAGAAAAATGATATTCCAAGAACAATACTTTCACCTGAAGAATTAGCAAAAGTTACCTACGAATTTTACAGAAGAAATTATATAGAAGGACTTTTTTTGAGCTCTGGAATTATTAACAATGCTGACAAAACTATGGAGATGATGATAGATGCATTAAAAATTCTTAGAATTAAATATAAATTTAATGGATATATCCATCTTAAAATTATTCCTGAATCCTCTCAATCAACAATTCTTGAGGCAATTAAGTGGGCAGACAGAGTAAGCATAAATATTGAACTTCCAACAGAGAAGTCCCTGTCCTATCTTGCTCCAGATAAAAAGATGACTTCTATTATAAATACTATGAATTTCATTTCAAAGACAATTGAAGATTTAAAGGATGACAAATCTGGATATAATGCAAAGGGTGGTCAGAGCACCCAATTGATAATTGGAGCTACACCAGAAAGTGACTTTGAAATTTTAAAATTAAGCAGTCTACTTTATAAAAAAAATAGATTAAAAAGGGTTTATTACTCTGGATATATACCTGTAAATAATGATTCTCGATTACCTGCTCTCTCAAAACCTCCTCTTTTAAGAGAACATAGACTTTATCAGGCAGACTGGTTAATGAGATTTTATGGATTCAATATAGATGAAATAGTATCTCCAGATAATCCCTATCTAAATGAAAAGTTTGACCCTAAACTTGATTGGGCATTGAGAAATCTTGACTTTTTCCCTGTTGATATTGCTAAGGCACCCTATGAAATGATCTTAAGGGTTCCTGGCATTGGTCCTACTTCAGCTAAAAGAATCATAAAATTAAGAAAATATTGCTCATTTACTCTAAATGACTTAAAAAAACTTGGTGTTGTTATCAAAAGAGCTAAGTATTTTATAACAATCAACGGAAAATCATACAGTGTTGATAAAGTTGAAAAAAATAGGGAACGATTGAGAAACAATTTATCAGAGTCAGTGCAGTATGGTCTTGCATTATGAATACATTAGTAAAGAGACTAAAAGAAACATTAAATAAAAAGCAGGAACAACTTTTTGTTCACCAGATTGATTCCTTTGATAAAACATTCAGAGAGCTTGATAAAAAAACTTTTCAAATTTTATATAATTACAGCCTTTCTGAAGGAAATACCGTTTATGAAGATATCTGTTATTTCTTAGAGAAATATAAAGATCAAAAAATTTTGAATTTTTCATCAGACCCTGTATTTGAAAGAATTTTTCACACTTCCCAAAGAGTAAAAAGAGAGATTCATAGGTTTAAAGGTTTTTTAAGATTTAAAGAACTGAAAGGTGGATATCTTTATGCTTCATTTAAACCAGAATACAACATTATTTTGCCACTATCAAGGCACTTTGCCAATAGAATGATGAAAGAAAAAATAATTATCCATGATACAAAAAGAGACTTAGCTGTTTTCTGTTATGAAAATAGAGTATATCCAGCTAAAATTGAAAGTTCTATTCCCGATGAAACTGCATTAGAAAAAATAATCTCTTCCCTCTGGATTGAATATTTTGAAAAAGTTGCCATAAAGGAAAGATTCAATAAAAATCTACAAAGACAAAAAGTACCATTAAAATACAGAAATTCAATATTGGAATTTAGGAGAGAACATGTTTAATTTTATAACAGACTTTGATATTTATTTATTTGGTGAAGGGAATCATCTAAAAATTTATGAGAAACTTGGTGCCCATCTAATTAAATTTAATGACACTGAGGGGGTTCACTTTGCAGTTTGGGCACCAAATGCAAAGTATGTTTCTGTTATTGGAGATTTTAACGAATGGAATCCATCAAAAAATCCAATGAAATTATTGGGAAGTTCTGGAATATGGACAACCTTTATTGAAGGATTAAAGGAAGGCTCTTTATACAAATACTACATTCACGGGTGGGATAACTCAATTCAACTTAAGGCAGACCCTTACGGATTTTTCTTTGAGATTAGACCAAAAAGTGCAAGTATAGTTTATAAACTTAAGGATAAATACATCTGGAATGACTCAAAATGGATTGAAAAGAGAAAAAATACCAATTGGCTTAAAGAACCTATATCAATCTATGAAGTCCATCTTGGTTCATGGAAAAGAAAACCTGACGGAAGTTTTTTAAATTACAGAGAGCTTGCTCATGAATTAATTCCCTATGTAAAATGGCTTGGTTTTACTCATATTGAACTTCTTCCTATAGCTGAACATCCTCTGGATGAATCATGGGGATATCAATGCGTTGGTTATTATGCTCCAACAAGTCGTTTTGGTACTCCTCAGGATTTCATGTATTTTGTTGACTATGCTCATCAAAATGACATAGGAGTAATTGTTGATTGGGTACCATCCCATTTTCCAAAGGATGGACACGGACTTATAAGGTTTGACGGCACTGCCCTTTATGAACATGAAGACCCTCGAAAAGGTGAACATAAAGATTGGGGTACGCTAATTTATAATTATGGAAGAAATGAAGTAAGAAACTTTTTAATTGCCAATGCCCTTTTCTGGTTCGATGTCTATCATATTGATGGATTAAGAGTAGATGCAGTTGCATCAATGCTTTATCTTGATTATTCAAAAAAGGAAGGCGAATGGATTCCAAACATATATGGAGGTAAAGAGAACCTTGAAGCTATAGATTTTTTAAGAAAGATGAATGAACTGAATCATGGACATTACCCGGGAACACTTACAATAGCTGAAGAGTCTACTGCTTGGCCTATGGTAACCCGTCCAACCTATATAGGTGGATTAGGATTTACAATGAAATGGAATATGGGATGGATGCACGATACACTCTTTTATTTTTCAAAGGATCCCATTTTTAGAAAATATCATACCAATTCAATAACTTTTAGCCTTCTTTATGCCTTCTCAGAAAACTTTGTTCTTCCTCTATCCCACGATGAAGTTGTATATGGTAAGGGTTCCCTTTTTCAAAAAATGCCAGGAGATAAATGGCAAAAACTTGCAAATCTGAAGTTACTTTACGGATATATGTATGGACATCCGGGCAAAAAATTGCTTTTTATGGGCTCTGAATTTGCTCAGATTAATGAATGGAACTGGAATTGGCAGATTGAATGGCATTTACTTGATGACGAAGCTCACAGAGGTGTGACTAATTTTATTAGAGACTTAAACTCCCTTTATAAAAAAGAAAAAGCTTTATATGAAGTTGATTTTCATTGGAATGGCTTTGAATGGATTGATTTTTCAGACTCTGAACAAAGTATTATTTCCTTCATTAGAAAAAGCCAAGACAAAAAAGATTTCCTCATATTTGTCTTTAACTTAACTCCTGTACCAAGATTTAATTACCGCATAGGTGTTCCAGAAGAAGGATTTTACAAAGAATTGTTAAATAGCGATTCATATATATATGGTGGTAGTAATCTTGGAAACAACGGAGGAGTATGGTCACAAAATTATTCCTTTCATGGAAGACCATATAGTATTGAACTTACTTTGCCACCACTGGCAGTATTAGTTTTAAAAAAATCTTGATATAAGTTTAGGAGGCGTATATGAAACATATTATTCGAGGAAAATATTTGATTACAATGAATGAAAAGGAGCAAATAATTGAAAATGGAGCTCTTTTAGTAGAAAATGGCAAAATTATTGACATAGATATATTTGAAGAAATTTTGAAGAAATACAATGACCCTTCTATTAAGATATACGGGAATTCTTATTCTGCTGTATTGCCTGGATTTATAAATACACATACCCATTCTGCAATGGTTCTTTTTAGAGGAATTGCCGATGATTTACCTCTCCATAAGTGGCTTACAGAGCATATATGGCCAAAGGAAGCAAAGTTTTTAAGCCCTGACTTTGTTTATGATGGAACTTTACTTGCCTGTATTGAAATGTTAAAGAGTGGTACAACTACATTCAATGACATGTATTTTTTCACTGAAAGCATAGCAAAGGCAGCAAAAGATGCAAGTATTAGGGCAGTTGTAGGACAGGGAGTTCTGGATTTTCCAACTCCAAGCGGCTCTGGTGCAAAGGATTATTTGGCTAAAGCAGAGGATTTTATAAAAAAATTTAAATCCGATGACTTTATAATTCCAGCAGTTGCACCCCATGCAATTTATACATGTAGCAAAGAAACACTACTTTCCTGTAAAGAACTTGCACTAAAATATAATGTTCCAATACATATTCATCTTAGTGAAACTTTTCAGGAAGTTGAAGAGAGTATGAATAGACACGGATTAAGACCTGTTAAATATCTTGATAGCATAGGATTCCTTGAAGGAAAAATAATTGCTGCTCATTGTGTCTGGCTTGACGATGAAGAGATAGAGATTATGGCAAAACATAATATAGGAATATCCCATTGCATTGAAAGCAATCTTAAACTTTCAAGCGGTATTGCACCAGTGGCAAAAATGATTCGTAAAGGAGTAAAAGTAAGTATGGGAACAGATGGTGCAGCAAGCAATAATAATCTTGATCTTCTTGAAGAGATTTCTATTTCTGCAAAAGTACAAAAAGGAATAACTGCAGATCCAACAGTACTTGATGTGAAAACATGTATGAAAATGCTTACAATTTGGGCTGCAGAAGGATTGGGACTTGAAAAGGAAATTGGAAGTATAGAGGTAGGTAAAAGAGCTGATATTATTTTAATTAATATAAGAAAACCCCATTTACAACCAATTTATGATATTTACTCAACGATAATCTATTCTGCAAAAGTATCTGATATTGAAGATGTTTTTGTAAATGGTATTCCAGTAGTCCTTGGTGGAAGACATCAGTTTATTGATGAAGATGAGATAATTGATAAGGCTTCTTGGTGGGCTGAAAAAATTAAAAATTCATGAAGTCCCTGAATCATTGGAAAGAAAATTTTTCAGTCCTCCACTTCTTGAGAAGCCAAAGCATTCAAGTAATAAATATTGTATAAAGTGTGCCTTTGAATATGGAAACAGAGAATTTTTCTTGGTAGTCCTTCTTCATAAGTTGAAGAATGTTTAAATCGTATTCGATTTTTTTAAGTTTTAATTCTTATAATTTTTTTCATCATTTCTTTTTGCCATTCTACCCCTTTTTTTGTCATTCTTAACGAAGCGATAGCGAAGTGAAGAATCCCCTCTTTTCTCAAAGGAATGAGACCCTTCGGCTTACACCTCAGGGTGACAAAAAAGGGGTCATTCTGAACGGAGCGATAGCGGAGTGAAGAATCCCTTCTGTTTTCCGTCATTCTGAGCCGAAGGCGAAGAATCTCATCCTTATTTCTGAGAGAGTTCCTTCGCTCTGCTCAGGACAGCGCCTCGGGGTATTGAACCCCTCGGAATACGATGACAAAAAGGGGGTCATTCTGTGACCCTGAGCGATAGCGAAGGAGAAGAATCCCCTCCTTTTTCAAAAGAATGAGACCCTTCGGGACTTCGTCCCTCAGGGTGACAAATGAAAGAAGGTCCTTCTGAGGCACGCTGTGCCGAAGAATCCCCTCCCTTTTCTGTCATTTTGCTTTTCTTTTTCTGTCATTCTGAGCCGAAGGCGAAGGATCTCATTCCGATTATAAATAGGTTGGAGATTCTTAACTTAGCTTACGCTTCGTTTAGAATGACAGAAATCGGTATAAGATCCTTTGTTATCCCTCAGACATTGTCTTAGGCGAAGCGAAAGAATAACAAAATCACTCAAGACAGCTTTGACTCATTAAAATTTCAAGTTTATTAAAATCATTGAACAAAGCTTTTGTCTAATCTGTTAAAATAAAACTTAAAAATTCAATTTATTAAAAGGGAGGTTTTTTCATGAATAAAATTGTTTTAGCCTATTCAGGTGGACTTGATACCTCAGTTGCAATTAAGTGGTTACAAGAAAAATATAATGCAGAGGTTATTGCTTTCTGTGCAGACATTGGACAGGAAGAAGATTTAGATGAAATTGCTGAAAAAGCAAAAAAAACAGGAGCATCTAAAGTATATATAGAAGATTTAAAAGAGGAATTTGTAAGAGATTTTGTTTTCCCTATGTTAAGAGCTAATGCTGTATATGAGGCTGGTTATTTAATGGGAACATCTATTGCAAGACCATTAATTGCTAAAAAACAAATTGAGATAGCTATAAAAGAAAATGCGGATTTTGTTGCTCATGGAGCAACTGGAAAAGGAAATGATCAAGTTAGATTTGAACTTACTTATTATGCCCTAAAACCAGATATAAAAGTAATAGCTCCATGGAGAATATGGGAGTTTGACTCCCGTAGTTCACTTATTGAATATGCTGAAAAACAGGGGATTCCTGTTGGAGCGACTAAGGAAAAACCTTACAGTATAGATCAGAATCTATTTCATATAAGTTACGAAGGAGGCATTCTTGAGGACCCTTGGAATGAACCTCCTCAGGATATGTATAAAATGGTTATTCCACCTGAAAAAGCTCCAGACAACCCTCTATATATAGAAATTGAATATGAAAATGGAAATCCGGTATCTTTAAATGGTGAGAGACTTTCCCCTGCGGAATTGCTTAAAAGATTAAATAAAATAGCAGGAGAAAATGGTATTGGAAGAGTTGATATTGTCGAAAACCGTTATGTAGGAATAAAATCAAGAGGAGTATATGAAACACCGGGTGGAACAGTTTTACATATTGCCCATAGAGCAATTGAATCAATAACATTAGATAGAGAACTTCTTCACATAAGAGATAGCTTAATTCCTAAGTATGCTGAATTAATTTATTACGGTTATTGGTTTTCTCCAGAGAGAATTGCTTTACAAAAATTCATAGATGAAACTCAAAAAAATGTAACAGGCACAGTAAGGCTTAAACTCTACAAAGGCAATTGTATTGTTACAGGTAGACGTTCACTCTATTCCCTTTATTCTGCTGAACTTGCAACCTTTGAAAAGGACCAGATTTATAATCAACAAGATGCAGAAGGTTTTATTAAAATCAATTCATTGAGACTAAAGCTGGCAAAGAGAATAATTGAATAAAGAAGAAATCAGACATATTCTTGCTTTATTAGAGATAAAGGATTTAGGTTCTGTATCAATCAGAAAAATTATACAGACCTTCGGGAGCGCTATCAAAGTATTTTATTCAGAACCAGAAGAAATAGCGTCTTTAACAGGTATTAAATTAGACACTGCAAAGAAAATAAAGAGTTTTAGCAACTGGCAAAAAATAGATGATTTGACTAATCAATGTGAAAAAAAACAGATCAAGATATTGTCAATTAATGATGAATCTTATCCACAACTTTTGAAGGAAATCTATGACCCCCCTGTAGTTTTATTTTGTAAAGGTATGCTTTTACCTCAAGACAATTTTGGATTAGCAGTGGTTGGCTCAAGACAGTTAAGTGATTATGGTAAAAGAGTTACTGAAAAATTTGCCTTTGAACTTGCCTCCTGTGGCATCACTATTGTAAGCGGACTTGCAAGAGGTATTGACTCTGTTGCCCATTTATCTGCCCTATCTGCACAGGGTAGAACAATTGCTGTCTTAGGAAGCGGTATTTTAAAAATTTATCCTCCTGAAAATAAAAAACTCTCTGAACAAATAACACAAAGTGGTGCAATTCTAAGTGAGTTTTATCCTGAAACTCCGCCAAAAAGAGAAAATTTCCCAAAAAGAAATAGAATAATAAGTGGTATGACAGTTGGAACATTAGTTACAGAGGCGACAACAAATTCTGGTGCTTTAATAACTGCAAAACTTGCCCTTGAACAAGGAAGAGAAGTATTTGCAGTACCGGGAAATATTACTTCAAAAAATTCAGAAGGGACCAACTTTTTAATAAAAAAAGGAGCAAAGCTGGTACAAAAAATTGAGGACATACTTGAAGAAATTAAACCCTTTATTCCATCATTAAAAGAGTCTTTTATTTCATTGGAGTCAACCATTAAAGTTGATTTAACTGATGAAGAAAATGCTATATTTAGTTTACTCGATAGACCATTAAACTTAGACGAGATTGTAATAAATACAGAGCTTAGTATATCAAGGATTCTTGAAATTTTATTAAAGCTCGAAATAAAAGGATTAATTACACGATTTGAAGGTAAATATGTTAGGAGGATTTAGATGAAGCTGCTTGATTTTTTAAGGGTTCTTGCAAGACAGCTTATTGATAATGACTATAATGACGACGCATTAAGTGATTTTTCTCTCTTTGATATAGACTGGCATCAGGTAAAAGAAGAACTCAATTTTATTGAAGGAACTGAACTACTTGATACAGAGGAGATAGATATGATTAGAGCTTTACTTGTATATTTATTAATGAGGGAAACAGATTTACATGAGGATGATATATACAGTTTCATTTTTAGCAAAGGGAAACAGATCATATGGAATTAAAAGAAAAATTTAAAAATTTATTAATTGTTGAATCTCCCGCAAAGGCTAAAACTATAAATAAAATTTTAGGCAATGATTTTCAAGTTAAAGCCTCTGTTGGGCATATTAAAGATCTTCCAGAGGATCGTCTCGGAGTAGACATAAACAATGGATTTCAGCCAGAGTATATTTTAATTCCAGGAAAGGAAAAAATCGTAAGAGAATTAAGAGAATCTGCTAAAAAAGCTTCTAAGATTTACATAGCAACAGACCCTGACAGAGAAGGTGAAGCCATAGCATATCATATATTTGAAGAAATAAAAGTTCCTAATGATAAAGTTTATAGAGCTATATTTCATGAAATAACGCCAAATGCAGTAAAATCAGCCATTGAAAATCCATCTAAAATAGATATTAATAAAGTTTATTCCCAGCAGGCAAGAAGAATTCTTGATAGATTAGTTGGTTACAACTTAAGTCCTTTTCTTTGGAAAAAGGTAAAAGGTGGATTGAGCGCAGGGAGGGTTCAATCAGTTGCTTTAAGAATGGTAGTTGAAAGAGAGAAGGAAATTCTCACCTTCCAGCCTCAGGATTATTGGAGTATCACAGGAAAATTTTCTTATGCCAATGGAGAAAATGTAAACTTAATTGCCAATCTTTATAAATACAGAAACAAACTTGTAATTGATAGAAAAGAAAATGAATTTTTAATTAAAGACGAAGCTACAGCTAATAGAATAGTTGAAGAACTTAGAGCATTAAACTATATTCTTGCCAAAGTTGAAAAGAAAAGAAGAAAAAGAAATCCGCCTGAACCATTCAGAACAGTAACACTTCAAGCACAAGCTTCAAGCCTGCTTGGATTTAATCCTAAAAAAACCATGATGATTGCTCAACAACTTTATGAAGGTGTAGAGATAAAGGGTAGTTCTGTAGGACTTATTACATATATGAGAACAGATTCTGTAAGGGTTGCTGAGGAGGCAAAAAAGTGGGCAAAAGAGATTATTGAAAAAAACTTCGGTAAAAATTTTGTTGGTACTCAAACAGCAAAGAATAAAAAACCAGATATAGCTATGCAGGATGCCCACGAATGTATAAGACCAACTTATCCTGATAAAAATCCTGAATCTGTAAAACCCTATCTTTCAAAGGATCAATTTCTTCTCTATAAATTAATCTGGGACAGATTTATTGCCAGTCAAATGGCTTCAGCTGAAATAGAACAGACAACATATATAATTGAAGACCCTGAAAAAATTGCTCAGTTCCGTGTTTCTGGTTCTGTTATTGTATTCCCTGGTTTTTTAATACTTTATAAAGATGAAGAAGAGGATGAGGACAAAATACTTCCTGCAATAGAAGAAAATTCCGATCTGACAGTGCTCCAGATAGACGCAGAAAAGCATTCTACAGAGCCACCTCCAAGATATACAGAGGCAACTTTGGTTAAAGCATTAGAAGAAAAAGGTATTGGGAGACCTTCTACCTATGCAACTATATTAAGTACTATTCAAGAAAAGGGATATGTAAAAAAACTTAAACAAAAACTTTATCCCACCTATCTTGGTTTTGTTGTAAATGACCTCCTTGAAGAAAAATTTCCTGAGCTTATGGATTACAATTTTACTGCAAAAATGGAAGAAAACTTAGATAAAATATCCTCGAAGGAAGCCCAATGGGATAAAGTTGTAGAAGAATTCTATAGAGAATTTGAGAAAGATTTAACAGAAGCTTCAACGATTTCAAAGAGAACAAAACCAAAGGAGATTAAAACAACTGTTAAATGCGAAAAATGCGGTAAAGAGATGGTAATTCGTTGGAGCAAAGGGTTACCATTTTTAGCTTGCTCTGGTTATCCTGAATGTAGAAACACAAAATCACTCACTAACGGAAAAAATGAAAAAGAATCAAATGCTGTTTCTACAGGTAAAAAATGTCCTCAATGTGGTTCTGAACTTTTAATAAGAAAAAGCAAAAAGGGAGAGTTTATTGCCTGTTCATCCTATCCAAAGTGTAATTATACTGAATCAATAAAAGCAGAAATAAAATGTCCTCTCTGTGGTGGCGATATCATTAAAAGACAAACAAGAAAGAATCGCAATTTTTGGGCTTGTTCAAATTATCCAAAATGTAAGTATACATTTTCCCATGAACCTGTATCAATGAAATGTCCTAAGTGCGGCACTGATTATATGTTGAAAATTAATGATAAAAACGGAAATGAATATTTTATTTGCCATAACAAGCAATGTAAAGTTAAAATAAAAAATACGGAAGCTGGGACCGACCCTGCGCAACAGAAGGATGTGAACCCCGCCAGGTCCGGAAGGAAGCAACGGTAAGCATCTAATTCTGTGTGCCGCAGTAAGTCGGTCCCTTTTTTAGGTGAAAGAAAATGGCTTATCTTGGACTTGCAAGAAAATACAGACCACAAAAATTTTCTGACCTCATAGGACAAGAAATTATTGTTAGAATCCTTCAGAATTCCCTTAAAACAGGCAAGGTATCACAAGCTTATGTTTTTTCAGGACCAAAAGGTGTAGGTAAGACCTCAACAGCAAGAATTTTAGCAAAGGCTTTAAACTGTGTTCAAAGAGAAAATTCTCCCTGCGATAACTGTTCTTCATGTCTTTCAATTAGGGAAGGCAAAGCAATGAGTGTAATAGAAATTGATGCAGCAAGCCATACATCTGTTGAAAACATTAGAGACTTAAGAGAAAATGTTAGATATGCCTCTGCTGAAGGTAATTATAAAGTTTACATAATAGATGAAGCCCATATGCTTAGTCAGGCAGCCTTCAATGCCTTTCTTAAAACTCTTGAAGAACCTCCTTCCCATGTAGTTTTTGTTCTTGCAACAACAGAACCAAGGAAAATTCCAATAACAGTTTTAAGTAGATGCCAACATTTACAATTTAAAAGAATTCCCATTGAACTAATAAAAGAAAGATTAAAATTTATCTGCGAACAAGAGGGAATTAAAGCCAATGAAGAAGCCCTTTATATGATAGCCTCTTATTCTGAAGGAAGTATGAGAGATGCCCTCACTATGCTTGACCAAATAAGTTCTTTTTCAGATGAAATTACTACAGATAATCTAATTTTACTAATTGGAAGTATAGATTACAGTATTTTACATGAAATTGCAAATCAAATAATTAATGGTGATAAACATAACATTGTCAAAATAATAGAAGAGCTTAATGACAAAGGAATAGATTTTAAAATTTTAGTCAGAGATTTGATTCAATTTTTAAGAAATTTGCTTGTCGCAAAAATTACTGGTAATTACAGGATAAATGTAAGTGAATCTCAATCACAACTCCTTGAAAATCTATGCAGAGTAACATCTGAAGAACATCTAATTCTTTTGTTAAAAGAGTTAATCAATGCTGAACCTTTTGTTAAAACTTCTCTTTTTCCACGAATTATCTTAGAAGTCACTCTCTTAAGACTTAGTCTGCTTTCCCATTTTAAATCAATAAATAAAACAATAGAACAATTGAAGAATAAAGGACAAACAGATGAAGAAAGAGAATTAATAGTCGATAAAAATCAAGATAAGTCTCAAGATAAATCTACAGGAAATATTGTTGATAAATGGTCAGAATTCATAGAAAAACTTGAAAATCAAAATCATGTTCTTGCTATGAAAATAAAACATGCGGAGTTTAAGTTTGATAACAATGAAATTAAACTAATTTACAACGGTGGTGCATCCCTATATGCTGATTCAGTAAGAGAAGGAATTTTAGAAATTCAGGGACTCTTGAAAGAATTTATTCCTGATGTTAAGATAACTATACATGAAAAAGAAATTAAAAGAAAAGATGTCAAACAGGAAGCAATTAATAATCCTTTGGTTAAACAGGCACTTCAGCTTTTTGAAGGAAGAATATATAAGATAACACCTAAAAAAGGAGGAAACAATGTCTAAGAAAATGTTTGGTGAAATAATGAGGCAGGCACAAAAAATTCAGGAAGAGATTCAGCGTAAACAGGAAGAAGTAAAAAAAATGACTGTTGAAGCCTCTTCAGGTGGTGGAATGGTAGTTGTACAGGCAAATGGTGCTGGGCAGATTGTTTCAATAAAGATTGATAAAGAAGTAGTCAATCCCGATGATGTTGAGATGTTAGAAGATTTAGTGCTTGCAGCAGTAAATGAAGCATTAAAAAGGGCTCACGAACTTGCTCAATCAGAAATGGCAAAAGTATCAATGCCTTTTAATTTACCAGGAATGCCTGATTTAAGTAGTCTATTCGGCAAACTATGAAATTAAATCCCTTAGAAAATCTTATTGAAAACCTTTGTAAACTTCCAGGTATTGGCAGAAAAACTGCTCAAAGACTTGCTTTTTTTATAATGTCAATGGAAGAAAAGGAAGCTCTTCAAATAGCTGACTCTATCATTAATCTAAAAAAAAATGCAAGGTATTGTTCTGTTTGTTTTAATATTACTCAAAATGAAAAATGTAACATCTGTAATAATCCTGAAAGGCAACATTCTATAATTTGTGTTGTAGAAGAGCCAAGCAACATTGTTTTAATAGAAAAAACAGGATACAAAGGAGTTTATCATGTTTTGGGTGGAACTTTCTCTCCAAATGACGGAATTACTGCAGAAAAGTTAAAAATAAAAGAGCTTGAGGAAAGAGTAAAGACAGGACAAATTGAAGAAGTAATTATTGCAACAAGTCCAAATACAAAAGGGGAGCTTACTGCTCAATGGATCGCAGACATTTTAAAAAAGTATAAAGTTAAAGTTTCCCGCATTGCCTATGGACTTCCAATAGGCATTGACATAGAGTTTGCCGATGAGGTCACTCTTTTAAAGGCATTAGAAGGAAGGAAACCAATTAATGTCTGAAGAACTAAAAAATAAAAGATTACAGTTAGGTAAATCCATAGAAGAGATAGCAGAAATTACCAAAATAAAGAAAAGTTATCTAATAGCAATAGAAGAAGGCAAATTTGACGAGCTTCCTATAGAAGTTTATACTCGTTCATATATAAAAATTTATTCAGAATTACTCGGTGTTGATCCTCAGCAAATACTAAGGGAATATGAAAATTATTTAAAATCAAAAAAATCTAAGCCTGATATTATAGAATTGCCCAAAATTGAAAAAAAAGAAAAAAAGCATTTTTTACCAAAGCCCAAACAAAAATGGATAAATGCGGGATTAATTATAGCTTTGGTAATTATTCTGATATTGTTAATTTCAAAAACATGGCATAAGGATAATATTCCTCCTCCACCACCTGTTAATATTGAAATGAAAAAAGAGGAAACACCAAAAGCAGCAGAAAATTTACAACAAAAAGAAGAAACGAAGACAACGGACAAACAAGAGGAACAAAATCTCATCATTGAAGCCACTGACAAAGTTTGGATGAGAATTACAATAGATGAAAAAGAAAAAAGAGAATTTTTATTAAATCCTGGGCAAAAGATTGATCTAAAGGCTTCCAAATTTTTCCACATTCATATTGGAAATGCAGGAGGGGTAAAAGTTTTCTTTAATGGTAAAGACCTTGGTAGTCTTGGTGAAAAAGGACAAGTTGTATATTTAAGACTTCCTGAGGATAAAAATTGAATTCAGAAAAAATATTAGAATTTATAAAACATTCAGGAAGACCAGTAAATTTTAAAGAAATATCCGATGCCTTTTCTTTAAAATCTTCAGAAAGAAAAAAATTAAAGAAAATCTTAAAAAACCTTATTGACGAAGGCAAAGTAATTCGAAACAGAAAGGGTCTCTATCTTACTGTTACAGAAGCAAAATTAATCACTGGATTTTTTGAAGCCCACAAAGAAGGATATGGTTTTGTAATCCCTGATTCTCCAAAAGAAACAGACATTTTTATTCCACCCCATGCTACTATGGGAGCAATGCATGGTGATAGGGTAGTTGCAAGGGTAGAACAAAGAAGAAAGAGAGAAGGTAGAATAATAAGAATTCTTGAAAGAGCCATAAAAAAGGTTGTAGGAATTATAGAAAAATCTGGTCCAATTTTATATATCCAACCAAGAAAAAGAACAATTCCTCAACAAATATTAGTATCCCCTGATAGCCCTAAACCAAAACAAGGAGATCTTGTACTTGCAGAAATCATTACTTATAAAACAGGTAATGCACCATTAGTAGCAAAAATATTGAAAACCTTTGAAAAACCTAAATCTCCAAAAGAAGATATAGAAATCTTAATCTATGAATATGATTTACCCAAAAAATTTCCACCTTCAGTAATAACCTCGGCAAAAGCGATTTCTAACAAAGGAATTTCTAATAGAAGTATGAAAAATAGAGTTGACCTAAAAGACCTTCCAACAGTAACAATTGATGGAGAGTCTGCAAAAGACTTTGATGATGCAGTATCAATTATGAAAACAAAGAATGGGTTTAAGCTATGGGTTCATATAGCTGATGTAAGCCATTATGTAAAATGGGATTCACCTCTTGATATTGAGGCAAGACAAAGGGGAACAAGTGTTTATTTCCCTGATAGAGTTATTCCAATGCTTCCACCAGAGTTGAGTGAAAATATATGCAGTCTTCTTCCAAAAACGCCAAGGCTTACATTCACAGTAGAAATGCATTTTGAAAGGTCTGGGGAAAGAAAAGAAGCCACCTTTTATCCAAGCATAATTAAGACAATGGAAAGGATGACTTACACATCTGTAAAAAAGATTTTAATTGACAGGGATAAAGAAGAAATTAAAAGGTACAAACCTTTGATTCCGCACTTTGAGAATATGGCTGAGTTATGCGAGATATTGAAAAATAAGAGGAAACAAAGAGGGAGTCTTGATTTTGATCTCCCTGAACCAGAAGTACTTTTAGATATAAAAGGAGATCCTCAAGCAATTGTCAAAGCTGAAAGAAACATTGCTCATTTTATAATCGAAGAATTTATGATAGCAGCCAATGAAGCTGTAGCAGAATTTTTATATTCCCATAAAATTCCTTCTTTATATAGAGTCCATGAAGAACCTGAGGCAAACAAAATCCAGTATCTGACGAAAATAATAAAAAATTTAGGATTATTAAAGGAAGATTTAAAGCCAAAGCAATTTCATGAGTTTATTGAATTGATAAAGGGTGCTCCCTATGAAGAAATTGTTAACTATTTGATTTTAAGAAGCCTGAAACAGGCAAGATACAGTCCTGAAAATGTTGGACATTTTGGTCTTGCATCTCAATGTTATACGCATTTTACCTCTCCCATAAGAAGATATCCAGACCTTATTGTTCATAGAATTCTTAAAGAATTCTTACAAAAAGGCAAGCTCGGAAAAGAAAGAATAAAAGAATTAGAGAAGATTTTACCAGACATAGCCATTCACAGCTCAAGAATGGAACGAAGAGCTGACAGTATTGAAAGAGATTCCATACAAATAATGAGAGTTTGGTTTATGAAAGACAAATTAGGTGAAGATTTTGATGGAAGGGTTACAATGGTTACTCCTGAGGGATTAAGGGTTAGGCTTGATGATTTTTATATTGAAGGATTTCTTCATTTATCTCATATGATTGATGATTTTTATCAATTTGATGAAAAGAGATACTGCCTCGTTGGACTTAAAAAAAAGAGAAAATTTACCATTGGTACACAACTTAAAGTTAGAGTGTCAAAAGTCAGTATTGAAGACAGGGAGATACTTTTTGACCTTCTATAAATAAAACTTCATAAGTAGCATAGACTCCTTCATGATTACTGAACATTTCCTTATAAATAGTACAAAATTTTGCATAGGATTCCTTACCAGAAAATTTTTTATTCTTGGTGAAATTTGTTCCTGTAAGTTTATGGGAAAGGAGAAAATCCTTGACAGTTGGAAAAATCTCTCTATATATTTCAATTGAAAACTGCCACTTAATACAATTGATTGAGTTTAATAAGTCAATATAAAATTGGGAAGACTTAAGTGGAAAAACTGACCCAAAATTAGATATTTCAGAAGCTTTTTTAAGTTCAGCAAGAGAACCTGAGAGAAAAATGGAAAAATAAAATCTGCCATTTACTTCCATAAGATTAAACAACTTATTAAAAACCCTTTCTGGTTCTTCAATCCAGTGCAAAGAGGAAGAACTAACTATAAGATTTGCAATACCTTCTTTTAAAGGCAATTGTTCAGCCTTCGCATTAATAAAAAGGGATTTTTCATTGAATCTACTTTTAAGTCTTTTTAAGAATTCATAGGATATATCGATGTTGATATATCGATTGTAGGAAATTTTTTTTATAAGCAGGTCAGTTATAAAGCCCTTTCCACTGCCTATTTCTACAACTGTAGGATAAAAACCTTCTTTTACTGATTGAGCAAGTTTAATTGCTACTTTTTTTTGAATATTACCTGCCTTTTCATAGGTATTAACTGCTTTATCAAAATAAAACCCTATACCTTTCATTTATTTAAGTTTAACAGAAAACAGAGACTTTATAAAATTAACAATTGAAAATTACTGCCTTTATGTAAGGTTAGAAGAGAAAATCCATTATTTTAAGTTATAATACTTAAATGCAATTTGAACCTAAATGGATAGCCTGGGAGATTACAAGAAGGTGCAATCTTCACTGCATTCATTGCAGATCCTCTTCTGAAGAAGTTGTCAATGACCATCCAGACCCTAAGACAGAGGAATGCCTAAGAATAATAGATGATATAACTTCCTTTGCAAAACCTGTTACGGTTCTTACTGGTGGAGAACCTCTATTAAGAAAAGATTTTTTTGAAATAGCAAAATACGGCACTCAAAAAGGGTTAAGGGTCTGTCTTGCTACAAATGGAACTTTGGTTAATGATGAAATCTGCCAAAAATTAAAAGAAGTTGATATTAAGATGGTTTCTTTAAGTCTTGATGGACCAAATGAAGATATCCATGATGATTTTCGTAAACAAAAAGGTGCCTTCAAGGCAACTATTAATGCAGCTAAACTTTTTAAAAAATACGATATACCTTTTTTGATTAATTCTTCCTTTACCAAACGTAATCAAAATACAATTCCAGAAGTCTACAAACTTGCAAAAGAGCTTGGTGCTACAGCATGGTATATGTTCATGATTGTTCCAACAGGTAGAGCAGAAGAATTAATAAATGAACTCATTAATCGTGAAGACTATGAAAAAATCCTTAACTGGCATTATGATATGGAAAAAAATGAAAAGGATATACTTGTAAGACCAACCTGTGCACCTCAGTATTATAGAATCATTTTGGAAAGGTCAAAAAAGGAAGGGGAAAAATTTGAAAGAAGGACACTAAAATTTTCTACAGGAGGGTCAAAGGGATGTATTGCAGGACAGTTAATCTGTCTTATAAATGTTGATGGCGATGTAATGCCATGTAGTTATTTTCCCATTCCAGCAGGAAACATTAAAAAACAATCATTCAAAGATATATGGGAAAACTCGGAACTTCTGAAAAACTTACGAAACTTTTCTTCCTATAAAGGTCGCTGCGGTGTATGTGAATATCTTAATGTTTGTGGAGGTTGTAGAGCCAGAGCATATTGTTTAAAAGATGATTACATGGAAGAAGATCCCTATTGTAAATATATTCCAAGGAGGCACATTGAGGGACACTTTTCTTAAAGCTTGCAGAGGTATTAAAACAGATTATACTCCTGTATGGTTTATGCGACAGGCAGGAAGATATATGCCTGAGTATCAAAAAATTAGACAAAAATATGATTTTCTTACAATGTGTAAAACTCCAGAAATTTCTGCAGAAATTACAATGCAACCTATAAGGATTTTAAATGTCGATGCAGCTATTCTTTTTTCTGATATTCTTATCCCCCTTGAAGCAATGGGATTAAAAATAGATTTCATAGAGAATATCGGACCAAAAGTTACACCTTCTGTAAAGACAGGTGATCATTTAGGATATTTGAAAAACTTTGAATTAGAAAAAATTGAATTTGTTTTTAAAACCATAAAAATTCTTATTAAAGAACTTGATGTTCCTTTGATAGGTTTTTCTGCTTCTCCATTTACTTTAGCAACCTATGTTATTGAAGGAAGTTCATCAAAAGATTTTGTAGACACAAAAAGATTTATGTTTTCTGAACCTGACAATTTCCACAATCTTATGGAGATTCTTACAGAAGCCACATTTATCTATCTAAATGAACAAATTGAAGCAGGTGTTCATGCTATACAAATATTTGATACGTGGGCAGGAATTCTTTCACCCTTTGACTATGAAATTTTTTGTAAGCCCTATGTAAAAAAAATTATTGAAAACTTAAAAAGAAATGTTCCAATTATATACTTTTGCCCAAATTTAGCAGGACTTGCAAAACATATAAATGATTTAATTGCAGATGTAATAAGTCTTGACTGGAGAATTAATTTAAGAGAGGCAACAAAATTAATTAGTGATAAAGTTATGCAAGGTAATCTTGATCCTCTTACCCTCTTAGGCAGTGAAGAAGAGTTATTTAAAAGGGCTGAATTAATACTTAAGGATGGAAGGTTTGCAAAATCTCATATTTTTAATTTAGGGCATGGAGTAAATATCAATACCTCTGTTGAAAGATTGAAAAAACTTGTTGATTTTATTCATGAATTTAAGTTTGAGGGGGAGGTTTAATATGCTTAAAATAGGAGTTTTAGCCTCAGGAAGAGGTTCTAATTTTCAAGCAATAATTGATGAAATTGAAGCAGGAAAAATTCCGGCAAAAATAGAAATTCTAATAGTTGACAATCCTAATGCCTATGCTATTGAGAGAGCTAAAAAACATGGGATTTCATATCTTTATATTAATCCAAAAGAGTTTCCATCAAAGGAAGCCTTTTATGAAAAGATAAGAGATGAATTAATTGCAAGGGGTGTAGAACTTGTTATTTTAGCTGGATTTATGAGAATTGTTAAAAAACCTCTTCTTGATGCTTTTCCAAACAAAATTATGAATATTCATCCTGCTTTGCTTCCATCCTTTCCAGGCTTACATGGGCAGAAACAGGCAGTTGATTATGGAGTAAGAATAAGTGGTTGTACTGTCCATTTTGTTGATGAAGGAGTAGATACAGGTCCTATAATTATTCAGGCTGCTGTACCTGTTCATCCTGAGGATACAGAGGAAACTCTATCAGAAAGAATTCTTAAACTTGAACATAAAATATTCCCCGAAGCAATAAGGCTCTTTGCTGAGGGCAGACTCAAAGTTGAAGGTAGAAAGGTAAAAATTTTGAATTACAATTTACCTGAAATATCCTTTTCAAATCCAGAGATAAGACAATGAAGAGTTCTGATGTCCGAGCTATAAAAAAACAAACAGTTAGACCTACTCCTGCTTTGGTTAGAAAGGCTATTTTTGATATCTTACAGAATGTTGAAGGCAAAACTTTCGTAGATCTTTACGCAGGTAAAGGTTTTGTTGGTTTAGAGGCTTTGAAAAGAGGAGCTAAGGAAGTTATTTTTGTAGAAAGAGACCCTGTACTTTGTATTTTTATAAAAAACTCCCTTCAGAAAAATAAAATCTTTGAAAGAGCAAGAATTTATAATTTGGATACAGTGAAGTTTCTTCAAGAAACTTTAATACAATATGATGTAATTTTTGCAGATCCTCCTTATGAATCTGGGGAATTAGATAGAATTTTCAAAATCTTAGATAAAAAAAATATTTTGAAAGAAGATGGAATATTAATTTTACAGCATCACAAAAAGGAGTCATTAAAAGAAAACTTAAAGGATTTAAAAATTCATAAATGTTATCGTTATGGTGATACACTTTTAACTATATACAGGAGGAAAGAATGAAAAAAGTTGGTGTATATCCAGGAACCTTTGACCCAATAACCAATGGACATTTGGACGTGATTAAAAGAGCTCTTAAAATTTTTGATGAACTCATTGTTGCAGTTGCTGTATCAAGCTATAAAAAGAGCCCAATATTTCACATAGAAGAAAGAATTAATTTAATTGAGGAATCTACAAAAGAGCTTGATAATTTAAAAATAGAAGCCTTTGATGGTTTATTGGTAAAATTTGTAAAACAAAAAGGCGCAGTTGCAATTGTAAGAGGATTAAGAGCTGTGTCAGATTATGAATTTGAGCTTCAACTTGCCCATGCCAATAGAAGACTTTTCAAGGATATTGAAACAGTATTTCTAATGCCATCTGAGGAATACTCTTTTCTTTCATCAAGTCTTGTTAAAGAGATTGCATACTTTGGAGGTTCTGTAAAAAGTCTTGTTCCCCCCATTGTTGAAAAGGCTCTGAAGCAAAAGTTTCAGAAATAATTCTTAACAAAAAGTTTCTTACATTTTCTATCCCGCCATCAATATAGATGGCTCCTATCAATGCTTCCATTACATCAGCAAGAATAGAGTCTTTATTTTCGCCACCGCTCAATCTTTCTCCCTTACCGAGGAAAATAAATTTGCCTATAAAAAGTTTTCTTGCTACTTTGGAGAGAGATTTTTTACAAACAAGATAAGACCTTATTTGGGACATTTCTGCTTCATTTAGCTGCGGTGAATGATTATAAAGATATTCAGAAATAACAAATCCTAATACAATATCTCCAAGAAATTCAAGTCGTTCATTTGAAGGAACATAATTTTCATTAGCATAGGAGCTGTGGGTTAATGCCTGGATAATTAGATAGGGATTTTTAAATTTATATCCTATAAGGCTCTCAAATTCCTGTAAATTTTCTAAAGACCAAAGATGCATTCGTTCCACCAAAACCAAAGGAATTTGTCATGGCGCACCTTACCTGTTTTTTTCTTGCCTTATAGGGTACATAATCTAAATCACATTCTGGATCAGGATTATCAAGATTTATTGTTGGAGGTATGATATCTTCATAAATACTTAAAATTGTAAAAATTGCTTCAACACCTCCGGCAGCACCGAGAAGATGTCCAGTCATTGATTTGGTTGAACTTACACAAAGTTTATAGGCATGTTCTCCAAAAATTGTTTTAATTGCCTGTGTTTCAAGTTCATCCCCCTGTTTTGTAGATGTTCCATGGGCATTTATATAATCTATTTCCTCTGGCAATAATTTAGCATCGTTAAGAGCCATTTTCATGCATCTTGCGCCACCTTCACCCTCTGGTGCAGGCGCTGTTATATGATAGGCATCTGAAGTCATACCATATCCAACAAGTTCTGCATAAATTTTAGCTCCCCTTTTTATTGCATGCTCCAATTCTTCTAAAATAATAATTCCAGATCCTTCACCCATTACAAAGCCATCTCTATCAATATCAAAGGGTCTACTTGCCCTTTCGGGTTCATCGTTTCTTGTTGACAAGGCTCTCATAATAGAAAAGCCCGCAACTGCCATTGGTGTAATAACAGCTTCAGCTCCTCCTGCGATCATTACATCGGCATCGCCATATTGAATCATTCTGAAGGCTTCTCCTATGGAATGATTTCCTGTAGCACAGGCAGTAGTTACAGCAAGATTAGGACCTTTAATACCATATCTTATAGATATCTGTCCAGCTGCAAGATTTACAATAACCATAGGAATAAAAAAGGGACTTACCCTTTTCCAACCCTTCTCAAGTAATATCTGATGATAATACTCAATAGCTGGAAGTCCACCCATTCCTGAACCAATAACTATTCCAATTCTTTCAGAATTCTCAGAAGTTATCTTTAAATTAGAATCCTCCAGAGCCATTTGAGTAGCTGCAATTGCAAAATGGATAAATCTATCCATTTTTTTAACTTCCTTTGGCTCTATATATTTAGTCGGATCGAAATCTTTTACCTGAGCAGCGATTTTTACTGGATAATCTTTTGCATCAAAATGGGTAATATAACCAACTCCAGATTTACCTTCAAGGATTGCTTTCCATGATGATTGAACATCTGAACCGAGTGGGGAAACCATCCCCAGCCCGGTAACTACAACTCTTCTTTTAGACATGGATTATTATGCCTGACCTGTTTTGTTTTTTATGTATTCTATTGCATCTTTTACTTTCCCTATTTTTTCAGCATCTTCATCGGGGATCTCGATACCAAAGGCTTCTTCAAAAGCCATTACAAGTTCAACAGTATCAAGGGAATCTGCACCAAGGTCTTCAACAAAAGATGCCTCTGGAGTAACCTGGGATACATCTACTCCAAGTTGTTTAGCAATAATTTCTTTTACTTTCTCTTCTACCATTCCTTACCTCCTGTTTTTTCTTTGAGAATGACTTCTTGTTTTCATAATAAAGTTACATATACATTCCGCCATTTACATGGATAACTTGACCTGTTATATATCCTGATTCTGGCAAAGCCAAAAATATTATAGCATTTGCTACATCCATTGTTGTTCCAAACCTCTGAAGAGGAATTGTTCTTAACATTTCTTCTTTTACTTTTTCAGGCAATTTTTCAGTCATTGCTGTCTGAATAAAACCCGGTGCAACAGCATTAACAGTTATTCCACGAGAAGCATACTCCTTAGCTAATGTTTTTGTCAATCCAATAAGCCCTGCCTTTGATGCTGAATAATTAACTTGCCCAGGATTTCCTGTAAAAGCAACTACCGAAGCAATATTTATTATTCTACCATATTTAATTTTTGACATACCTTTAATAGCTTCTCTGGAGCAAAGGAATGCACCCTTTAAATTAATGTTCAAAACAGCATCCCATTCCTCATCTTTCATTCTTATAAGTAAATTATCCTTAGTTATCCCCGCATTATTAACAAGGATTTCAATTTTACCAAATTTTTTTAAAGATTCCTCAAATAATGTTTTAACATCCTCTGCATTAGAAACATCGGCTTTTAAACCTAATGTTTCAACGCCAAACTGACTCTTAATTTCTTCAGCTGATTGTTTTGCCCTTTCTTCATCTATATCAACAATAACAATGTTTACACCTCTTTTTGCAAACTCTTCTGCTGTTGTTCTACCAATTCCTCTTGAAGAGCCCGTAATTACAGCTGTATGCCCTTTCATAAAATACCTCCTTATTAAGACTTCTAAAAATAAAATTATAAAAAATTTCTCATTAAAAATTCCACCTTTTAATTGGATTTTGTGGTTACAATATACAATTATAGAAATTAAGATTGTTTGAGGCTGTTGGCTGTTTATAAAGATTTATTTAT
>NZ_MAVV01000012.1:0-5000 GCF_001707915.1 Thermodesulfovibrio sp. N1 | reverse complement strand
GTTGTTGGGACTCTAACCGTGAGCCGTTATCCGGCTCCGGGACACTGCCTGGCGGGTAGTTTGACTGGGGCGGTCGCCTCCTAAAGAGTAACGGAGGCGTCCAAAGGTCTCCTCAGGCTGGACGGAAACCAGCCGTTGAGTGCAAAGGCATAAGGAGGCTTGACTGTGAGGGAGACATCCCGAGCAGGGGGGAAACCCGGGCTTAGTGATCCGGTGGCTCTGTGTGGAAGGGCCATCGCTCAACGGATAAAAGGTACGCCGGGGATAACAGGCTGATCGGGCCCAAGAGTTCACATCGACGGCCCGGTTTGGCACCTCGATGTCGACTCATCGCATCCTGGGGCTGAAGTAGGTCCCAAGGGTTGGGCTGTTCGCCCATTAAAGCGGTACGTGAGTTGGGTTCAGAACGTCGTGAGACAGTTCGGTCCCTATCTGCTGTGGGCGTAGGAGACTTAAGGGAGGCTGCCCCTAGTACGAGAGGACCGGGGTGGGCGGACCTCTGGTGTTCCAGTTGTCGCACCAGCGGCAATGCTGGGTAGCTATGTCCGCAAGGGATAACCGCTGAAGGCATCTAAGCGGGAAGCCCGTCCCAAGATTAGGTCTCCCGTTCCTGGGGAAACCCAGGACCTAAAGGCCCCTGGTAGACTACCAGGTTGATAGGCTGGAGGTGTAAGCACCGTAAGGTGTTTAGCTTACCAGTACTAATAGGCCGTGAGTCTTGACTTACTCTTTTACTTCTTCTTGAATAAATTTTTCTTTTCATTAATTTCAATAGAAAAGAGAGGAAGGTTAATCCCTTTCTCTCTTTTTATTTATTTTTTATGACAATTTTAGGGATTGAAAATTTTTCAAAAATTGATATTATTGAAATATAAACTATTTTTTGAGAGGACAATGATATGAAGGAAAGGGATATATTTGAAGAAATAGTAAATTTAGGTAAGAAAAGAGGAAAATTAACATACGATGAAATAAATGAAGCTCTTCCTTCTGAATATTTTTCACCAGATGAATTAGAGGATTTAATTGATGTTTTAAGTGATATGGGAGTAAAGGTTGTAGATGAAGATGAAGAATTATTTTTAGAAGAAGAGGAGGAATTAGAAGAGGAGGAACATGTAGAAGATTTAGTTCAAGCATACTTTAATTCCATGGGTGATATTCCAATTTTAACAAAAGACGAAGAAGTTGAACTTGCAAAAAAATTGCAAGAAGGAAAGAGCATAATTAAAGATACAGTTGTTGGTTTATCCATATATAAAAAGATTTTAGATGAAGTTAATAAAGAGGAAGAATCAGAATCTCTTACAGAAGATGAAAAGGCTGAAGAGGCTTTAAGTCGCACGATAATTAAATTAGAAGATTTAATTAATCAATTAGATAAAGTAGAGCAAAAGATAAAGGAATATGGTACTTTAAAGGATTTAAGAAAGAAAATCAATGATTTAAAAAAGGCTGGTGAAAGTCCTAAAACTTTAGAAAATTTATATAAAGAGGTCTATGCTGACATAAAAAAGATAGAAAATGAATCAGGACTAAAAGTTGATGAATTAAAAAATGTCTGGAATAAGATATATAAGGCTAAATGTCTTGTTGAAGAAACAAAAAATGAATTAATAACCAGAAATTTAAGACTTGTTGTCAATATTGCAAAAAATTATGTTGGAAGAGGATTGCCTCTTCTTGATTTAATAGAAGAAGGTAATATTGGTTTAATGAAGGCTGTTGATAAATTTAAATATGAAAAGGGATTTAAATTTTCAACATATGCTACATGGTGGATAAGGCAAGCTATTACAAGAGCACTGATTGATCAAACTAAAACAATAAGGGTCCCGGTGCATATGATGGAATTTTATAATAGAGTAACAAAGGCATCCCGTGAATTAACCCAACAGCTTGGAAGAGAACCGAATAACGAAGAAATTGCAGAAAAGCTTGGCGTTCCTGTAAGAAAAGTTGAGGAAGTTTTTAGAGCTATTCAAGATCCTATTGGATTACAGACGCCTATCGGGGATGAAGACACAGAGCTTGAAGATTTCATCGGAGATAAAACTTCTCCTTCTCCTATTTCTGAAGCTGAAAGAACAGAACTTAGTGAGCATATTCAGAGAATTCTTAAGACCTTAACACCTAAGGAAGAAAAAGTAATAAAAATGAGATTTGGTATAGGAGAAGACAGAGATCATACACTTGAAGAAGTTGGAAGATATTTATCCATAACAAGAGAAAGAGTTCGACAAATAGAGACAAAAGCTCTAAGAAAATTAAAGCATCCAAGCAGATTAAAACTTCTTAAGATGCTTCTCAGTGACACTGTAGAACCAAAAAAGTGAAGCATTTAGAAGAAATAGCAAAACTTTTAAGATACTATATTCTTTCATCTACAACACAGGCAGGTTCTGGACATCCTACAACCTGTCTTTCAGCAGTAGAGTTAATGGCAAGCCTCCTTTTTGGAGGCTTTTTTCATTTTGATGCCGATGACCCTCAGAATCCAAACAATGACAGACTGATTTTTTCAAAGGGTCATGCAGCACCTCTTCTTTATTCTTTATGGACAGTGGCTGGAAAGTTAACAGAAGATGAGCTTTTAACTTTAAGAAAATTCGGCTCTCCCTTAGAAGGACATCCTGTAAGAACATTCCCATATTCTGAGGCAGCTACAGGTTCTCTTGGTCAAGGACTTTCAATTGGAGTTGGTATGGCTATTAACGGAAAATATATTGATAGACTTCCCTACCATGTTTTTGTATTACTTGGTGACAGTGAAATGACTGAAGGCTCAGTATGGGAGGCAATACAAATTGCAGACTATTATAAGCTTGATAATCTCATTGGAATAGTTGATGTTAATAGATTAGGTCAGAGAGGCGAAACAATGTACGGATGGAATTTATCTGCCTACGAAAAAAGAATTTCTTCTTTTGGATGGAAAACTATATGTATTGATGGACATAATTTTAATGAAATTTTTAAAGCCTATGAAGAAGCATTAAGTAGCAATGTCCCCTCAATGATTATTGCAAAAACAGTAAAAGGAAAAGGAATATCCTTCCTTGAGGATAAAGAAGGAAGACATGGTGTTGCACTAACTAAGGAAGAATTCAATCAAGCACTGAGAGAACTTGGAGAAATAAAAAAGTTTTCGGTTCCTTTAAAAAAACCTGAACCATTAACTCCTAATCCTGAATTTTTACAAACAAAAGAATTTATAAAAAATTATTCAATTGGTGATAAAGTTGCAACAAGAAGAGCCTATGGAGAAGCACTTGTTAAAATTTTCCCAGAGTTTTCTAATATTGTTGTCCTTGATGCAGAGGTCTCTAATTCAACATATGCAGAAATATTTAAAAATCATTATCCAGAAAGATTTTTTGAATGTTTTGTTGCAGAACAAAATATGGTTGGAATGGCAGTTGGACTTTCCCTTAGAGGCAAAATTCCCTTTGTATCTACTTTCGCAGCCTTTTTAACCCGTGCCTTTGATCAAATAAGAATGGCTCAATACAGTGATGTAAATATAAAATTTGTGGGCTCCCATGCTGGAGTCTCTATTGGACAAGATGGAGCAAGTCAGATGGGACTTGAAGATATTGCAATGATGCGCAGTATCTTAAATAGTGTTGTTCTGTATCCCTCTGATGCTGTTTCTACTGAAAAGCTTGTAAGAGAAGCAGCAAATTACAATGGAATTGTTTATATCAGAACGACCCGTGCAGCTACACCAGTTATATATAACGAAAATGAAGATTTTCCAATTGGTGGGGCAAAAGTTTTAAAAGCCTCAGATAAAGACTTGTTCACAGTTATTGGAGCAGGTATTACCTTGCATGAGGCATTGAAAGCTTATGAAGAACTTAAAAATAAAGGAATTTATATTAGGGTCATCGATCTTTACAGTGTGAAACCATTGAATACAGAGTTACTAAAACAAGCTTCTTCTGAAACAGATGCAATTATAACAGTTGAAGACCATTACCCTGCAGGAGGGATTAGTGAAGCTGTAAAAGGTGAAGTTGGTTCAGAAAAGATTTATAGTCTATCCTGTAAAAAAATACCAAAGAGTGGAAATCCTGAAGAACTTTTAGATTATGAAGAAATCTCTGCAAGAGCCATTGTAAATAAGGTTCTTGAGCTTAAGGACAAGATTTTTTATTCTTGGTAAATCAATATAACATTCTTCCAAATCCATTAGAAGTAGGGTTAATCCATAAGGAATAAATTTAAGAAAGCTTTTTTTCCCTTTTTTTGAAGCTAAAAATCCATAGGCACCAAGAGCTTGCATATGTCTTTGAATTCTACATAATGAAAGCTCCTTCAGAAAAGATATATATTGAAGATTACAGTGTTTGATATAAAAATTAACAAGTCTTTTTCTTAATTCATTATTAAGTTCTACATAAGGATCCCAAATTAGGGAGGCTATATCATATCCAGCTGGACCCATCCTTGCACTTTGATAATCAATAAAATAAACTTTCCCATTTTTTAACATTATATTTTGGCTTTGTAAGTCTCTGTGCACTATTACTTTTTGAGTTTTTGAAAGAGTATCAGCAATCCAATGGAGTTCATCCTCTAATCCTTGATATTTAATTTTGAAAACCTCTTCAACGCATTCCTTTAAAAAATAATCACTTTCCCATCGAAAATAGGAGTAATCAAACTCTGGAAGATTTAAATTTGTTGATTCCTTGGAAATTTCCCAGTGAAGTTTCCCAATTTTTTCAAGTATTTTTTTATAAATTTTTTCAATCTCTTTATCATTTCTTTTGCACTGTAGCCAACTATAAAGTGTTAAATCTCCAAGGTCTTCAAAAATAATTATTTTATTATTCTTGCCAAATTTAATAATTTCCGGAACAGGGAAATTATTTTCTTTTAAAAAATTACCTAAAGATATATTCTTTTCAAAATCTTCTGATAATTTTTTCCATTTACAAAAAATTCTGCCATTTTTCCTGAAATATTCTCTATCAGAACCACTTAAGGTTAAA
>NZ_MAVV01000011.1 GCF_001707915.1 Thermodesulfovibrio sp. N1 | reverse complement strand
AATAAAAGATGGATAAAAGGCTTTGACATTAATTCCTTCAATTACAAGATTACTAAAAATATTAAATTGTTCTTCAAAAATAATATAACATCTTAAATAAGTTCTACCAGCAGATTCATAGGGTTTATAAAAATATGAAAAATTTTGTATTGCTGGATATTTTTTTACGAATTTCTGTTATCGCTATACCATTTAATAATTTTTTATTCTTAAGTATCTTTGATGCAAAGGGAATTGAAATAGTTAATGTGATAAAATCAGGGATAAATTGAGATACCGTAATTTCTTTTATTTCATTTTCCTTTAAAAATGTTAAAAGTTCATTGGTTTCAATTTGATAAAAAATACCTCTTTCAATATTTTTACTTTTTGGAATAAATATCTTTGTATGAACTCCTTCAATACTTATATATGCTTCTTTAGTCATAATTTTATTCGAAACCCAAAATTTTTTATTTTTCATTTGAATTTATTATATCATAAAAAGAAAATGATAAAATTTACACTCATTTTGACCTTTTATATATCCAAAACATAATAAATCCTGCACCTAAGATGCTTAATGATATTCCTGCTATTGCTTGTCTCATAATAATCTCAACAGACTCATCGGAAGAAGTATTAAAAAGTATGAAGTATCCAGCAATAATTAGAATAATTCCCAGTATAAACATCGGTCACTATTCTTAGACAAATTCTTTTCCACTTCTTCTTTTCAATCTTAATGAATTACTAACAACAGATACAGAACTTAAAGACATGGCAAGGGACGCAATCATAGGATTTAGAAGGGGTCCACCAAAAATATATAAAACTCCTGCAGCAATAGGAATTCCTATTATGTTATAAATAAATGCCCAAAAAAGATTTTCTTTTATTGTTTTTAAAGTAAGTTTACTCAATCTGATAAGTGAAGGAACTCCTTTAAGCCCCCCTTTTATTAAAGTTACATCTGCTGTATGTATTGCTATGTCAGTACCACCTCCCATTGCTATACCAACATTAGATTCTGCCAAAGCAGGTGCATCATTGATTCCATCTCCGATCATTCCCACAATTTTTCTTTTTTCTACTCTAAATTTTCTTACAATTTTTGCCTTTTCATTTGGAAGAACTCCCGCAAAATACTCTTCGATACCAAGCTTTTTTGCAACTGCTTGAGCAGTCCTTTCATTGTCTCCTGTAAGTATAACAATTTTTATACCCATTTTTTTGAGTTCATTAACAATTTCTGAAGTTTCTTCCCTTAATGGATCTGTAATGGAAAAAACTGCAACAATTTTGCCATCAATGGCAACATATACCTTAGTTGTTGGCTCATCATCTAAAATTTCTGGTAGTGAAATCTGTTTTTTTATCATTAATTTTTCACTCCCAATCAGAATTTCTCTTTCAATGTTTTGAGAGTCTATAACCTTTGCAAAAAGACCTCCCCCTGCAATAACTTCAAAATGAAGAGGCTCATCAATACTGATTCCCTGTCTCATACAATGTCTTATAATTGCCTTACCTAAGGGATGCTCAGAGTATTTTTCTGCACTGGCAGTCAATTTTAAAATTTCCTGAATATTACTTCCAAAATATTTCACCTCTTTTACCTCTGGTTTTCCAATTGTTAGAGTACCTGTCTTGTCAGAAAAAAGAATTTCAATTTTGTTAATTTCTTCGAGTTTTTCCACATTTCTTAAAAGAATCCCCTGAGAAGCAGACCTTCCTGTGGCAACCATTATTGCTGTCGGTGTAGCAAGTCCTAAAGCGCAGGGACAGGCAATAATAAGCACTGCAATGGCATTTGAAAGTGCCAAAGAAAGCTCCCTTCCAAAAACAAACCATAATAAAAATGTAATTACTGAAATGGCCAATACTATTGGAACAAATATAGCTGAGATTTTGTCTGCAAGTCTTTGAACAGGTGGTTTGCCTGTTTGAGCCTCTTCAATGAGTTTTATTATCTGACTAAGAAGGGATTCTTTACCAACTGCCTCTGCTTTAACCTTAATAACACCTGAAATAAGAATTGTTCCACTGATTACTTTATCACCGACAGACTTTTCAACAGGAATGCTTTCTCCTGTTATCATTGATTCATCTATTGATGCTGCGCCTTCCAAAATTGTTCCATCAACAGGAATAGATTCTGATTGTTTTACTAAGACGGAGTCTCCAAATTTGACTTCCTCAAGGGAAATTTCAATCTCTTTACCATCTCTTATTACAGTTGCCATTTTTGGTTGCATCTGAATGAGTCTTTGAATTGCATCTGAGGTTTTAGTCTTTGCTCTTTCTTCAAGGGTTCTACCAAAAAGTATAAGGGTAATTATTACAGCGGATGTTTCAAAATATAGATGTGGCATATGTGGTGATGTTATAAGTGATAGGAGGCTATAAAAATATGCTGCATTTGTTCCGAGACTAACAAGGCTATTCATGTTTGCCTGCCTATGTTTAAGAGCAATGAATGCTAATCTGTGAAATCTCCATCCAGTTACAAATTGAACAAAAGTGGCAAGAATCATTTGTAGATAGCCATTATTAAGCAAGGGAATATTAAACATACTTCCTAAAAAAATTGGTAGTGTAAAAATAAAACTTAAAATCAAGTCTCTTTTTAACTTTGCAAATTCTTTCTTTTTTTCTTCATATTCAAGTCCTTTATCTGCATATTTTTTAGCCTTGACACTTAAATCTCTAAAGACTGATAAAATTTCCTTTTCATCAATTAGTGTGGGAATATATGATAATCTAATATTTTTATTAACAATGTCAGTTTTGATTTCAAGGATTCCGTCAAGTTTGGGTAATTTTCCCTCGATTAACCTTGCTATGTCTTGGTCAAGTTCATTAACTTGAAGAAAAATAGATGTTTTTCCTATATCATAACCTGTTGCCCTTACTATACTTACAACTCTCTTTATATCAATTTCTTCTGTTACTTCAACTGTTGCCTTTTCAGTAAGAAGATTTACCTCTGCTTTAACCACGCCTTTTAATTTAGCTAAAGCTCTCTGTACAGCCTGAGCACAGGCAGCACAGGTCATCCCTTTTATTGGAATTTCAATATTTTTTGACATTGATTTATTTTGCTTTTTATTAATAATATCTGTCAAACTCTTTGAGATACCCAAAATTGCTATTAGAAAAGCGCTGTCTTGAGCGATTTTGTCATCCTTAGTGATAGCGAAATATCTTCTCTTTTTTTTATTGTAGGAAGAAGACCCTTCGGCTTACGCCTCAGGGTGACAAAAGAGGACGATACATTAAGGGATGGACTCCTTCGGAATAACAGACGAGAGGAAAACAGTCTTTCCTCAATTAGCAATTTTTGGATATAATCATAAAATTTCAATATTACGGAGGTTAAAAATGAAAGCATTGATGAAAGCCTTTAAGAAAGCCATTGCATTAGATAGTACCCTTCATAGAGAATTAAAGATAAAGATGCCAGATAATTTATCTTTCATGAAGGAAGTTGAAAAAGTTCCTCTTACTTATTCTGAAATTTTAACTGCTACAATGTATTATCCAGTAATGTTCGGAATTCAAGACAATATAGTTTTTCCCTTTGCAATTATTGGAATTAATCAGAAAAACATATTTTTAAATGATGACGGAACATGGAAAGTTGAAGCAATACCAAATATTTGCAAACATTATCCCTTTGGAATTTTTAAAGATGACGATTATTACTCAATTGTAGTTGATGAAACTTTTGTGTCCGAGGAAGGAGAGAGATTATTTGATGATGAGGGGAATGATACTGAGTTTTTCTCTAAAATAAAAGCAGGACTTACTGAACTTGCAAGGGATTTCCATGATGCAGAGGAATTCTCACAGGAGATTTTTAAAAATGGTTATCTTCAACCTTTAAATCTTGATATAAATGTAAAGTATGGAGAAATGCGTCTTCGAAATATACTTATGGCAAATTTAGATGCTCTCTCAAAACTTCAACCAGAAAAATTATATACTCTAAATTCTAAGGGAACTCTTTTGATTCTTTATGCCCACTATCTGAGTTTGAGAAACTTTAAACTTTTTGATGTCTTCTAAGAATTATTTATAAATCTCGTAGAATGTTTTTAAGTTCATCTATGTTTAACTGATATTTTTCTTTGCAGAAATAACATTCAATCTGAACAGTTTCACCTTCTTTAATCATCTTTTTTATCTCTTCTTTCCCTAATGTTATTACTGCATTTATAACTCTATCTTTTGAACATGGGCAGTAGTAAGTTACATGACTTTGTTGTAAAACCTCAATTGGAAGTCCAACTGCTTCTTCAAGCATCTGTGTAGGAGACATTCCCTGACGAATCATATATGAGGCAGAAGGACTATGAGAAAGTTTTCTTTCAAGAAAATCTATTATTTGTGGCGTTGTCTCTGGCATTGTCTGAATCATGAATCCACCGGCAGCTTTAACAGAGTTGTCAGTTTCAACAAAAACTCCCAATGATACAGCAGAAGGAATCTGTTCAGAAATATTAAGATAGTAAGCTAAATCTGTTGCAATCTCTCCTGTTTGTAATTCTACACTGCTTTGATAATACTCTCTTAATCCAAGGTCTCTTATAACATTTAAAAAGCCCTTTCCTACAGCTCTTCCAACATCAATTTTTTCACCTTTAAGCCCCATGTATATATGAGGTCTTCGCACATAGGCACGAACTCTATAAAGCCAGTCTGACTCTGCAACAATTTCCTGCAAGGGACCATCCCCTTTTATTTGTATCATTATCTTTTGTCTATCCTTGAGAGTTGAGGCTAAAAGTAGACTTCCAGCAATTACTCTACCCATAGCTGCTGATGCAGTAGGCCAGGTATCATGTATTATTCTTGCTTTCTCGACTGTTTCAGTGCAGTTTACAGCAACAACTAAAACATGTTCATCCTTGATAATTCCTTTTACTATCTCATCCATCAATGACTACCTCTACTGGTTTATTTTTTGATAAATTTAAAATTTTTGATGCCTTATTTTTGTATACAAAAATTTCTATATAATCATCACTGTTTATTAATGCTGCTGGCTTATTTGGTGATTCACTATAACATTTGACAATTGGAAGATAGAGTCTACCAATTTTTATTCTGATTACTGAAATATCTTTTAGGCTATAAAATTCTTGAAGATGTTTTATGTTTATGTTTGTTATGGCATTGCCGAATTTATCTATATAGATAATTCTTCCTTTTATCTTCCTTTTTCCTTTTATTGATTTTATTTCTGGTTCTTGAATTGGAAAAATAACAGGATTTTCTATTTCAGAACCAAATTCTTCAATATTTACTCCCTTTGATAACCAACCAGCTACAGGAGCAAAGACATCCCGTCCCTGAAAAGTTGGGCTTTTGTCTTTTAAAATATATTTTTTGTTTTCTATTTTTACTGCTTTAAAGGATTTATTTTTAACAACATAACTTATAAGTCCATTATCAGGCATAACAAAGTAATGACCATCGGTTTGGATTATTATTGCCCGTCTTGAAGAACCTACTCCTGGGTCTACAACAACTACATGAACAGTACCCTCAGGAAAGTATTTGTAACTGTTATATAAAACAAAGGAAGCATCTTCAATACAGTGGTTTTCAATTTCATGGGTAATATCAACTATTTTGACATCAGGATTTATTGATAAAATAACTCCCTTCATCTGACCAACAAAGGGGTCAGAGTATCCGAAATCTGTGGTAAGAGTAATTATTTTACTCGATGAGGCTTCCGATAAGGTCATTTATGTTTTCAATTTTTTCTTCAATTAAAAATTTTTCTATTTCTTCAATTATCTCTATTGAAGAAAGAGGATTTATAAAATTTGCTGTTCCAACAGCTACAGCTTTAGCTCCAGCAATAAAAAATTCCAATGCATCTCTGCCATTTACAATGCCTCCTATTCCTATTACTGGAATTTTCACTGCCTTTGCAACTTCCCAGACCATTCTTAATGCAATGGGTCGGATAGCAGGACCTGAAAGTCCTCCTGTTAATGTTCCAATTAAGCTCTTTCTTGTTTTTACATCTATAACCATAGCTGGAATGGTATTTATAAGGGAAATGGCATCTGCTCCTTCTTCTTCGCAGATTTTTGCCATATAGGCTATATCAGTAACCTGAGGTGAAAGCTTGACAATTAATGTTTTTTTAACTTTACTTCTTACTTTTCTTACAGATTCCTTTAAAAGTTCAGGTTGAAGCCCCATTTTCCTCCATTCACTTGTTTTATTTGGACAGGAAACATTCATTTCAAGGGCATGGATTCCATCAGTGGCATCAAGTTTTTGGGCTATCTCTTCATATTCTTCAAGATTTTCGCCAAAAAAGTTGGCAATGATTTTTGTGTCAAATTTTTTTAAAAAAGGCAATTTTTCTTTAACAAAGGCATCAAATCCAATATTCTGTAGTCCGATTGAATTAATCATTCCACAGGGTGTTTCATATATTCTTGGTGGAGGATTTCCCTCCTTGGGTTTCAAGGAAAGTCCCTTTACTACAATTCCTCCTAATTTGCTTATATCAAAAAATTGGGAATACTCAAGCCCGTAACCAAATGTACCAGATGCAGTTAAAACAGGATTTTTGAGAGTCAATTCCCCGATTTTAACTTCAAGCAAAGGTTTCATAAAATTAAATCTCCAATCTCAAAAACAGGACCCTCTGTACATACTCTTTTAAATCCTTCCTTTGTCTCAATAACACAACCAAGGCAGGCACCAACACCACAAGCCATTCTCTCTTCTGTTGCTACATAGCAGGGAACATCTTTATTTTTAAGTAATTTTTTTAACTCTCTAATCATAATCATCGGTCCACAACTGTAAATGGGTAGATTAAGATGTAATCCCTTCCGTCTAAATAACTCCGTAATAACACCTTTGTAATCAAGAGTTCCACATTCAGTAGATATAAAAACTTCCTTTGCAACTTCTTCTAATTCTTTATAGTAAAAAATTTCTCTCCTATGGCGTGCTCCATAGAATAAATAAGCTCTTTTCGGAAATTTTTTCATCAGATAAAAAACTGAAGCTATTCCTATACCACCAGCAATTACAATATAATCATCCTTTGGAAAGGGATACCATTTTCCAAAGGGACCTGTAATCTGAAGATTTTGTCCTTCTCTGAGTTTACTTAATACAGATGTACCCTTTCCTTTTACCCTGTATAGAAATTTTAATGTTTTGTCTTCTAAATCAAAAATACTAAAGGGCCTTCCTAAAAGGGGATCAAATCTTTCGTTAATTTTAATGATAAAAAATTGTCCTGGTTTTGCTTCTATATTAAAAGGCACATTGATGCTAAGACAATAAACATCCTCTGTTAGTGCTTGATTTTTTAAAATTTCTGCCTTAAATATCTTATTCAAAGCTGATTGAGATTATTTCGTAATTAAATGTTTTGGCAGGAGCTTTAATTGTCACCTGCTCCCCAACTTCTTTTCCAATTAAGGCTTTACCAACAGGAGAAGTAATTGAAATTTTTCCATTTTTTACATCTACTTCATCGGGACCTACAAGATGAAACTCCTTTTCTTCTTCTGTATCAAGGTCTAATACTTTTACTTTTGCTCCGAAGGCTACTTTATCATGATTAATCTTTGCAGGATCAATAACCTGTGCTCTTGCAAGCTTTGCCTGTAATTCCTGAATCCTTCCTTCAATAAAGGATTGTTTTTCCCTTGCAGCATGGTATTCAGCATTTTCAGAAAGGTCACCATGGGCACGAGCTTCAGCAATTGCCTTTATAACAGCAGGTCTTTCTATTTTTATTAATCTATCAAGTTCTTCCTTAAGTTTTTCGTAACCTTCAGGTGTCATAGGAATTCTTTCCATTAACTCCGCCTCCTCATTATAGAAGTATAATATTTAATTTAGCAAAAAATAAGCATTAAGGTAAACAATAAAAACTTCGATGGTGTTTATTGGTTAATCGAAATATTCCTTTTAATAAATGGTATACTTTAATTAAAAAATATGGAGGGCTGTTATGTCAAAAATAAAAAAATTTGGAAATATTATTCTGTTTTTAACATTTGTAATAATTTTATATGCAGGACATTCATCAGCTGGAATATTCGATGATATTTTAAGAAACCTTCAATTACCAGAACAAAGTACAACAGATACTGATACAACAGTGGCAGGTCTTAAAGAAGCTCTTACCATTGGAACTGGTAATGCTGTAAGCGCGGTCTCTAAAATTGATGGCTACTTTAAAAATGAAGCAATAAAAATTTTACTCCCTGAAAATATTCAAAATATAGCCAATATCCTAAGTAAAATAGGCTATCAAAAAGAGGTAGATGAATTTATTCTATCTATGAATAGAGCAGCAGAAAAAGCAGCTCCTAAGGCAAAGGATATATTCATATCGGCAATTAAAGAGATGACATTTGATGATGCAAGGAAAATTCTCACTGGAGGCGAAACATCTGCAACAGATTATTTCAAGTCAAAAACTTTCAATAAACTTTATGAATCATTTAAACCTATAATTTCAAACAGCATGAATGAAGTTGGCACAACAAAAGCATACAAAAATATGATGAATAAATATACATCTATGTCACCCTTTTTTGGAATGGAATCTATTGACCTTGACCATTATGTAACTAAAAAAGCCTTAGATGGACTATTTTATATGTTAGCATTAGAAGAGAAAAAAATTAGAACAGACCCATCTGCAAGAGTAACAGAACTTTTAAGAAAAGTATTTGGTAGATAAAGGAGAAGAAGATTATGAAGAATCTTTTCTCCTTTATTTTTTAATTATTCAAAGGCTTCTTTTGTTTTCCAGACTTCCCAGACTTTTCCAACAAGGTCAGGTCCTGGTTTCAATGTTGCCTTTCCTGGTTTCCAGCCTGAAGGTGTTGCCTCAGCTCCTTTAGTTTTTCTTACATGCTGAAAAGCCTGTATTTGTCTTATAGTTTCAAGAACATTTCTACCAACAGGTGGAGTGAGAATTTCATATCCTTGAATAACTCCATCAGGGTCTATAATAAATCTTCCTCTTGTCTCAACTCCTGCATCTTCATCGTAAACTCCGTATAATGTTCCTACTTTACCTCCTGCATCAGAAAGCATAGGGAAAGGTACTCCGCCCTTAACCATTTTACTTAGTTCATAATCATTCCACATTTTATGAACAAAGATACTATCAATGCTCATTGATAGAACTTCAACCCCGAGCTTTTTGAATTCTCCATATTTTTCGGCAACTGCCGAAATTTCAGTAGCTCAAACAAAGGTGAAATCACCCGGATAAAAGCACAGTAATACCCATTTCCCAAGATATTCTGAAAGTTTAACATTTACAAACTTACCTTTATAATAAGCAGGGGCTATAAAATCAGAAGCTTTTTTACCTACTTTAACCACTTGCCTTCCCTCCTTTTCTTTAATAATTTGTTCCTGAGATTCTTCTTTTTTTGGTTCTTCACCTACAAGACCACCTGTAGGTCTTGCACAGCCTACTTTTAATTCTTCTGGCATAAATTGATTCACCTCCTTCTTTGAATTAAATTTTTTTAAATTATATTTTTTATAGAAAAAATTTTCAATGGCAGAAGAATAAAAAAATACTCTGGTAAGCATTTAAATTATTCAAGCTTACCAGAGAAGGAAATTGTCAATATTTGAAAAGCTCTTTTACTATGTCTTTACTTTCTTTTTGTTTGGATAATTTTGAAATAGATTCTGATGCAAAAGTTTTCTCTTTAAGTTCATTTTCATATTTACTTAACCATTTTTCAAATTCTTTGGTATCTTTAGGTTTCCATATTCCTGTTTTTACACCTTCAATTATTATGTCATACACAGCCTTCTCAATAGCCTCCTGAACAGCCATCTCAACTGGCTCATTTGCTGCAATCCCTGCTTCAGCTTCAAGTAATCTGTTAAGCCTTACAAATCTAAATATTCCCAATGACAACATCTGAGATAAAACAGTCTTTGAAGTCTGTACAGTTTTAAGAACAGCCCCATTTTTTACAGATACAGCTCTTAAATAAATACTAACTTTATCAACTCTATATTCTGCTGAACCACCTGCGCCAAAATATTTTGCACCGATTCCTCCTGTTGTTACATTGGAATCATAACCTATGATTCCTCCTTCAAAAATAATTCCTGCATAAAGTAAAGGTGGCAATGGTTCAAACTGTTTTTTCTGCTCTTCAGTAAGATAAAGTTCTCTCATTTGTAAGACAATCTTCCTCTCTTGAAGTAGATTTGCCAACCCTTCTCTTTCAACAGGTAAAAACCATCCGCTGTCTTCAAGGGCTTTTATTAGAATTGACGTAGCACCTTGGGTAACAGCTGTAGAGAAGTTTGTTGCATTACCAGGTGCTTTATACTGTCCTGTCTGGTCTCTAAATTTATATACTGCTACTGGAATAGGATTTTCAGGCTTTGGCAAAGATACAAGATCTCGATGAATCGATGTAATATATTCTGGTCCGCTTGTAGCTCTAATAGATGCAATATTTGGTGTCATTGCCATACATCCAAATAGAATCGGGGGTAAAAAAAGAATTAATATGAACTTGAATTTTATAAAATTAAACATCTCATTTTCCTCCTTTAAGGCGTATAAGGTATTTGAAATGTAGTTTGTCTGCCAGTTGCTGGATCTGAAACTAATAAAGTAATAATTCGATTTGTAGAATCTTTTGTAACAGTAACAGTTAAACCTCCAATTACATATGTTCCGTCAACTAAATTTTGACCATTATTCTCATATGCATCATCAAGTATTTTGCTAAGATATTGAGCTTGATACATAGGTTCAAACTGTTCAAGAAGAGATTTCTCCTGTGTTTTTTCCTTAAATTTGTTCTGAAGTTGAGCCTGCTGTAACAAAAAACTTCCATTGAGTGGATTACCGCCAAATGAGGGATTTGTAAATTGAAAGATTAATTCACTACTGTTAGATTTAGTTACAGTAAAGGCTAACACAATTAAAAAACTGCTTATTAAGATTGATACTCTCATTTTTCTTACTCCTCTCTTTATCTTATTTTTCCTTCTTCTTCTAAATATTTTTCATATTCTTTCCAGTTCATAAAAAAGTATTGAATAATCTCTGTTGCTTCTTTAACTTTCTCTTCTATATCATCAAATCTTGAGCTTACAAAGTTTTGATAAATTATATTTTCATCAATTAAAACAGATACTCTACTGCCGAACTGAGGATCGAAAAATTCTTCGATAGTTATGTTTAATCTGTTCTCAACACTCACTATTGTGCTTAGATTAATATAGAAAAGTTCATAAAAATCTCTGCCAATTTTGGTTTTTGTTTTGTCAATTACGAATCCTTCAATTTGAGACTCTGCAGTGTTTAAGCTAAAAATTAATAGCAAGAAAATAATAAAATTTATTTTAAATAGGCTTTTCACTTTTAATTCCTTTTTTTATTGAATCTTTAGCAATTAATTGATTATCCTTATAACATTCCAAAGATATCTGATAATCATCATTATCAATATCAATTAAGTTAAAACTTATTTGAGAAGAACACTTTTCTTCATTTGCTTTCAGAAATATTTCATTAGATTGAGTACTTCTACTTATGCCTGTTTTACTTATTTTTTCTCCAGTTATTTTGATCATCAGTATAACACTTCGATTTGTGTTATTTCTAACACAAGCTTTTGTAATCAATTGGGAATTTTTAATTTCCTTTATCAACCACGCTTCGTAATCCTTTTTTTCATCTCCATAGGAATTTGAAAAAACTATAGTTGAAATCAGCATGGTTCCAATTAAAAATAAAAAGTTTTTCATATTATACTCTTTCATTGAATAATGATTGTTAAAACACCAAAACCTATTTGATGTAAATTACTCTTATTGCCATTAGTTCCTGTCAATCCCTGAATTTGGTAAGCCTTATTGTAAAATCCTATTTGAAGTGCTAAGGCTAAATTGTGCGATGTATATTGAGTTTGTGATATAGTATTGCCAATTCCGAACTGGATTGCTGAAGCAATGTTATTATTTCCCTTTTGAATCTGGTTGGAAACATTAAATGTTCCCAGTTGTTCTACATAAATATAATTATTTAATCCTGTCTGATTTTGAAAGACAGAATTGTGACTTCCATACTGGAGAATTTCAGCATTATTTCCAAACAGTGCAAAGCTTTGTTTAATATTTGCTATATTTTTAATACCTTCCTGCCTTATTGTGACTCTATTCATCCCGGAGGTTTCAATATCAGCTTGATTGAAAGCTCCTATCTGTTCAATATCGGCATTCGCACAGCCTCTGTATCCATTATATCCACAATCAAAAGCAGATACTGTTGTTGTCATGAACATTATAAATATCAAGAGTAAAATTTCTTTTAGATGCATTTTCACTACCTCCTTTTTATTAAAGGGCGGAGTTCATCCGCCCCAAAAACCCAGCACAGGTAAAATAATATCTCTGGGAATTTACTTCTGAAGAATTGATGCTGTGTTAGCAAATCCTGTTTGAGTTATTGTACCAGTATAATGTGAACCTCCCATAGTTCCTTGATTTATAGAGGCATTATTACACATTCCATTCTGTGTAATTGATGCTAAATTATGGGAACTATACTGTTCAATATTAGCTTTGTTACCAAGACCATTTTGGGTAATATAGGCTTCATTATAATCAGCTTTTAATCCTTGTTGCTTAATATTTGCCTGATTACTCCATCCTTCCTGATCAACTATAGCTTTATTATGATCTGCAAATGGTGCCTGTAAAATAGAAGCTTTATTTCCTATTCCACTTTGGTCAATAACTGCCAAATTCGAAGACCATGAACCACCATTTTGTTCAATAGAAGCCTGGTTAAAGCCACCAACCTGAGTTATTGTTGCCTCAGTGCAACCTTTGTATCCATTAGCACCGCAAGGATTACAATTAAAACAAGTTGCCATACTCATTGCTGGTATACCAAGAACTAAAACTAATGCTAAAATTATTTTTGTAAGTTTTGTCATTTTTTCACCTCCTTCCTTTTTCAGATTTTAAAATTCCTGTGCCGGGCTTGTTCTTACTTTAAGAATAAAGATTTCTCAAATAATAAACAATTAATCAAAAGTATATTTTTTAGTTTTCTTAAGGGTTAAGATTGTAGTTTTAAAAAAGTATTCGATAGGGTTAATACTAACGTTTTACTGATTAAAAATCTTTGAATATATTACTGCAAGCTGAGGTCTATTTTTAATTGCTAATTTTTGATAAATTCTGTGAAGGTGTGCCTTAACAGTTTGCTCACTTATAAATAATTTTGCAGCAATTTCCTTATTTGATAAGCCTTCGCAAACCAATTTCATAATCTTTTTTTCTTTATCGGTCAATTTAATATCTACAACATTATTAAATCGATCAAACTCAATTAGACATTTAACTAATTCATCACTTATCCATGTTTGACCGCTATAAATTACTTTTAAAGCCTTTTTAAGGTGTGAAATATCTGAATTCATGGATAAAATTCCTTTTAATTTATACTTTATAAGTAAAGAAATTAATTCTTCTCTTGGAATCCCCGTATCAATTAAAAAAATCTTTGATTCAGGATGTCTATTAATCAGTTCATTCTTCAATTCATATTTGTCAGTAATAACTATATCTGGGACTTCATCTGATAAATTGTCTGCCTTTATAATTTTAAAATCTTCATCTTTAAGAATACATTCAGACAAAAGTTCCGAAAAAATCTTAGACTTTATTTTAATAAAAAGTTTAATCATACTTTAATTAATTAAATAATAATCATTTTTTAAACTTTTAACAACCATCTTTTGTTTTAAATCAAAAGTTTAAAAATTTTTGTTCTAAAGTTTAGCAACGGCTTTATGTTAAATTAAAAATATGACCATTGAGGAGAAAATTAAAAAACTTGGTTATGAACTTCCAAAAGCTATAAAGCCTGTTGGGGCTTACACTCCTGCATTAAAAATTGGAAATTTACTCTTTTTAAGTGGAATTCTTCCCTTTGTAGACGGAAAACTTTTAAAAACTGGTAAAGTTGGAAAAAATTTAACTATTGAAGAAGCACAGAATGAGGCTATTAAGGTTGTCCTTAATGCTTTAGCTATTGTAAAAGATTACATTGGTAGTCTTGAAAATATTAAACAGTGCATAAGAATCACAGGTTATGTGGCTACTACACCAGATTTTACCGAACATCCAAAGATTCTTAATTCCGCATCAGAATTTTTAATTAAAATATTTGGAGATAAAGGTAAGCATTGTAGAGTTGCTGTAGGAGTTTGTAGCCTTCCCCTTGATTCTCCTTTAGAGATGGATTTTATCTTTGAATTGTAAAATCTTTCAAATTTGCCTTAAAATTCAATTATTTGATATTATTTAAAAATGAAGTTCTGGAAAGCCTTTTTAGTAGTTTTTCTCAGTTATCTTGTTTTTTTATCTCTTTATGTGACCATTGAACTTACAAAACCTTTAAAATTAAAGGAAGATACAGAGGTTTTTATCCCGCAAGGATCAAGTTTTTCAACTATTGCTTCCATTTTAAAGGGAAAAAACATAATTGGAGATGAAACAATTTTTAAAATAACAGGACGCCTATTGGGAGTGGAAAAAAAAGCCCGAGCAGGTTATTACCTTATAACAAAGGATATGAATCTTCTTGAATTACTTGAAAAACTTCTTGAGGGGAAAATAATTGATTACACAATTACAATCGTTGAGGGAGATAGTCTCTTTGAAATAGCAGAAAAACTTTCCAAGTTAAATCCTGATTACGGGGAAAAACTTTTTAAATTAAGCAAAGACAAACAGTTTTTAAAAACTCTCAATATAGATGCTCCATCTTTGGAAGGTTATCTTTATCCTGCAACATACAGTATTCCAAAGGGTATGGATATTGAAGAAATAATAAAGATTATGGTTAAAAATTTTTGGAGCATTTACGATGAGAGACTTCAGGAAAAAACAAGAAAAATGGGATGGACAGTAAATCAGGTAGTAACACTTGCATCAATTATTGAAAAGGAAGCTAAACTTGAAGAGGAAAAACCATTAATATCTGCTGTTTATCACAATAGATTAAAAATCGGAATGCCCCTTCAGGCTGATCCAACAGCAATTTATGGAATTAAGAGATATAAACAGGGAGTAACAAAAAAAGACCTTTTAAATAGAACTCCATATAATACTTATATTATTAAGGGATTGCCTCCGGGTCCTATTGCCTCTCCAAGTTTAAGTTCAATTAATGCTGCATTAAATCCCGCGAAAGTTCCATATTTATACTTTGTTGCAAAAGGTGATGGTTCCCATGAATTTTCAGTAAATTATGATAGTCATCTATCTGCAATAAATGAAATAAGAGGTAATAAGAATGAATAGAAAAAAAACAAGAAGAATTTATATTGGTAGTGTACCAATAGGTGATGGAGCTCCTATCGCTGTACAATCAATGACAAAAACTGATACAAGGGATATTTTTAAAACAGTTAGACAAATAAAGAAACTTGAAAAAGCTGGATGTGAAATTGTAAGAATCGCCATTCCCGATATGGAAGCAGCAAAAGCAATCGGAGAAATAAAAAAAAGAATAAAAATTCCTCTTATCGCAGACATACATTTTAATTATAAATTAGCCCTTGAAGCAATAAAACAAGGTGTTGATGGATTAAGAATAAATCCAGGTAATATTGGAGACAGATTGAAAGTAAAAGAGGTTGTAAGGGCTGCAAAAGAAAGAGGGATTCCAATAAGAATAGGTGTTAATGCTGGTTCTCTCCCAAAGGATTTAATTAAAAAATATGGTAGTTCAACTTCAGAGGCTATGGTTGAGGCAGCTGAAAGGCACATTGAAATACTTGAAGAACTCGATTTTAAAGATATAAAAGTTTCCCTTAAAGCCTCCGATGTTTTAAAAACAATAGAAGCCTATAGATTATTTAGCGAAAAACATGACTATCCTTTACATGTAGGTATTACTGAGACAGGTTGTCCACCTGAGGGAATAGTGAAAAGTTCTATCGGAATTGGAATTCTTCTTATGGAAGGCATTGGTGATACAATAAGGGTATCCTTGACTACATCACCTGTCACTGAAGTAGAAGTTGCCTATGAAATATTAAGAACACTTCAGTTAAGACAAGTTGGTGTAGAAGTTATAAGTTGTCCAACCTGTGGAAGATGCGAGATAAATCTTAAAAAAATGGTTAAAGAGGTAAAATCAGCAGTTAAAAAAATTAAAAAACCAATTAAAATTGCTGTAATGGGTTGTTCAGTTAATGGTCCTGGTGAGGCTCGAGAAGCAGATTTTGGAATTGCTGGAGGAAAGGGACAAGGAATAGTTTTTGTAAAAGGTGAAATTGTAAAAACTGTAAAGGAAAATGAAATTGTCTCCGCTTTAATTAATGAAATAAATCCTGAGATTGCCGATAGGCATATAAAAAAGTGAGCCTCCTTTTTGTGGATTTTAGTTTTAGGGGTGATATAAAATATCACCCAATAGGTGAAAAAACACACAAAAAAAGGAGGCTCATAAATATGATAAAACAAAATATACTTTCTTTCAAGTTATCCCGCACAAAAGATGAAATAACAGCAAGGTCAGGTTTAGCTCTTTATTCTGAATTCTTCAAAGGGACTTTGTCCCTTTGTATCTACATAAAATTAAATTAAATAAAATTAGGGAGTTTGAGGGACTTTGTCCCTCAAAGATTGGTTCAAATAGGGGTTATCCTGCATACTGTTACATTGAACCAATACTTCTTATGCTTACAGGGGGAGGGAAAACAATAGAAGATTTAAGAGAGATAAACAATGATACAGCATTAAGGAAACTCATAGGAATCAAAAAATGCCTTCCACCTCTACAGTTGGAGATTGGCTAAGAAGGCATGGTAATTCAGAGGGTCTTTTTGGGATAAAGTCAATTAAGGCAGAACAGATGTATTGGCGAAAATGAACACTACTTTCCTTATTTTACAATGACTTACATTCAAAAAGTTATAAAGTCCGGTTTAAAATAAAATTATGCATTTGATAACTGAAAAAATAGAGTCATTGAGAAAAAAAATGAAGGAATTAGAAAAAAATAAAATACTATCACAGATTGAAGAAAATCTCTATCAACTAAGAGAAATTATTATTGAAGAAAATAATGAAAGAGCAAAAATTGGAATGACAGAAATATGTATTGATTGTGGTAAATCAGGCAAGGTTTGTTGTGGAAGTGCCATAGAATTTAAGTATTCCGATGAGCTTCTTTTAATAAATCTTATTCTAGGGGTAAATTTCCCAAATCAGTCTCAGATTCCTGATATGTGTTTTTTTCTCTCTCCATCAGGATGTTGCCTTATTGCAAGAGATGCTTTTTGTATAAATTTCATATGTGACAAAATAAAAGAAAAAATTCCTGTTGATAAAATGAGAAGATTAAGAGAACTTGAAGGGCTTCATCTTAATCTTCAGCTTCAGATTGAGCAAAGACTTAAAAGATTCATCAGTGCTTATGATTTAACTGCTTTTCAAAATTGCAATAAATAGAACTTTCTTTACACTTCACACTTTCTATTTGAATAACACTATGATTAATGCCAAATTTTTCAATCTCTTTTTCAATCTCTTTTCTTAATTTATCAGCTTCGCTTAAAAGCTGATCATTTACAACAACATGGGCTGAAAAAGCTGTAACGCCAGAGCCAATTGACCATATATGGATATCATGGATATCAATAATCCCTTTAATTTTTCTGATTTTATTTGATATCTCATCTACATCAAATCCTTTTGGCACAAAATCAAGAAAAATCCATAGGGAATCCTTAACAACTTTCACACCACCAAATATAATAATAGCTCCGACAAACCAGCTTATTATGGGGTCAATAATTAACCAGCCTGTATATTTTATCGTTAATCCTGCAAATATTACTCCTGCCGATGATATAGTATCTCCGATCACATGAAGCCATGCACTCTTAATATTTAAATCTTCATGTTTATGCCCCAATATCCATGCCATAAATAGATTACCGATAAAACCAAATAAAGCAACAGGAAGCATAACATCAGTATCAATATGGGGAGGGTTTATCAATCTTCGATAACCTTCAAAGAGAATTACAGAAGCAATAATTATTAAACTTATTCCATTTATAAAAGCTGCAAGAATGCCAATTTTATGATATCCGTAAGTAGCTCTTTTCCCAGAAGGCTTTCTTACAATAATTGAAGCGATTAAGCTTAGGATTATAGCAAAAGAGTCTGTAAAAACATGCCCTGCGTCACTAAGTAAAGCAAGACTATTGCTAATCAAACCGCCTATTACCTCTACAACGAAAATAAGTAAAGTTACTCCAAGTGTGATAGATAGTTTCTTTGTTGAAGAATGACTCATCTATTATTTAATATTAACTAAATTGAGAGCCCTTTTATGAAGAGCTTTATTAGCCGATACAAGTAAAGTTGTTTTTGTATCAAAGGCAACTTCAAATCCATCAATTGAATTTCCCTTTATGTCAGAAATGATAGCCCCAGATTCCTTTGCAATCAAAATCCCTGCTGAAAAATCAAAAATTCTTGATGGAGTTGGAGTAACAAAAATATTTAAAGCTCCTGCTGAAAGATATGCAAGGTCTAAGGCAGTGCTTCCAAAACATCTTACTCTGTTGGCTATTTTAAAAAGAGACAATATATTTTTTAAAGCCTCATAGGGATTTGATGCTTCAAAGCCGATTATTACAGGTTTTTCATTATTTTTTGTTGTAATTTTATCTCCATTGAAAAATGCACCCTTTCCTCTTTCTGCCCAAAATTCATCTCCATTAATGAGATTTATTATATAACCTAATTTAAGACTTTTTAGGGTTGTTCCATCGGATATGGCGATTGATGTAGAGAAAAAGGGAATACCAGATATTGCATTTTTACTGCCATCTATTGGATCAACTATTAGAAATGAATGATTCCCTTCTATGTTTTCAGAACCTCTTTCTTCGGAAATTATATTAATTTTAATCCCTGCTTTTTCAAAGGTTTCAATAATTAGGTCTTCAGCTAATTTATCAATGGGAAAGGTTGTATCACCTGAAGCACCTCTTCCAAGAGCAGTTCCACTAAGATGAATTTTTGATGAGGAAATCTCCTTAAGTAAACTTTGACCAATATTTCTTAGAAACTCTATTTCCATAAGCTTTTATTATAGCTTAAAGAAATAATATTTCACCATAAAGATGCTCTTTAATTTAAAATACATCAATGTATATTTAAGAAAAACAAAAGGGGAAATTCTATGCAATGGTATCAACTGAGCATTAGAGATATTTATCATAAACTGAAAACTTTAGAAAAAGGATTAAGTCAGGAAGAAGCAAAGAGAAGACTTACCGAGTATGGCTATAACAGGCTTCAGGAAGAAGATAAAATAAACAAACTTAAAATACTGATTAGACAATTGGCAAGCCCCCTTATTTACATTTTACTTGTTGCAGGGTTAATAGCCATTCTTTTCAGAGAATATGTTGATGCAGGGGTAATTTTTGTAGCAGTGATTTTAAATACAATAATAGGATATCTTCAGGAATACAAAGCTGAACAAAGTGTTAAAGCTTTAAAAAAGATGCTTGTAAATAGAGCTAAAGTAATCAGAGAAGGAATTGAAAGAGATATTCCTGCTGATGAACTTGTACCTGGTGATATTGTAATGCTTTATTCAGGAATTCGTGTCCCAGCAGATATAAGACTCATACATTGTGTGGAATTCAAAACAGACGAATCTCTTCTTACTGGAGAATCTTTACCGGTGGAAAAACATTATCATGCAATAAAAGAAGACAATTTAACCTATGGTGATCAAAAAAATATAGCATTTATGGGAACGATTGTTGTAAGTGGCAGAGCAAAGGGAATCGTTGTTGCAACTGGAATGAATACTGTTTTAGGTAATATTTCAAAATATATAAAAGCAACTGAAACAGTAAAGGCTCCTCTTCAAGAAAAAATAAAAAAATTTGCCAATTCTCTCGGCATAATTGTAATATCGGCATCTTTATTCCTTTTTGGCATAGGATTAATAATTGGAGAATCAATTAAAGATATGTTTATGACAGCGGTTGCAGCTGCTGTTGCTACAATACCTGAAGGTCTTCCTGTGGTTGTAACAATTGCCCTTGCAGTTGGAGTGTCTCGAATGGCAAGATACAATGCTTTAATCAGAAAAATTCATGCTGTAGAGACTCTCGGTAGTACTACAGTAATTTGTTCTGATAAAACAGGTACATTAACTAAAAATGAAATGACTGTAAAGGTAATTTATGATGGAGAGAATATTTATGAAGTAGAAGGAATCGGATATGAACCTGAAGGAAAGATTCTTCATGAGGGTATTCAAGTTAATCCAAAACAACATAGGCATCTAATTGATGTTCTAAGAATAGGTTTACTCTGTAATGAATCAAATTTATATATTGAAGACGGACAATTCAAAGTTGAAGGAGATCCAACAGAAGGAGCATTAATTGTATCTGCAATGAAAGCAGGACTAACTCCTGAAGAAGAAAAAGAAAAGTATCCTCAGATTTCAATGGTGCCTTTTGAATCTGAAAGAGGATATATGGCAACCTTACATAAACATAGAGGAAAAAAATATCTTTATGTAAAAGGCGCACCTGAAAGAGTTCTTGATATGTGTGTAAGGGATAGTTTAGGTAATGAAATAGATAGAGAAAAAATTTTAAAGATTGCTGAAGAGTTTGCAAAGAACGGACTAAGAATTCTTGCCTTTGCTTACAGAGAAGTAGAAGAACATGTAGAAGAGCTTACATGTAAAGAAGTTGAGAAATGTGACCATATTTTTGGACTTACCTTCGCAGGACTTCAGGGAATGATTGATCCACCAAGGCAAGAAGTCTTAGATGCAATAAAAGGATGCAAGAAAGCAGGTATAAGAGTTGTAATGATAACAGGAGACCACGCATTTACAGCAAAGGCAATAGGTGAGATGCTTGGTATTTCTGATAAAAAATCAAAGGTACTTACTGGAAAAGAACTTGAAAAAATGACAGATGATGAACTTTTTAATAAAGTAAAGGAAGTATCAATTTATGCAAGGGTTTCTCCTGAGCATAAATTAAGAATTGTTCAGCAACTTAAGCGTCATGGAGAAATTGTTGCAGTTACAGGAGATGGAGTAAATGATGCACCAGCTCTTAAGTCAGCTCACATAGGTATTTCGATGGGAAAGAGTGGCACAGATGTAGCTCGTGAAGCTTCTGACATGGTTCTTACTGATGATAATTTTGCAAGTATTTTCCATGCTGTAAGAGAAGGTAGAATTGTCTTCGACAACATCCGCAAAGTTACATTCTTTTTGATACCTACCGGGGTAGCTTCTATCATTTCAATTATCTTTGCAATGATTTTCCGAGTACCCATACCATATGTACCTTCTCAAATATTATGGATAAATCTTGTAACAAATTCACTTAAGGACATATCCCTTGCCTTTGAACCAGGTGAGAAAGGAATTCTTGAAAGACCTCCCAGAAATCCAAAGGAAGGAATTATGTCAAGACTTCTCATAGAAAGAACTATAATTGTTGGAACATTAATATCATTAGGAATTATTTTTAATTTTATGAGCGCTCTTCAAGAGGGATACTCCCTTGAAAAGGCTCGTACAGTGGCAGTTACCACGATGGTTTTATTTCAATTCTTTCAGGCATGGAACAGCAGGTCTGAATATGAATCAATTTTTAGAATAAGTTTACTAAGTAATCCTTTCTTGTTTTTTAGTTTGGTTGCCTCCTTTTTAGCTCAGCTTGCATTTATATACTTTCCACCTTTTCAGTGGATTTTTAGAACAGAACCAATTTCATTTTCCGACTGGATAAATATTATCGCTGTTTCAATGTCAGTTGTTTTTGTAGTAGAGATAGATAAATGGATAAGGAGAAGGAAGAGAAATAGAAAGAATTAGATATGATTCTTGATTTAATTGATTTTAGATTGAAAGAATCTGTTGTTTTGGAAGCAAAAAGGGAAAAGTTATCAAAAGATTTGCTAATTATAATACTAATTTGTGTTCTTATAATTGTTGAATTGCCAATAATACTTCTTTTTCTTAAAAAGACCATTCAAAATTTGTCAGATTATTTTTATATAATCTACTTTGCATTGCCTATTTTGGTATTTTTTATAATATTTGCCTCTGCAGTTCCAAAGGTTTTTATGATAAGGGCAAATAATTGCAATATTGAGATAGGATGGATAAAAAATTTTATTTTTAAGAGAGTTCAAAGAATCCACTGTAATGAAATTAAAAAAATGGTTGTTTCATATCTTAAAAAGGATAGTGATGAAAAAATTCTTTTAGAGATTTTTACTGATAAAAAAACACCAACTTTAATAAGCTTTTCTATCTCTGGCTCAAATAATATAAAGGAAATTGCACGGATTTTTCTTAACATTGGCTATATTCTCAATTTCCATACCTATGGAGCAAAGACTGTGGGAGAGTTGAGTTTTATTATGGACCTGAGTAAGACATTTGATGAGAAAAGAAAAATAGAGGAGGAAATTGATAATATTGTTTTTGAAGAGATATCAGAAGATATAAATCCAAAGGAGATTAAAATTCCCTATGTTGAAGTAAGAGATTTAAATCCTCTAAGGATAGTTTTATGTAGAAAGGCAAATTTTTATGATTTATTGAGAATTTTCCTTCTTTTGGTTTTTTTCCCTTTCGCTATAATAATGCTTTTTATTTATGCTACTCCGAAAAATTATTATGCTATATCGATGTTAATTCCTTTTTATCTTTTAATTCTTTACTTAATGAAAGATTTAATAGCACCTATTAAACTTGAAATTTCAAAAATAAAGGGTATAGTGACAGTTAAAAAGCTTTTCATAAAAGTTAGTTTTCCTCTCTATCAAATCGAACAAATTGAAGTAAAGGAGATAAAGGCAAATAGAACTGGTACATACATTTTTCAAATTTATGGAAGATTGAAGAATGGCAGAAAAAAGCAGTTATTCTTTACAGAATTTGGCTATAAAGAAGAAAAAGTTTTAGAAGTTTTAGCTAATATTAATATTCTAAATACCTACTTTCAAAAAAATTTTGGAATTCCTACAGTTTATTTAGGAAAGAAAAGATTTTGGTAAAAATTTTTTGAAAATAATATGGCTTTATAAAAGGGTGTTTGTTTTATTAGAGAAATCACTTGGAGATTTCATATTCCCATTTTTCAATTCCATAAAGTAAACCATAGGGTGCAGGCTTAATCTGCTTTATTCTTTTATCGGCATAAAAGATTAGAGGAATTTCATATAAAAACACACAGGCTTGTTTATCATATAAAAGTTTGTGAATCCTTTGATAAATAATTTTTCTCTCATTAAAATTAACTGTTTTTCTTCCCAATTCAAGAAATTTGTCTACTTCTTTATCTTTGAATGAGAAAAAATTCCATTGTCCTTTTTCAGTTTTTGAGGAATGCCACAGGTCATAAATATCAGGATCCCAAAGATAGGCTCTTGAAAGAATCACAGCATCAAAGTTTTTTTCTTCTTGAATATTCAAAGTTTGATGGTTTCCATGAATGGAAGAAGCTTAACTTATCAGTATCATATCTTGCTTTCATTGCCTGAGATTCAAAGACAGGTTTATCAGATGGTTTTTTTGTTATAAGATTTATAACACCACCTAAAGTATTTCCATATCTTGGATCACTTACTCCTTTTATGATGTAAATTTTTTCAATGTTTGTAAGAGGAATTGTTGTCCAGTCAATAAAATATCCACCTGCTGTTCCTGGAGTATTTAAAATCCTTCCATCTACTGCAAGGGTTATTCTTCTTGCTCCAAATCCTCTTATTTTGATTGAGTCATCATCAAGGGCACCTCCAATTTCCTGAAGCCTCTGAACATCTACGCCAGGTTGTCTAAATAATGCTCCATCAAGATTTGAACTAATTCCCTGAAGAAGCAGTTCAGGAATAACTACTGAGGAATTTGGTGTTTGTTGTTCTTCCTTAACTTTTTCTTCTGTGACTGTAACTTCATCAAGTTGATAGATTCTTGAAATTTCCTCTGAATTTACAAAGACAGGAAAAAACAGTATAAGTGCAAATAAAATAATGAAAAATCATCTTCCTCTCCTCCAGTAAAATATATTGACAACTACATAGTCTTTAAGCCAAATATGTTCTCTTTCAAAGGTTACCATGCTTAGAAGTTTAATTTTTTCCCACTTGAAAAGCTTTCTTTTGTATTTACATTCCCAATGAGAAAAGAGTTCTTCAGAACAGTGATAGGCAAAGGAACTCTCACAAAGATATGAATAGGAAAAATTAAGCATGTATTCAGGATAAAGACCCTGAAGTTTTTCAATGGCAAAAATTTTTTCGGTAACCATAAATACATTTTTAATATTTGAGTCAAAAATTTTACATAGAGCTCCTTCAATTCCATATTCAGTAAGATGTAAACTGTTACAGGCTAATGCAAGGTCAAATTTTGATATTTCATGGGAATCCAATTCTTCAAATCTTCTTGAATCAATAGAAATTGGAATTTTATAATTTTTTGCATTTTCAAGTAAGTAGCTTTGCATTGATTGGGATGGTTCAAGAGCAGTTACATGACATCCATGTTCAACAAGAGGAAAACTTAATATACCATCTCCTGCACCTATATCAAGAATTTTTGTACCCCGATGCGTAAATTTTAGAAGAAAATTTTTTATTGGGTCATGATAATTGTTATGTTCACGCCAAAGTTTATACCACTTGGCATACTCATTCCAGTATGAGATTTTATTTATTTCAGTTAATATCATATTCAAATAAAAAAGCCACGGCTTCAGGCTTCTGCCTAAAACCGTGGCCTTCATGACCACTAAATTCTATTCAATCAAATAAAAAAAATTCGATCTTCAGATCGAATTTTTAAATATTCTATCCAATATTTTGCCTTTTGTCAACCTTTATTTTTATATCCTAAAAATTCCTACTAAAAGATTAATCAGGAATAACATCTGGAGTAATCATCCATTTTAGTGACCATTTTAAGTTTTCTTTTACAAGACATACGATGCCTGCCATTTTGAACAAAACAATATTTTTTTCTTTGTCTCCGCAAATTAGCAATGAAGCAAGATGTCCAAGATGGGGAAGATGTCCAACTAACATTATAGACTTATCAATATTTTTCAATTTATCTGCCCAAATTTCTGGTGGATCAAGAGGTGCAAGTCCTTCTGTCTCGTAGGTTTTAATTTTTAAAGCATTAGCAAGTATTTCTGCAGTCTCTTTTGCCCTTAATTTTCCACTATGCATTATTTCATCTACTTGAATATTAATTTTGCTGATAAAGTAAGCTACTTTTTTAATATCTCTTAGTCCTTTTTCAGAAAGTCCCCTTTGAGGGTCTTCATGCTCTGGTTTTGCTTCTGCGTGTTGGACAAGATAAAGAAACATATTTACACCTCCCGGATATTTTTTTGATTGTCTTCCCAAAAAATTATAACATAGAGTATGGAACAGCAAATTACAATAATTTTTTCTTATCATAGGGTAGAGACTTTACCAATTTTAGAAAAAATAATGCGACAAAGTGATGTAATCATTCTCGAAGAAGCACCAAACTTATTATTTGAGAAAATGTTAAAGGGAGAAATTTCTATTGAAGATTATCTAATAGAAGAAATGTTTGATTTTCCAAATTTTTCATTTCGATTTTTTCGAATTCTTCAGAGTCTTTTTAAAGAAGGAAAAAAGATCTTGCAGATTGAACCTTATATGGAAAGGCTTTTATATATACATAATATGTTTTTAGAAGGCAGAACACCAAAAGATGTTGAATTAAATCCTGAGCTTAAAGAAGTATATGCAATAGAGAAAAAGGCTTCAAAGGCTTTAATTGATTTTTATGAAATATCAATAAATAGCAATTTTCAGGAAGTTGTAGAGGCTGTTAAGGTATTCGCTAAAGCTGATGCTGAAAGATTCCGTTTCCGTGATATTTTAAGAGCTGAAGCAGTTTTAAAATCTTTGCCTGACAAAGGAAGAGTATTTATTGAAGCAGGTGCCATTCATCAGTATTTTAAGAAATATCTTTGTGAAAAATTAAAAAATTTAAATATATCAACAGTTTTTACCTTAGAAGAAATTGTAAAAAATATCACTGGTAAGAGATGGATATTTCCGCCTGGAGACCTTCTTACGATTAGATATATATATGGTGTAAAGGAAAATGAAGAATTAGAAAATATTCTATCAGCAAGGGCTTTAATTTACATAATGATTATTGAGAAGGAAGAAATGATTCCAACAAAAGAAAACAAAGCTCCGCATATTTTAGATGAGATTAAAGCGGTGCAGTTGGTAAATAGGCTTGATTTTCAAGATTGTGATAAACTTTATAGACAGATCAGATTTACAAATAGAAAAAAGGCATTAAGCATTGTTAAAAAATTTGTTTCAGAAAAATGTAGTTAATTTTCATTTTGAAGGCTTTCAACGATATTTAAAATGTAGCTTCTAACTTCAGAGTTTATAATAATTTCAGCATGATTAACATAGAAGATTCTACAAAATTTTTCATCAATTAAAGAACTTTCTACAGATACTAAACCATCTCCATTTATCCATTCTTTCGGAATTAGTTTTTCTGGTAACAAAGAAATAAAAGATTTAGGGAAAGAAAAAACCTTCTCAGGGGTAAGAATAAATAAATCATTTTCTTTTTTTAACTTCCACTGATATATATTTAAAAGATTAGGATTTTCTCCGGCGAGACAAAAATATCTTACATTTTCAATTTTTTTAAGGGAACATATAAAAGAAGAATTAGGTAAAAGTTCTTTTTACTGCTTCACTTTTCAAAAAATCTGATATCTTTGTTAAGATTTTCTCTTTAGGTAAGATTTTAAAAATCGGTTTTAATAAATCAGGTAAATTAGATATATATTCAACCCATTTTGCCATTGTACTTCCTTTATGAGGGGTTGCAATAGTTATCAATGCTTTGATTCCATTAGATTTTTCAATAAATTTTCTTGCAATAAGTCCTCCTCTACTATGTCCTATTAAAACAATTCCTTTGCGGGTAAAAAGATTGCTAAAATTAACTACATATTTAAGTTCCTCTATAGCATTATAAACAGACCCAAGAAGTTTTTTCTGCGACCATGTTATCACTGAATATCCTTTTTCTTTTAAGTCATTAAAAGATGTAGTAAGAGGAAATGTATCCCCAATTGTAAACTTTTCAGGCAAAACTGTAGGCTTTTGATAAAGCTTTATTGTTTGAGGTTCATTTCTTGTGAGTGTACTTAATGGAAAAGCTCCACCAAGTATTCTTGTCTCTGAAGGAGAAATCCATATTGAACTATCCATGCCAAGTCCATGTATAAATACTACAGCGAACTTATGTGGATCACCCTTATAAAAATAGATAGGAAGTCTCATTTAAAATGTTTGTTTATCAATTGTAAATCTTCCTCTGTCAATCTCCAACCAGTAGCCTGAGCATTTTCTTTAAGGTGTTCTGTATTTAAAGCCTTTGGTATTGCAACAACATTTTCTTTCTGAATTAACCAGTTAAGGGCTACTTGGGCTGCTGTTTTACCATATTTAATGCCTATCTGTTTAAGAAGCTCATTTTTAGGTAGTATTCCTCTTGCAAGAGGACAATAAGCCATTACAGTAATATTATTTTTTAAACAGTATGGAAGTAAATCTCTTTCAATCCTTCTGTCAACAAGGCTATATTCTACTTGATTTACAACAATATCTGTTCTTCTAAGATATTTTTTTGCCTCCTCAATTTGAAAGATATTAAAATTACTTACACCAATAAATTTTAAAATTCCTTCTTCTACAAGTTTTTCCATAGCGCTCATTGTTTCTTTAAGTGGAATATTTGGATTTGGAGCATGGATAAGATAAAGATCAATATAGTCTGTATTTAGTCTTCTTAAGCTTTTTTGGAAAGAATTAATTAAATCATTGTATCTTAAATTTTCTGGTAAAACCTTAGTTACTATAAAAACTTTTTCTCGGGGAAAATATTTTATAGCCTCTCCAACAATTTCTTCACTGTGTCCTCTTCCATACATCTCTGCTGTATCAATTAAGTACATTCCCAGTTCAATCCCTTTTTTTAAAGCCTTTACTGCTTCTTCATCTTTTGAGTAATCAGGAGTTAAATATCCCCCAATTCCCCAGGTTCCTATGCCTATTGCTGGAATTTTTACTCCTGTTTTATTTAGTTCTTTTAGCTCCATCTACATCTTTATTCCCTATGTTTTCCCTTTGATATTTTGAAAGTCAAGTTTTTTAAAAATCAGGATTTTCTGTAAAACAATTTAAAATTGTGATCGGCAAATTTGTCCTTTTTTTTGATAAAAAGCCACTGGTCAGCTCTTCCTTTAAGTTTTAGTAAAACAAAATTTCCTTTGAGAATGTTCCCTTCCATATTAATTTCCCACTGTCCTTCCTCGATAGAGCCTTTTACAGTATTGTATTCACCTTTATCCCATATATATACCTTACCTGCTCCGTAATGTCCTTCAGGGATAAATCCTTCAAAATCTCCGTAATCTAAGGGATGATCTTCAACCATAATAGCAAGTCTCTTATCTGCAGGATTCATTGATGGTCCCTTAGGAAGTGCCCAAGATTTAAGAACCCCATCTTTTTCCAATCTTAAATCAAAATGCAAATTTCTTGCATGGTGTTCATGGACAACAAAATATGGCATTTTATTGCCTCCTCTGAGGTTTTTTGGCAAAAATTCTTTTAATAAGCATTGTTGCATAGCTACCTCTTGGAAGGAAAAAGGAGAGGGTTATTTTACTTCTGTTTTCATAAACTTCGTCATCTTCAATGGTATATTTAAATGATTCAGGTTTAACAAGAATATTCCTTTTAACGGATTTGAAAAAAGCCTGTCTTATTTTTTTTAGATTGAACATCGAAGGCTTAACTTCTCTTTCATTTAATATATTTTTATATATTTTTTCAGTTATTTCATCAGGCATTTTTAATTTTGATGATGCTGTAGGAATTTGCAGTTTCACTAAGTAACCGAACTTTTCTTTGTCGATTTCATTGAAAAAAATATAATCTCCTACGATACCTTTATGAACAATAATTTCTTCATCGGATAGCAAAGTCACTAAAAGACGTCTTACAGTTTCATTCCATAGAAAACTCTGATAGGCAGAAAAAAACATTGACATTTCCTCTTTTGGAATTTTTCTTAAAATTGTTAAATAATCTTTGGAGTTTTCAATCAGATGATTAAAAGCAAAATTTTCCATTTGGGTTTTTGCTACACTTAAACACTTCTGCCAATTTCCCCAGTTTTCAAATAAAAAATTTTTTCTTTCTCTGGCTTCTTTTTTATCTTCAGGATAAATGTGGGTTAAATATATTTTTAAAGCTCCATTGTAATGACCCTTAATAATTTTTTCTCCAATAAAGCCCTGTTTTGGATCAAAACTACCAAATCTTTGGTCATCAAAGTAATTAATAAACCCGTATTTTTCTATACTTTGAAGAGGGGAATAAAGAAATTCTTCAGCTTTCTGTGAAATAGACCTTATCACGATTTTAAATTCATTCCCTATGATATGCCTCGGATCCATAGGCTCCTCAGAAAATCCGACAGGTTGAAGTAAATAATTATCATTTTTAAAGAGGATTTTCTTTTTTATATTTTTAATTGTGATAAACTGTTCAGTGAGGGCATGTCTGTCTTTTTTACCTCCGTAGGAAATATTGCGGAATGGAATTCCTAAGTTTTTCCCAATTCTTTTTAAAATATCAACAGTATTCCATCCTCTTTTTTTAAGAATAAAAACTCCGTACTGACCTTTATCTTTGATTGGTAAAGATATTATCTCTTTAACATAAAAGTCTTCGGGTTTTACTTTTATTTTATACTGCATGTTTTCTCCATATTAATTTACTTAATGTCCAAAAATATAATAAAACAAAACTACCATTTAAACAAAAAATATAAGTCAAATAGTCAAAAATACTGCCAAACTTGAATAAAATAAACCCACTATAAAAACATAACAGGTGAATGTAAATCAAATAGATATATTTTTCAAAGGCTGTTGCCAGACTTATAAAAACCAAACTGAACAAAAGAGGTAGCACTGAAAAAAAATAATAAGGCAAAAAGGGCACTGCTAACTCAAATTTTTTCCCAAAAAGCAACAGGAACAAAGGTTTTCCTACAATAAAAATAAAAATTTGACCTATTATTTGCGCTATAATTATTATTCCAACCATTTGTAAAATAAATTTTTTTAAACCTTCGGTACCTTTAGAATGAACAAATTTAGGGAAATATATCCCGAGCATAGCCAGAGTAAACCAGACAAGCACTTTCCCGACAATTGATACAGAAGCAAAAAGTCCTGCAGTGTGTTCATCAAATATTCTTCTAATAAAAATATCATCAGCATATACGAAAAAACCAGAAGGAGATGCATAAAGAGCAATAGTAATTATTTTCTTAATGTTTAATCTTGCGAGTCTACCTGTTAATGCTCCATCGATTAAAAGAAGAATGATTAATACTGTGAAAATCCCCACAAAAGAAGAAAAGAGAACCCCGCCGATTTTAAATCCCGCATAAATTATAGTGATAGCGAAAATTAATCTAATTGTCAATTCTAAGGCTGAAGAAAAGGCAAAAAGAGGGAATTTTCCTGTAGATTGTAGAAAACTTCTTTCAACTGCAAGCATAAACATACCAAGCCATACAAAGGCAATTATGTAAAAATAGTAAATATAACCTACATTGAGAAAAGTTTTCAGATAGGGGGCGAATAGACTCACTGAAATTGCAGAAAATAAACCTGCTGTTAATCCAAGAATTCTTAAAGACCTTAAATATTCAAATCTTTGCGTAAAGTTTTCAACTATGACTTTTATGCTTACTGTTGCCAAAAGTGCGGTTATATTACCAACTGTAAGCATAAAGGAATAAAGCACCATAAATTCGCCATATCCAGCAGGTCCGAGGCTTCGGCTTACAATAGAGTGAAAAACATAGCCAAGAATATTGACATATACAAAGGCAAAAGTAACCGAGGAAATGTCTTTAAACATATAAAAAATATTTTACCTGTAGACATCTTTACGATGTCCAATATGGAGTATGGTGATGGTTTGGTTATCTTTGTCAATTTCATAAATTATTCTATAATTACCGATTTTTATTCGCCAACCTTCTCTATTAATCAGCTTTTTAGCTCCGATGGGTTGAGGATTCTGACTTAATTTAAATATTTCCTGCTTAATCTTTTCATATATATCTTCTGGTAGTTTGGATAGTTCTTTTTGTGCCCTTCGTAAGATAAAAAGTTTATAACTCATCTTTTGACTTGTTCAATTTCCATAATTGCCTGTTCAAAGGGTATAACTTCATCACCTGATTGTTTTGCAATATCATAAGCTTTGATGGATTCTAATTCTTCAAGTTCTTCAAGAATTTTTCTATATTCTGAAATATCAAGTATCACAGCTATAGTCTCTCCTTTTTCATCTACAATATATTTTTCATTAATCATGTTGTACCTCCAAATTTTCATATTTGAAATTATTATAACAAATCCAAAATTTCATTTATATAATTTTCATATTCCTCTGCGATTCTGTCCCATGTAAACTGTTTTGCAAACTGTCTTCCTTTTTCACCCATCTGTAAAATTAGTTTTTCATTGTTCCATAAATACTCAATCGCCTTCCTTAATGAATTTGTATCACCACTACGAAAACTTATTCCAAAACCATTCTCTGTAACATAGCTTAGCTCAGGTATATCACTTACTATCAGAGGTTTACCCATTGCCGCAGCCTCCAATGCAACAATCCCTTGTCCTTCAAAACGAGATGGCATAATAAGGAATCTGGAATTGGCAATAAATAATGTTTTATCATTTTCTGAAAGAAAACCCAAGTAAGAAACTCTGTCGGAAAGATTAAATTTTTCAATTAAATAAATAAGTTTTTTAAAATCCTTCCCCTTACCTGCAAGCTTAAGCTGAATGTCGAGTTTTTCACATGCCTTTAAAAGCAAATCCAACCCCTTATTATAAATATCAATTCTTCCAATAAAGGCAATATAATCGCCAATTCGAGTTTCTTTAAATAATAGATGTTCCGAGATTCCATTGGCAATTACTTTTCCTTTTAGCTTAAATTTATCCCTTGTTTTTTCACTGACAACGATGACATGAGAATAAATTTTAGGATAAAATTTTTCAATTAAATAAAAGGGTAAGCCAGCCAAAAGATATTTTTTCAGAATATTAAAACCTTCTTTATGATGGACCTGCAAGACAGTTATTTTATGGAAAAATTTTGCAAACAAAGGATTCCATGGAGCAAAATCTTCTATGATGATATCAAACTCTTTAGCATTAGTTCTTAAAAATTTAATGACATTAAAAGCATAAGAGAAAACACTGATTATATAACTTTGTCTGCTACCAATAAAATTAAACTTTATACTATTCTCTTCATAATCCCTTGCACCTGGATATTTTCCTGAAACAACGGTTATATCATATCCCTTTGGAGCAAGTCTTTTATAAATTTCATAAACTCTAACAGCGCCTCCACCACCAACCCAGGGATTGTTAATGTGATCGTAGATTAGATGAAGGATTTTCATTTTAAAAAGAAGGTCATTTTTTTAACTGTTTTATATCCAATTAAAGAAGAAAACATAGACATTAATTTTAAAAATTTACTCTTTCCAGAAGCAAACCATCTAAAATATTTAATAAAAATATAAAAAGCGTAAGGTGATATATATTTATCTTTTCTTTGATTAAATTTTACCAAATCTTTTATTACTTCATTTTCTTCTGATGTTAAATCAGGTTTGAGCCTTTCTAATGTAGCTAACAGTATTTTTTGATGATCCTCCATAAATTTACCACCTTTTTGTAAGTAAAAATTTAGTAAATCCATGAACGAGGCTTTTATAGCTCCAGTAGTGTTTGCTCCATGAATTCTATAGTAAATTAGTGGTTTATTTAAAAACTTAACCTTTCCTTTTTTAGAGGCTACTATATTTAGCCACCAATCATGGCAACATATATCATCAGGAAAAGGCAAAGCATAATTGACTAAATTCCTTTTTATCATAAAAGTACATCCGGGGAATCTACTCCCGAATAAAAAGCTTTTAAAGTCAGTATTTCTATCTACGCCAATGTATTTAATAAAACTATCTAAAATTAATTTACCATTTTCATTTATTACAAATGCATCAGAAAGAATACAGAGAATACTATCATCTTCTATAATTTCTTTATACAGCGTGTCTATTTTATCTGGTACCCAGATATCATCTTGGTCTGCTAAAGCAATAAAACTTCCACTACATAAGTTTATAGTTTTTTCAAAATTCTTAATCACGCCTAATCTTCTTTTGTTTGCGAAATATTTTAAATTCATTTTTTTAGAGTATTCTTCTAAAATTTCAATAGTTTTGTCTGTGGATTGGTCATCACATGCAATAACTTCTATGTTTTTATAAGTTTGAGAAGTTATCGAATTTAAAAACTCTCGTAAGTATTTTTTCTCCGTTATAAGTAGTCAAAGCAATAGAGATTAAAGGTTTTTCTTTCATTTTTTCTTTCCTACTCCATAAATTTCGCCCTCTATAAACATATGCCTTGTAAATCTTGAGTGTAAAATACGGTTTACAATTAAGAAAAATATCCTTGCATAAGGAGAAACTCCTTTTACAGGATGAACTTCTATATCAACATAATTATATGTTAAAAGTAATTGCCTTAAACTTAACGGAGTAAATCCTACCTCATGAGTAAAGTCACTATATCTTCCAAATGATCCAAAAAGCGGAGAACTTGCATTAGGGACCTCAATGAGAAGTATTCCATTATTTGAAAGTCTCTTATGAATTAATTCCAATAGTTCTAAAATTTCATCAAACAGCACTATCATATCATATTCTATAGAACAGTTTTGAAGATAATTAAACATATCGTCCTCAACAATATAATTTTTTACATCAAATAAGGCATGTAAGATTTGCGATTCGGATTTTTCAATTCCCAGAATATTAGAATATCCCATTTCTTTGATATATTTAAGAAAAAAACCTTTACCACAGCCTAACTCAAGAATTTTAGATTCTCTATTAGAGGGTAAAAACTTTTTATAATTCAAATTATAGAGTTTTTTTCGTTTTTTATATTCTTGATTATCGTTTGGTTTTTCTGAATATTTTGTCAGAATTTCAACATATTTTCTGTAAATTTTTTCTCTATATTTAGGGTTCATATTGCGTTATTATTTTCTTTATTTTTTTATCATGTAAAAACAAAATTTAGAGCATCTTCCGCTTTTTCTTTATCAATGATTTCAAAATCTCCTCTTACTCTTGAACCAAAAACCACAACAGTTTTAAGCCTCTCTGAGAAGGCAGATTTCAATTTTTCGGTAATTTTTAATAATGATTCTTTTTCATACTGGAACATACTTAAATTATATCACTTCTTTATCTTCCAAATCTCAATCCTTATTAGATCATAAAAAATGTCTTTGAAATTATAATATCTCCTGATGAAAAAATCTGGAAGATTAATATGTTTAACCCCTTTGAGGAAGTGAAACCCCGAACTTTGGCGGGGATTCACTTCGCTACAGCCGCAAAACTCAACCTTCGGTTCAAACAGTTGCTACTGCGGACGCTTCGCTAAGTACTGTTACCTAAGAATCTCTAATATCTCTCAAGACAGCTATTTTCTATCAGAAAATTTAGACAATAAAAAAATTTATTGACTTTTTATATGAGCTTTTATATTATATTTAATAAGTAATACTTAAAAGGAGGTAAGAAATTATGAAAATCCTTACTGATAAATCTGTTCTTACAAAAAAATCTCAGATTACTTTACCTAAACAAGTAAGAGAGTTTCTTGGAGTTAAACCCGGTGAGCAGATTACTTTTGTTATAGAAGATAATACAGTTAAAATTATGCCAGTGAAATCAAAACTTGAGGAAAATTTTGGAAAAGTAAAGCCTATACAGAAACCAGAAGATTTTAAACAAATCAGAGATTTTGTTGAAAAAGAAATCTCAGAGGAATCAATTAAAGAAATTCAATGAAAAAATTTCTTGATACAAACATACTCCTTAGATACTTTACAAAGGACGACGAAAAGAAAGCTTATGATGTTCTGGAACTGCTAAAAAGAATAGAAAGAAACGAAGAAAAAGTTATAACTTCTCCACTAGTAATTTTTGAAGTAATTTTTACCCTTCAAACCTATTATAAACAGTCCAGAGAAGAAATTAAAGAATTGTTACTTCCAATTTTAAATTTAAGAGGATTAAAATTACCTTTTAAATCAGTATTTGAAAAAGCTCTTGAAGTGTTTCCTCAGGTAAACATTTCCTTTGCAGATATTTTTAACTACTATTTTATGATTGAAGAAGGGATAAAAGAGATATATAGTTATGATGAAGATTTTGATAAATTTGAGGGAATAAAGAGATTAGAACCAGGCTAATTAACTTCTCTTACAAATTGCCTTTGTCTACTATCTGAGGTGTTGAATATAACATTTTATTCTTTCATCTTCCAAATCTCAATCTCCAAACCATTATTGCTGCTTCGCGGATGATTTTTTTACTCATCTTTGATGAGCCACTGTTGCGTTCATAAAAAATTATCGGAATTTCAGCAATCTTAAATCCTGCCTTGTAGGCTCTATAAGCCATCTCTATCTGAAAAGCATAACCATTTGACTTTATAATGTCAAGGTTCATATTTTCAAGGACTTTTCTACTGTAGCAACGATATCCACTTGTTATATCAGTAAGAAAGTTAAGTCCAAGTATTGTTATAGCATACCTATTTGCAAACTTTGAAAGAAGTAGTCTTCTAAAATCCCATCCAACAACACTTATTGTCCCCCGAGTGTATCTTGAGCCAATTACAAGGTCATAGCCTTCACTGCATTTTTTTATGAAATTCGGAATTTCAGCTGGGTCATGGCTAAGATCTGCATCCATCTCAAAGATATACGAATAATCCCTACTTAAAGCCCATTTAAACCCTGTTATGTAAGCAGTTCCAAGACCAAGCTTTGCAGGTCTTTCAATTAAGTTTATTCTTTTTGAATTTTTCATCCAATTTTTTATCTTCTCTGCCGTGCCATCTGTAGAAGCATCATCTATAAAAAGAATCTCTGCCTCTTGGTCAAGTATTTTGGGTAGAAGTCTATCAATATTTTCTGCTTCATTATATGTGGGTATTATTACAAGGGAGTACATATCTTCAAATTAATTGCCTTTCTTTAAGATAATCTATAAAATCTCTCTTTGTCCTTTCCCATGAGAAATTTTTTGCCCATCTTATTGAGTTGTTTATCAGTTCCTGATAAAGGGATTTATCCTGCCACAATTTTATAACAAATTCTGCCATTTCTTTGTAATCTTTTACAAGAAAACCCGTTTTACCATCAATAATACTATCTCTTAAGCCTGAAACATTATATCCGATAGCTGGTGTGCCCATTGCATTTGCTTGTATTACCACTTGTCCCCATCCTTCTCTTATACTTGGAACGAGTAAAAAGTGAGCCTTTTTTAAAATTTCTAATTTCTTTAAATCGTCTATATATCCTGTAAATTTAATTCCATCTATATTTTCATATTTTGATTTTAAGGCAGAAAATAAAGGACCTTCTCCTATAATTATTAGCTTGCTTTCGTAAATATGTTCTTTTACAATAAAAAAAGCTTTGATTGCGTCCTCTGGATTTTTTGTTTTTTTTAGTCTTCCAAGATAAATAAGGGTGAGATTAGGGTCCTTTTTGACATCAAAACTTACAGCTTCAATTTCTAATCCGTTATGTATAATTTTTATATCCTTAAAACCAATCTTTTCTAAATCATTATATGTTGATTGTGAAACAGTTATTGCAGGTTTTTTTCTGTAAAGGAATAGAAATATTTTTTCAAGAAGCTTAAAAGGATAGCCGAATATACCTAACTGAGATGTCCAAAAATTATCATAAAGTTGATGTATAAGTATAATAGAATTTTTTCTAAAAAAAGTAAAAAAGCCAATTCCGTTAAATTCATCGATTATTAAACATTTTTTCTTTTTTATTGCATATAAAAAACCCCAAAAGTGTGTTGTTAATTCACTGCCTTTTCTAATAAATTTAATGTTTTCAATTTCTTCTTCTGGTTTTAGTCCTTTTACTCTACAACAAAACCATTCAACACTTATACCCTTTTCAATTAAAGTTTTTGCTAAATGATAGGTATAAATTTCTGCCCCGCCTTTTTCTGGATGTTTTACGCATCTTCTATTTAATATTAAAACCTCATTGGCGCTTAATTTTTGCATAGTTAATATTAGCCCATATATTTATCAATTTTCCAATTAAACCTTGAAATTTTTGTTGTCCTGATCGATTCTGTCACTCCTTTGCTTGACTTAGGACAATATCCAAGATTCCTTCCTGTAATCCCTGACCGATAGCGAAGAAATTCCTCTTTTCTCATTAAAGAAGAATAAGATCATTCACTTCACTCAGAGTGACAGTAAAGGCGATTTTGAAGCTAAATTTAATTGGTAAATATTGTTTTCTTTTTTTATAATAATAAGATTTTCAATATCAAGGAGAAATGAATGAAAATCCCAATATCTATTCCTGCAGAAACTTTTCGAATAAGGGCTATAGATGTTGGAGTATTTTTAATTGTTTTAGGGATACTTTCCTTTATCATCTACATTGCTTCCCAATGGGGAGGACCCTACGAAAGAACACTTGAAATTGATTTAAATCCTGCTAATATTCCTGCCTATGCTATGCAGTCTCTCGCGAGAATATTTTTAGCCTACCTGCTTTCTTTAGTTTTTTCCATATGGTATGGATATACTGCTTCAAGGACAAAGATTCATGAAAAAATTATGATTCCTTTGCTTGATATTTTACAATCAATTCCTGTGCTTTCCTTTTTACCAGGTGTTGTTCTTGCCATGATTGCTCTTTTTCCAGGTAAAAGAATAGGGCTTGAAATAGCCTGCGTACTTTTGATATTTACAGGACAGGTCTGGAATATGACTTTTAGTTTCTATCATTCAATAAGCACAATTCCAAAGGAGATGAGAGAAGTAGTTAAAATTTTTAAATTCAACAAATTTTCTAAATTTTTAAGGCTTGACCTTCCTTTCAGTGCTATAGGATTAATATGGAATAGTATGATGAGTGTTGCAGGTGGATGGTTTTTTCTTATGGCATGTGAGATGTTTGTTCTTGAAGATAAAGACTTTAGACTTCCCGGACTTGGCTCCTACATTCAGACAGCTGCGAACACTGGTAACATTGAATATGTCATATATGGACTGGGAACAATGATTTTATTGATAATAATCCTTGATGTATTTATCTGGCGACCTCTTATTGTATGGTCTCAAAGATTTAGGTTGGAAACAATTCCGCCAGAGGATGAAAGGGAATCTTTTGTTCTTAATCTATTTACAGGCTCAACAGTGATAAGAAAATTGGCAGACTTTCTAAACAATGGCATTAATAAGATTGAAAAATTAAGTTATACAAAATTTAAATTGCCTGAAAAGTCTTTAATAAATAAAATTAGCAAAATTTTGGGTTTGATTGTTTTGCTTACATTGATTTCAATTATTTTATGGGCTTTTTTAAAGGCTGTTGGACTACTTTCCTCTATAACTTTTAATGATATTATTATAATTTTGGAAGCTTCATTTTATTCTCTCATAAGAGTTTTTGTAGCACTTTTGATAGCTCTTTCATGGACACTTCCTGTTGGTGTTTATATTGGATTAAATCCTCGAGCTGCAAAATTTCTTCAAGGTATTGTCCAAATAGCAGCCAGTGTACCAGCAACTGCTGTCTTTCCTGTAATATTGCTTTTCCTCATTAAACTTGGCGGTGGACTTGATATAGGTGCAATTTTTCTTATGCTTCTTGGCACTCAATGGTATCTGTTATTTAATATAATTGCAGGTGCTTCTTCCATTCCTAAAGATTTAATTGAAATTAGCCGTGCCTATGGTATTAAAGGTATAAGAAAATGGAAGACTTTGATTCTCCCTGGAATTTTTCCATATCTTGTTACAGGACTTATTACTGCATCAGGTGGTGCCTGGAATGCTACAATAGTAAGTGAGTATGTTTCTTTTGGTGGAGATATAATGAGGACAGAGGGACTTGGGGCTTTGATAAGTTCTTCAAGTGCTGAGGGAAATTTTGGTTTATTGCTTCTTTCAACCTGTTTCATGTCCGCTATTGTAGTTGGAATAAACAGATTAATATGGAAAAGACTTTTTATTCTTGCTAAAACAAAATATGTTCTGGAGTAGTTTATGAAAAGAGAGATTATTTTGGAGACAAAAAAAATAAAAAAATCCTTTCTCATAGGGAAAAACAGAGAAATCGCTGTTCTTGAAGATATAGACTTGAAAATTTTTTCTGGAGAGTTTGTATCTATTCTTGGACAGTCTGGAGCTGGGAAATCAACCCTTTTAAGAATTATAGCAGGCTTGGTAGAACCTTCAGATGGAGAGGTTCTATACAAAGGGATTCCTCTTAAAAAGGCAGATGCTAAGATTGCCGTGGTTTTCCAGAGTTTTGCTCTCTTTCCGTGGTTTACTGTTTTAGAAAATGTGAAGGTAGGACTTGTTGAATTAGGACTTAATGAAGAACAAATGAATGAAAGGGCAATAAGAGCAATAGATCTTGTAGGACTTGATGGATTTGAAGATGCCTATCCAAGGGAATTAAGTGGAGGTATGCGACAAAGAGTCGGAATTGCAAGAGCTTTGGCAGTAGAACCTGAATTATTGCTTATGGATGAACCTTTCTCGGCTTTGGATGTTCTTACAGCAGACAATCTTAGAGGAGATATTATTGATTTATGGAAAGATGGAAAGCTACCAGTTAAGGCTATAATTCTTGTTACCCATAATATCGAGGAAGCGGTTAGTATGTCATCGAGAGCAATTATCCTAAGTCACAATCCTGGGAAAATAAAAGCTGAAATTCCTATTGAATTACCATATCCTCGTGATAGAAACTCAAGGGATTTTAAATTTTTGTTGGATAAAATATACACTGCATTAATAAAATCTCCAGAAGAAATCCCCTTTTTACTTGCAGCAGGAAGATATCAATTTTTACCTCATGCAAAGGTTGGAGCAATTGCTGGTCTTATTGAACTTGTTCATGATAAAGGCGGTATAGTAGATATTTATGCCCTTTCGTCAGAACTTAGCATGGAAGTAGATGATATTTTTCCATTAATTGAAGCTGCTGTTATTCTTGATTTTGGAGAAATCAGAGAAGGTGATTTTTTATTAACTGAAAAAGGGAAGAAATGGGCAGAAGCTGACACACTTGAGAAAAAGGAAATATTTAAAGAAGTGGCTTTACAGAATGTTCAACTTATTAAGCAAATTATGCAGGTTCTATCTACAATTTCTAAACACAGAGTATCGGAAGAGTTTTTCATTGATATTTTAAAAAATCATTTTACTCCCGAAGAATCATGGAATCAGCTTGAGACAGCCATTGATTGGGGAAGATACGCAGAACTTTTTGCCTATGACTATGATGCAGGAGAACTTTACCTTGAAGCACCTGAAACAATTGATATGTGAGCTTTCTAATTTAGTTGGAATAATTCCTTTTTATTATGATTGTAAAGGTAATAGAATTGAGATTTCCTTTGATACAAAAACTAAAATAATCTCTGCAATGGGATTTTCCCTTGAAGAAGAATCCATTAAATACTGGATTGAATATTTTAAAAATTATCCAGCTACGGATTTTATAGAACCCGTTTATGTTATTGAGGAATACGGCTATATAGAGATTTATTTAAAGAAACCCCAAAGAGCATCTATTGAAATTTTCCCCTTTGAAAAATTAGGTCAAAAGGGAGATGCTTTCCATCTTCAGGTTGAACCCATACATATATCAGAAAACAAATATCGTATCGATATCCCACCTTTATCAATTGGTTATTATAAATTGCGAATTTTTTTAGAAAGAGCATTCGGAGAAAGTATTTTAATAATGGTTCCAAAAGAATGCTTCCTTCCTTACAAAAATAAAACTTGGGGAATTCATCTCAATCTTTGGAGCTTAAGAGGAAATTCCTTAGAAGGAAATTTTTCTCATTTAAAGGAATTCGCAAGAATTATAAACTCTCTTGGTGGATTTATAAGCATAAATCCTTTGCATTATAATGATCCTGAGGATATTTATGGTATTAGTCCCTACTCGGCATTATCAAGGGAATTTAAAACCCCCCTTTATTTATCTCGGGGCTCTGTAAAGGAAGAGAATGAAAAATTTTTTGATTATTTGCGGATATGGAAAGAAAAAGAGAAAGCTCTCAGACAAGATTTTGAGAAATTTTATATAGATTATATTAATGGACGAGCAAAGGATTTTATTAATTATAAAAACAGTCTTTGTCCAGTTATAAGAGAGGATTTAAAATATTTTTCAGTTTTTTGTTTCCTCAGGGAAAAATTTGGAAAAGACTGGCAAAGCTGGGAACCTGAATTGCAATCTCCTACTAAAGAATTTTTAAATAAAATTTACTGTGAAAACGAAAAAAAAGTCCTCTTTTATGAATATCTTCAGTGGCTTGTTGAAAGTGAACTCAATGAAATTAAATGTCCAATTTTACTTGATTTGGGTTTTGGTTCAATTAAATCAAGTTTTGATGTGTGGATACAGCAGGAGCTTTATGCACTTTCAGCAGAATATGGAGCACCTCCCGATGATTTTAATCCAAAGGGACAAAAATGGGGCTTTCCACCTGTGATTCCCTTTAAATTAAAGAAACAAGGGTATCTTCCTTTTATAAAATTTTTAAAAGCCAATATGAAAGGACAAATTTTAAGGATTGATCATGCCCTTGGACTTTTCAGAGCCTTTTGGATTCCCGAGGGAAGTGCTCCCTATGAAGGAGCCTATGTTCAATATCCCTGGAAGGATTTATTAGGAATTATAGTCCTTGAAAGTCAATTAAATAAAGTTGCCGTAATTGGTGAGGATCTTGGTACAGCTGAAGAATGGATGAGACAGGAACTTATTAAAAGAAAAATAAATTCTTGGAAAGTTTTTTATTTTGAAAAAGAAAATGAGAAATTTAAGCCATCAAGAGCCTATCCAGAGGAATCTTTATGTAGTATTACAACCCATGACCTTCCTACATTTAAAGGTTATTGGAATGGTAAAGACATAAAGATGAGAAAAGATTTTAATATCTTTGATGAATCAGCTTATAACAAAGCCTTACAGGAAAGAGAAAAAGATAAAGAAAATATTATATCCCTTTTGAAAGAAGAGGGATATCTTTCGGAAGAAAAAAATGAATATGAGATTGAAGAAATTCTCATTGCATTAATAAAGTTTCTCTCTGCTACTTCATCAAGATATCTTCTTCTTTATCCTGAAGACCTACTCCTTATGGATGAGCAAACTAATTTCCCAGGAACAATTGCAGAGTATCCAAATTGGCGAATAAAATTATCAAAAAGTTTAGATGAAATTATAGAATCACCAATTTTTAAAAAAATTGAACTCTCTTTGAGATATAGAGCTTTTTTAGCATAGCTTTTTTGATTAAAATCTTTCTTTTAATGCCTAATTTGGAGAATTTTCAAATTTTTCTTTTTGACTTTCATTTAAATTTTTATCTTTTTGTTCTTCAAGGATTGGTTGTTTCTCATCTTGTTGAGTTTCAGTATATTCTTCTTTAATTATTCCTCTTTTTTGCATTATGAAGTATATAAGGGTTGCCCTTCTTTCAACAAATTTTGAATTACCAGATGGAGAGTATTTAATAGGATTAGGCAGAGATGCTGCTAATCTTGCTGCTTCAATAGGAGACAAATCTGCCGAAGACTTTCCAAAATGAATTCTTGAGGCTGCTTCAGCTCCAAAAATTCCTTCTCCCCATTCAGCTACATTAAGATAAATTTCAAGTATTCTCTTTTTTGTAAGTATTCTTTCCATTCGCCAGGTAATTATTGCTTCCTGAAGTTTTCTTACAGGATTTTTAGAGGGATTTAAATATAGATTTTTGGCTAATTGTTGAGTTATTGTGCTTCCTCCATATTTTAATTTTTTTTCTTTTATATCTCTTTCAATTGCCTTTTTTATCCCTTCAATATCAAATCCAGAATGACGATAGAATTTGTCATCCTCTCCAATTAAAACAGCCTTTATAAGATAGGGAGATATTCTATCAATTGAAACCCAGATTTTTTTGATTTTAACCTTCTTTCCTTCTTTCTGCCATTGATTTATTCGATATTTCATCATAGCAGTTAATTCAGGATTCTTTTTTTTCAATGAGGATATATCAATTGTAAAGGGATAAATAATGATATATGCCAGATAAATAAGAAAAAAAAGAATAAAAACTCTTAAAATCCATTTAAACATTCTTTATTTTAACATCTGCAAGCCTTTTTTAATCTCTCCTTAAAATTGCCTTGAAATCAGTGCTATCTTGAACCAATTCTGTAATTTCTTTGCTTGACTTGGGACAACGTCTGAGCCTCTTTTTCATTAAGTCTGATATTTTTCTCTATCATCCTTAGACTTTCCTTCGTCATCCTGAGCGATAGCGAAGGATCTTCTCCGCTTTCCTGTCATTCTGCTTTTTTGTCATTCCTTCGCTTTGCTCAGGACAGCGTCTGAAGGAGTGTAAGCGACCGAAGAAGAATCTAATCAGGAGACCCTTCGGCTTACGCCTCAGGGTGACAATTTAGGGATAATCAGGGTGACAATGTAAGGGTCATTCTGAACGGAGCGATAGCAGAGCGAATAGAC